>JAIDSQ010000074.1 GCA_029061155.1 Clostridia bacterium
CAAATAAATCGGGGCGTGCGTCGCTGTGTACTTTGTGTACCTGAAAAAGCAAGCAGTCAATTCTTTCAATATCAGACGGTTTTGCTCTGCGTATTTCAATTTCATTATTCTGCATTGATATCAAATACCTCGCTAAATTACTGTTTATCTTAATTATATTATATCATAACCAAACAGTAAAAGCAAGGGTTGTCACGTATGATACCCCTTAGAGAGTAGGAGCGTATCTAAAAAAGTCCCCGCTACGAATAGTAGCGGGGACTTTTTGTTATTGAGTTTTAATTACTCGTCTTTGTTTTCGGGTTCGTCAGCCGCAGTCTCTTCGGGAGTTTGTTCAACTTCTTGTTCAACTTTCACAGCGGGCTGTTCAGCCTCTTCAACAGGTTGTTCAACAACTTCGTCTTCTACCGCAGGAGCGTCAACTTCTTCAATTTCTTCCTTGTTGATTTTGAGCTTTCTCATATAGCGGTTAACTTTGTTGTGGTCGTAAGTGTTCTTACCCGTAACCTTAGTTCTGCGCAACTTCTTCAGCTTATCTCTTACAAGTATAGCAATCATAGCAAATACAAGTGCAATGACGAGCAGGATGGAGGAGATGAGGAGCCATATGTTGGAATCTTTTTTATCCTCGGTTTCTTCCTCTTCCTTGTCCTCGGAAGTGCCAAGCTTTATATCCTGGTCAACTGTTGCGTAATCGGTAAATACCGTATATGCGTCGTCTTCCTTAATTTCAAGATATGCTAATAATTCGTTGTAATCGCTTAATTTATAATCATAACCCGTAGCCGTTTCGTCAGCAACATCTGCATTGAAGGGTTGGAAGTTAGCCGAGTCATACAGACTGTAGGTGTAGTACTGAGCTTTATAGCTGTTTAATATGTCGCCAGTAACCGTGATGTTATTTTCTTTTGCAAGCTTTTCGTAGTAGCTTATATTTTCAGACGAAGATTCAAATTCCGTAACGCCGTTTCCAATAAGCAGTTTCTGATAAGCCTTGATAATTTGGTTTTCGTAATAGGTCTTTAAATCGTCGTTTGAAACGGAGGTGTAGCTGTAATCGAACAATACGCTGCTGCCCTGCTTGAATTCGGTCGTGCCGTCAGCGTCAACGCCCGTGTTCTCTCTCGAGCCGCTCCAAAGTTCAAGGCGGTAGTTCTTAGCCGCGCTGCCGGCATGAATTACAAACGTGACGGTAATCCATTTGTCTGCAACCTTTTTGCCGTCCTTGTCATAGCCGAGCGCACCGCAACCCTCTTCGGTGAAGTACTTGCCGTTAGCGTCATAGCGCGCGTCTATGCATACGGTGTACTTCTCATTGATATCGGAGTATCTTGCGTAGCTTGGATTGAAGGGATTAACCACGCTGTCCTGCGTTTTGCCGTTTACGATATAATAGTAATTACCGTCCTTGTATTCGTAAACCTTTGTACCGCTTGTCGTCACAAGGAAGTGGTTAGCCATTACCGTCTTATCCGTAGCGGAGGCGTAATATGTTTCACTTCCGACAAGATCTTCAAAGCTTACTTCTACGCCGTTCTCGTCATAGTAGTGCTTGGACTGGTCTTTATATAATTTGGTATAGTTCCAGGTATTTGCATAAAGCTTGCCTTCGCTATCCTCGTAAAGGCCGTCAGTTCTCAGTGAGTAGAGCACGTTAGCCTTTCTGTCTGCAAGCGATGCGTCTTCGTCGATTTCGCCCTTCAACACGTTTCCGTCCACGTCGTACCAGAAGGTGTAGGAGGGAGTGTCGAAGTCGAGCACTTTATTGCCTGCGGAAGTATCGGTAAGATATACGTACGCAACCGCGCCTGCCGAAACCTTAACTCTTACGCTTACAGCCGAATAGCTGTTTGCGCTTACGGAGGCGTTGGTGCCTACGTAGCCGTAGTTAAGTGCTAAGTTATAATACTTTGTATCTTCGCTGTATACGTCGCTTGAGGTGGCTTTTCTGAATTTCTTTCCGTCGTAACCTACTATATTTCCGTCTTCTGCTTCGATATAGTAGTTGGTGTAATTTTTCTCATTGACCGTAACGCTTTCAGCGTAATCCCTTAATTTATTAATGATAATAAGGGGCTGGTAAGCCTTTTCATCGAAAACCTTGTTCCAGCTTTCCTGTGCGGAAATTGCGTTCTTATCAATGCCGAAACTTGCCGTAAGCTCGCTGTACCAGTCTTTATTATAGTACGTGCCTACGTATTCTTTATTGATAAGACCGGCATAGCTGTTCGTATCAATGGAATCAAAGGGGTGGGAGATAGCACCGTTATTAACTATTTTGGAGCTGCCGCCGTTAACACCGCTGTAATTTGAAGGCTTAACGATATTTTCCTTTATTTCATTCGACTGGTTGCCGTAAACTTCGGCAAACGCATGGGTGTTCTTTTCGGGATTTTCGGGTATTTCCAGCAAGGACGAATGGTCGCCTGCGTTTGTAAGCTTGAACGTATCTTCGTCGATATTGGTGAGCGTCTGCACGTTGGTAATTGCCGCCCAGCCCGCTTTGTACGAACTTACGTCCGTTCCGCTTATCGTTGTGTTCCCGAAACTGAATTCAAGCTTTAACGTCTTTGCGCCGTCGTCCGAATTATCCTCATTATGAACGAAGAAGAAACACTGTACCCAGCCGTTATAAATATCTTCCGCGTCGTTAAGGTCGGTAACGATATCGGTGGTGTCAAGGGTAATGTTTGCCGTCGTATCGTCGTTGTCAACGTCGGTAAGCTTAACCGTTGCAGCCGTAGCGCCTTCCATATCCGAAGTCTTAAGCCAGAAGGAAATTATATTGTAGCTGCCCTTTTCAACCGTAAGCTCGAAGGAGGAGGTGTAAGCCGCGCCCCTTGCGGAAAGCATAACAAGCGACTTGGTGTTGTCGTCAGCGTTGGGCAGATTTCTTGCAGTAATCAAAGCCTCGTTAAGCTTTGCAAAGTAATCCGTCTGCGCCGAAGTAAGTTTGTTATTGTCGTTTACTGCGGTAAGCGTAATGAAGTCCGCGCTTGTGTTAATTCCCGCCGTAAGGCTCTTCAAAGCATCGGGAAGTTTAACCTTGCCCGCCGTTTCAAAATTAATGTCCGCGCCCACGTTGTTGCCGAAGGAGTAGTCCGTCGAAGATACGTAATCGTTTTCGTCAACGGTAAGACCTGCGGTTACGCCGTTAGCATAAGTGTATTTCTCGTATTCTTTGCTCGACGCCAGGTCAAGAAGGTAGTGGTAGCAGCCGGAGAAACGTTCGGATATCGTCTTATTGTTTCTCTTGTAAACGTCCGCCTGGAAAATCTTTTCGGACTTGTCGCTCTCTAACGAGGCAATGGCTTTGCGCGTCGTTTTATTTTCGTCGTCGCCGTTGATTATAACGTAATCTTTTTCTATTTCAGCCTTGTTGTCATTGTAAGTGCAGTTTTTGTCGTTGATGTTTGAAAACTGCTTGACAGTCAGGTCGTCGAAGAAGGCGTAACCTTCAACGGGCTTGTCCGTCTCGCCGAGACCGAGCATTAAAGAAACCGAGCTGTTCGCAAAGTCGCAGGATTTAACGTAAACGGTGTACTGAACCCAGCCGTTGTTTTCCTGTGTATCGCCCAAAAGCTTTTGGGTGTTAATGCTTGAAATGGTAAATTCGTCAAGAGAAGTGCTGCCGACCGAGTGTGAAACGCTAATATAAGCGCCTCTGTCCTGGGTAACGTTTTCACCGCCGTGGTAGAGGAGGTCCTGCGTCTTAACCCAGACCGAAATTTCCGCCGCAGTATTTGCAGGGAGGTCAACGGTCACGGAAGAGTAACTTTGCGCAATTCCGTTGTGGTTAGCGTCGGAATAGTTGTGCAGCATTAAAATGCTTGAAAGCGTTCCGGTATAGCCGTCGGTTTCGTTGTGGTTGAGATAGTAGTCGCCCTTCTCGTCCTTATAGACGGTAACCTTTTCGCCGTTTTCGTCAATGTAGTAGGAACCGCTTGCCTCGTCTTTGATATCGTAGTGGGTGCCGGGGTTCCCTATGCGCTCCGCGGAAATAGGCTGCGTGAGGTCGGCGTCGAAGTAGAAGGTCTTGGAATCGTTGTCGCCCGTCTTGGCGTAAACTTCCTCGCCGTTATAATAATATTTTCCGTCCTCGGAGGTAATGTGGAAATACTCCTCGTGGTTTTCAATCCTTGAAGAGTTGAGCGCGGCGTAGGTGTCGCGGTATAAAATATCCGAAGACTTCATACCGTTATAGTCGATGTACAGCTTTTTGTAATCGGCATCGTTTTTATCCAGTTCGTTATTGGCGTCAAGCTTGTCCTTAAGCTCTTCGTCATAAAGGGTATCCCATGCGCTCTTGCTCGTATTTATAATACCGGACATAGCCGAAGAGCTTGCGCCCATGTGCGACCAGTTGTTGGGGGTATTTATGAGGTACACAGGCTCGTTGCCGTCCTTCTCTTTTTCGGGCACGTCGTAAAACTCGAAGTTGCCGTTTTTAAGAAGTTGTGTATCCTCCTTTGTAGTTTTTTTATTGTCCTCGGTAGTATCGTCTTCCTGAGGAGTGCACGCCGTAAGTCCGGACGCGGCAAATGTAGCCGTGCAGGTCAGCGCAAGCAAAACGTATTTAAGTCTGCGTTTGTTAGATAAGTGTTTTGACATAACGTATTTTCCTTAATAAATAATCGTACTTTGATATTTTAATATAAAAGCGCATTTTAATCAAGCAATTATAACAGCATTAAACAAATTTTTTAATTATTTTTGCCTTATTGCCCATACTTAGATGTAAATGAAAACAAGTTTTTTAGGCAGATTGACTGCAGGCGCGCTTACGGGCGCCGTAAACGGACTGTTCGGCGGGGGCGGAGGAATGGTTGCCGTACCCCTTTTGGGTAAGATGTTGGGCTACGAAGACAAGCAAGCGCATGCCACGGCGATATTCGTAATCGCCCCCGTCTGTGCGGCAAGCGCGCTTATCTATATTATAAACGGCTATGCCGCCGCGGACGTAATAATACCCGCGGCGCTGGGCAGCGTCGCGGGCGGAATAGTAGGGGCGTTTATGTTGTCGGGCTGTCCCAAGACAGTAATAAATTATATCTTCATCGCCGTTATGTTTGCGGCTGGAATAAGGCTTTTATTTTGAGTTTTATATTGTTTTTGATTGCCGGCTTTTTTTCGGGAATGTTGGGCGGTATGGGAATGGGTGGCGGTACAATTTTGATACCCGCCCTTACGATAATTTTAGGGGTAGAACAGCATGTCGCGCAGGCAACAAACCTTATTGCATTTCTGCCTATGGCGCTGTTCACTTTAAAAGTGCATAAAGAAAACGGACTTTTAAAAACCAAAGGACTTCTGTGGATAGTAATTCCCGCAATCGTAACTTCCGTTCTGTCGGGTTTTTTAGCCTCGCTGCTGCCTTCCGACGTCTTAAAAAAGCTGTTCGGCGCATTCCTTGTGGCATTGGCTTTAAAGCTTTTGACAGAGGCAAAACCTATCTTCTCGAAATAAGCTTTTTGAAGGGAGTAAGCGTAAACATTTCAAGGCAGTATAAGAACGCGGTTGTAAACATCAGGCAGGCGGGCGTGCAGATAAACAGTCTGCCGAGCGGTGGAACAAAGTTTTCAAGTATTCCGTTCAGAAACGAACCGAACATACAAGACGCCGCAAGCACAATCAGAGAATGTACCGTGTACTTAATAAGTTTCAGCCCCTTGCACTTTTTTCTGAGAAGGTTTAAATTGAGCGCGCCGGTAATAACGTAGCTTGACGCAAGGCCTATCATATACGAGTATACGCCAATAAACTTCGTCAGCGCGAATATGCAGACGAGCATCGAAACCGCGCCCGCAATGAAGTATACAAGCGTCCTCTTTTCGCAGTTCATAGAATTCAAAACTGTGGTGGTAATCATTGTAATGCACATAGGTAAAAGAATGAATGCACACCTGTGCACAATTTCCCCGCTCAGCTCGTTTGAGTACAGAATTTCGCCTATATCCCCGCCGAGCACAAACAGCACGGGCACTAAAAGAGTTGCTATAAAAATTGCCGCTTTAACGGACTTTTCAACGTCGTACTTAACAAGTGCGGTGTTATTTTTATAAAAATTCCCCGAAAGCTCGGGCGCAATGACAACGGATATCGAACCGATAAGAGAGGAGGGAATGAACAGTATGGGCACGCTCATTCCTATAGCAACGCCGTAAAGGCTTATCGCCTCCGAATTTGTAAGGTTATAAGCTTTCATTAAAAGCAAAGGTAAAATGACGGCAACCGCAGAATTTAAAATCGAAGTGGAAGTGCGCATTGCGGTGATGGGCAGGGAGGAGGCAAACAGCGGCTTTAACTGGTTTTTGGGGTTGGCAAACCTTCCGCCTTTGATGAAGTACCAGCAAAGCGAAAGAATAAACGAAAATACATACGAAACGAGCACGGCAATGGTCGCCCTCTGCGCGCCTAAAACAGGGTCGGCAATCCCGTATACCAGAATACAGCCGAGGATAACCATAACGGCGTCCTCCAAAAGCTCGATTATGCTGTAAGGCAAAAACTGTTTATTGCCCCAGAACGAACCGCGAATTACCGCGTAAATCGAAGTCAGCACAAGCCCCGGTAGAAGTAAAAGGAATATATTTTTACACATGTCGTCCGAAAACAGAAAATCTAAAAGATTTCTGCCGAAAAACAGAATTATTGCTATGGGCACGGTGAAAATCAGAGTGCCTACAATTCCCGCGGTTACGGCGGAATTTTTACCGCGCACGTCTCTTTCGGCTCCGCTCTTTGCCATAAGCCTTGAAACCGTAACTGGAATACCGCTTGAGGCGGCGGTTAAAAACACGGCGAAAACGGACAGGCAAATCTGATAAATGCCCAGTCCTTCCGCCCCGATTATCCGTGACAGTACAATTCTGTAAAAGAAACTCAACGCTTTTTCTATTGTGGAAAATACGGTAACCATTGCCGCCGACCTGTAAATATTCTGTTTCATCAACAATATTCTACAAATTTTACGGCGCAATTATGAACATTTTCAAATGCTTTAAACGTATTATATACAAATGTTTACGCTCGTTACCGACAAAAGCAAATATTTCAGGGTAAAGCGCGGGCAGAGCGCCGCGGACGTACAAAAGGCGTTTAACGCCCCCGTATGCGGCAAAGTGTTCGCGGGCGCGATAGTGCGGGTTGGGCAGGGAAAATTTACCGAATACTGCGCGTCACCCGGCGACAGCTACAAAAGCGTTGCGCAAAAATTCGGGATAGAAGAAGAGAGGTTGAAAAAACTCAATAACTATAAGCCCGTATACCCGACCTGCAAATTATTTGTGCCGACTTAAGCGGGCGCGGCATATAATGTAATATAAAATTAAACGGAGGTCAAAATGTCATTTTTTTCCAATTTTCAATCGGATAAATGCCCCGGCACCATAAGCGGAAATCCCTTAAACGGTCTGTGTGAAAAAGTGTGTATTCAGGCGCGTAAAATCTTCGACGCGTGCATTAAGCAGATACAGATAGAAAACTATACTTTAACTCTTTCGGACAGTGTTCCCGCCGACCCTACATACCCCTTGACTTTTATTTCTGCAAGGTCGACAACTTCGACCGGAGTAATCACAAATCTCAACGTTGAAAGGCTTACCGACAAGCCCGGCTGCGCCCGTGTTTCGGCAACAATCGGTATCCCCGTAGAGATTGTTTACACCGACGCAAACGGAGTGGAGGGCGTTGCGCAGGCAACGATTTCAGTCGCTCAGGACGTACTGTTATTCGTTCCCGCACCGTCTATAATGCCCTACCAGATCAATGCGGAAGTATCGGCTGTATGCGCGGAAGGCACGTTCGATTCTGCAAGCGGCACGTTCAGAGTAAACGCTTGTCTTACGGTAATTTTAAAGGTTGCAATTGACGTTGAAATACTCGTTCCCAGTTACGGCTACTGCGCTATTCCGCCCGCACAGGAGTATTCGCAAGAGGTATGCGCTGGTTTCTTCGAGCTCCCCTTATACCCGCAGGGCAAGACTTGTTCAAAGCAATAAAATCACAAAAACAACGTTTTTCCGAAACTCGTATTTGAGTAGGCGGCAGAGCGTAGTTAATAGGTTCGGCGGAGCATTTTGCCCCGCCGACCACAATTTTACGCTGTTTTTGGGCTTAAATATAGTACTATGTCACACATAATCACCCTTTTTTTGTTAAAAATGCTTTAAAAATGCGGAATTATATGTTACAATGACTGTATGAAGATTTTTGCTATAAGCGATTTGCACCTGTCGGGTAAGGCGGACAAGCCTATGGACGTGTTCGGCCCGGGCTGGGAAAATCACTTTGAAAAAATAAAGAGCGACTGGGATAAAAAGGTGTCCGACGAAGATATAGTTTTAATCTGCGGGGACATCAGCTGGGGCATAACCTTGGACGAAGGGCTGTACGATTTAAACAGTCTTAAAGGTCTTAAAGGTAAAAAAATTTTTATCCGCGGAAACCACGACTATTGGTGGAGCGGTATTACAAAACTCCGCGACCGTGCACCCGACGAAACCTTCTACTTTCTCCAGAACGACTGCGTAAAATTTGACGATGTCATCATATGCGGTTCGCGCGGGTGGACGTGCCCCGGCAGCACCGACTACACCGCCCACGACGAAAAACTTTACCTAAGAGAGGCGGAAAGATTTGCCCTTTGTTTCAAGGAAGTAGAGAAAGTAAAAAAGGAGGGCGACAGGGTATTAGCCTTAATTCATTACCCGCCCTTCAGTCTCAAAACTCCGCAGACTTTGTTCACAAAACTGTTTGAAGAAAAGGGTGTTGAAAAGGTAATTTTCGGCCATATCCACGGCGAAAATTATTTCCCCTTCAGGACGGTAATGGACGGCATAGAATATGTCCTCACCTCGTGCGACAAAGTGGGTTTCACCCTGCAAAGAATTTTATGACAAGTATAAGTCAAACACTTTACATTTGGTATATATAGTGGTATACTTATCTACAGTTATAAACGAGTAACGGTACATTAAAATGCAATACAAATTTTACGGTTCACGTGGATATTTTTAAAAGCGGAAAGGCGCAGACGGACTTATAAGTTCGTAATTTTAACGCCTTTACCGCTTTTTTTATAAGGAGAAATAATGCTGAAAAAAAAGGACCTTTTGGGTCTGTATGACACAAGCGCGGAAGAGATTTGCGAAATTCTCGATACCGCCGACGAAATGCGAAAATTTCTTGACGGCAAAAACAAGCAGTCGCATCTTCTTTCGGGCAAATCGCTTATAACCCTGTTTTACGAAAACAGCACGAGAACGCGTACCTCGTTCGAGCTTGCGGGCAAATACCTCGGCGCAAGCGAAGTCAACATATCCGTTGCGACAAGCTCGGTACAAAAGGGCGAAACGCTTATCGACACGGGCGAAACTTTGGACTCTTTAAAAGTCGACTTCATAGCAATCCGCCACCCAATGGCGGGCGCGCCCAAGCTACTTTCCGAGCACGTCAAAGCCAGCGTTTTGAACGGCGGCGACGGAATGAACGAACACCCCACCCAGGCCCTTCTGGACATGCTTGCACTGAGGAGAAAGTTCGGCAAACTCAAAGGACTTAAAGTCGCTATCTTAGGC
>JAIDSQ010000075.1 GCA_029061155.1 Clostridia bacterium
AATAAATAGCGATTAAAAACGTGTTATTTGCATAATACATAAATAAACAATTCAATGGGAGGACATATGGATTTTAAGTTGGACTATGGTATCTGCGACAGTGTTGAAAAGCTGGAACAGGAAATCAGCAGGGTAAAAGCAGCACAGAAGATTTTTGCTACCTATACGCAGGAACAGGTTGATAAAATTTTTCTTGCCTGTGCTACTGCGGCAAATAAGGAGAGAATATCTCTTGCTAAACTCGCTGTAGAAGAAACAGGAATGGGTATTGTTGAAGACAAGGTTATTAAGAACCACTATGCATCAGAATACATTTACAACACTTATAAGAATGTTAAAACCTGCGGCGTCGTTGAAGAGGATAAGGCTTACGGAATTAAGAAAATAGTTGAACCCATTGGAGTTATAGGTGCGGTCATTCCCACGACTAACCCTACCTCGACGGCTATATTCAAAACATTAATTAGTCTTAAAACAAGAAACGGCTGTATTATAAGTCCCCACCCCCGTGCAAAGAAAAGCACAATAGCTGCAGCGAAAGTAGTTTATGAGGCGGCGGTTAAGGCGGGTGCGCCTGAAGGTATAATCAGCTGGATTGACGTCCCTAACCTTGAAATGACAAATCTTGTAATGAAAGAGGTTGACCTAATTCTTGCAACAGGCGGTCCGGGTATGGTTAAAGCCGCATATTCGAGCGGCAAGCCCGCAATCGGCGTCGGTGCTGGAAATACTCCTGCAATAATTGATGAAAGCGCCGATATTCTTCTTGCGGTAAGTTCGATAATCCATTCCAAGACATTTGATAACGGCATGATTTGCGCGTCGGAACAGTCGGTGATAATAGACGAAAAAATTTATAACAAAGTAAGAAAGGAATTTGCCGTACGCGGTTGCTATATCCTTAAAACCGAAGAACTGGAAAAAGTCAGAAAGACTATTATTATAAATGGTTCACTGAACGCCAAGATAGTAGGACAGAGCGCAAAGAAAATTGCCGAGCTTGCAGGCGTTAAAGTGCCTGATGCAACTAAAATTCTTATAGGCGAAGTTGAATCGGTTGAACTTTCCGAAGAATTCGCACATGAAAAGCTTTCGCCGGTGCTTGCAATGTACAAGGCTAAAGATTTCGACGACGCGCTTAATAAAGCCGACAGGCTTATAGCAGACGGCGGTTACGGACATACTTCGTCGCTTTATGTGAATGTAACGACTTCGCAGAATAAAATAGATAAATTCGGGGCAAGAATGAAAACTTGCCGTATCCTTGTCAACACGCCTTCGTCTCACGGCGGAATAGGTGATTTGTATAACTTTAAACTTGCTCCTTCGCTTACGTTGGGTTGCGGTTCATGGGGCGGCAACTCAGTATCTGAAAATGTAGGAATAAAACATCTTTTGAATATTAAAACGGTAGCTGAGAGGAGAGAGAATATGTTGTGGTTCAGGGCACCTGAAAAAGTATACATCAAAAAGGGATGTCTGCCTGTTGCGCTTGACGAATTGAAAAACGTTATGGGCAAGAAGAAGGCGTTTATCGTAACAGACAGTTTTCTTTATAACAACGGCTTTACAAAATGTATAACCGATAAGCTTGACGAAATAGGCGTGACGCATACAACATTCTTTAATGTTGAACCCGATCCCACACTTGCAAGCGCAGAGGAAGGTGCAAAGCAAATGGCGGCTTTTGCTCCCGATACGATAATTGCACTCGGCGGCGGTAGTGCAATGGATGCAGCCAAAATCATGTGGGTTATGTACGAACATCCTGAAGTTGATTTCATGGATATGGCAATGCGCTTTATCGACATAAGAAAAAGAGTTTATACCTTCCCTAAAATGGGTGAAAAGGCGTACTTTATTGCTATACCTACCTCGGCGGGCACTGGTTCGGAAGTAACACCGTTTGCGGTTATTACAGATCAGAATACAGGTGTAAAATACCCGCTTGCCGATTACGAACTTATGCCCGATATGGCTATTATTGATACGGACTTGCATATGTCCGCACCTAAGGGCTTAACAGCAGCATCCGGTATTGACGCTGTAACGCACGCTCTTGAGGCATATGCCTCGATGATGGCGACGGACTATACGGACGGACTTGCTTTACAGGCATTAAAAGTTATTTTCAAATATCTACCTTCAGCTTATGAAAACGGTAAGACTGACGTTGAGGCAAGAGAAAAGATGGCTAATGCCGCAACGATGGCAGGTATGGCGTTTGCAAATGCGTTCCTCGGTGTATGCCACAGTATGGCACACAAACTTGGTGCGTTCCATCATTTGCCTCACGGCGTAGCCAATGCGCTTTTAATTGACGAGGTTATCAGGTTTAACTCCTCGGATGCTCCTGCAAAGATGGGTACTTTCAGTCAGTACAATCACCCGAAGACCAAGCGCAGATATGCGGAAGTTGCCGAAAGTTTGGGCATTGACGGAAAGAATGACGATGAAAAGATTAAAAATCTTATAAGCGCAATAGACGAATTAAAGGAAAAAGTGGGAATTAAGAAGACTATTAAAGACTACGGTGTAGATGAAAAAGATTTCCTTGACAGCTTGGACGAAATGGTTGAGCAGGCATTCGACGACCAGTGCACGGGAGCTAACCCGAGATATCCTTTAATGAGTGAAATTAAGCAAATGTATCTCAATGCATATTACGGTAAATGATAGGAGGAAAATATGAAACTCGAAAATTTGATTTTTTCAAGACCTGATAAAAAAATTTATAGAAACGGCGATAAGCTTATTAAGCTGTTTGATGAGAATTACTCCAAAGCCAATATTTTAAATGAGGCGTTGAACCACGCAAGAGTGGAAGAGACAGACTTGAACGTTCCAAAAATAAGATCAATTGAAGTGGTTGATGGTAAGTGGGCGATTGTTCTTGACTATATCGAAGGTGAAACTCTTCAATCGCTTATGGATAAATACCCTGAAAAACAGGACGAGTATCTTGATCTTTTCGTCGATTTGCAAAGAACGGTACTCTCAAAAAGAGTTCCTATGCTTAACAAACTTAAGGATAAGATGAACGGCAAAATTTCATCCGCTGACCTCGACGCGACAACGCGTTATGAGTTGCATACACGTCTTGATTCTATGCCTAAACACAACAATCTTTGCCATGGGGATTTCAACCCGTCAAATATCATTATAACAAGCGACGGTACGCCGTATATTATCGACTGGTCGCATGCCACGCAGGGTAATTCGTCGGCAGATGTAGCGAGAAGTTATCTTTTGTTCTATCTTGCAGGCAATGAAAAACTTGCAAATAAATACTTAAAACTTTACTGTCTTAAAAGCGATACGGCAATTCAGTACGTTCAGAGATGGATACCTATAGTTGCGGCGTCAAGACTTGTAAAAGCTCCAAAATCTGAAGAAGAGTTTTTGCGCGGATGGATTGACGTGGTAGATTATCAATAAAATCTATTTTTGTATTTGCATTTTATACTACTTGATGATATAATCGATATATGGATAATAAGCTTTGTTTTGTTCGCGTTGAGTTTGAAAACGACCCTAATGTAAAAGGATATACGTACTGGTATGTATGTAAAGACGAAAGTGTTAAAGAGGGCGATTATGTTGTTGCGCCGCTTGGAAGACATAATAATGTGCAGACCGGTACTGTCAGAAAAGTGTTAATTGCGGACGAAACAAATTCGCCTTATCCTGTGCAATATATTAAGTGTATAAGAGAAGTGATAAAAAGGTTCTGACGGTAGTCAGGACCTTTTTAATATGTGCTGTATTATTATCCAATTACAATTGTTTGACTTAATATTGCTGTAAATATATAATATAACTGATAAAAAGATAAGAGGTATAGTATGTATAAAATTTTCAGTAAACGAAAGCTTAACAGCACGGTTACAATGATGGATATTTATGCGCCGCTCGTAGCTAAAAAAGCGCAGGCGGGTCAGTTTATAATTCTTCGCGTTGACGAAGACGGGGAAAGGATTCCTCTCACTGTAGCAGGATACGACAGACAGACCGGTACGGTAAAAATTATTTTTCAGATAGTGGGCGGAACGACTATGCGCCTTGATCAAAAGGAAGAAGGCGAATATATACAGGACTTTGTAGGTCCGCTTGGCTGTGCAACCAAAACCGAGGGGTTAAAAAAGGTTTGCATAGTAGGCGGCGGTGTCGGCTGTGCAATAGCACTGCCTGTTGCACAAAAGCTGCACGGTTTAGGTGCGGAAGTTCATTCAATTATAGGATTCCGAAACAAAGACCTTGTAATTTTAGAAAAAGAATTTAGCGAATGTTCGGATAAGCTTACGATAATGACGGACGACGGAAGTTATGGCAGCCAGGGCGTAGTAACAGCGCCTTTAAAGGAGGCAATTGAAAACGGCGAAAGCTATGATGAAATAATTGCAATAGGACCGCTTGTTATGATGAAATTTGTCGTTGCAACGGCTAAGCCTTATAATGTTCCTGTGACCGTGTCTATGAATCCGATTATGATTGACGGTACAGGAATGTGCGGTGGATGCAGGCTTACCGTAGGAGGTAAAACAAAGTTCGCCTGTGTAGACGGTCCCGATTTCAACGGTTATGAAGTTGATTTTGACGAGGCAATGGCACGTTCTGATATGTACAGAGAGTTTGAACAGAGAGAACGCAACAATTGCAACTTGTTCAACAAGGAGGTAAAATAAATGGCAATTCAACCTAAAAAGAACGAAATGCCCGTGCAGGAGGCGAAAGTCAGGGCGAACAATTTTGAAGAAGTTGCCTTGGGTTATACCTCTGAAATAGCAGTTGCCGAGGCAAACAGATGCCTTAATTGCAAAAATAAACCCTGCGTTGAGGGATGTCCCGTCAATATTTCAATTCCCGACTTTATTACAAAGATAAAGAATAAGGACTTTGAGGGAGCGTATTCGGTCATTTCCCAAAGCTCAAGTCTTCCTGCGGTCTGCGGCAGAGTGTGTCCGCAGGAAACGCAGTGTGAAAGTAAATGTACACTCGGTATAAAGTTTGAGCCGGTTGGCATAGGCAGGCTTGAAAGGTTTGTTGCCGATTACCATAATTCAAAGTTTAATGGTGAACCCCAATTGCCTGTTCTAAACGGACACAAGGTTGCCGTAATAGGTTCGGGACCTTCAGGATTAGCTTGTGCCGGCGACCTTGCTAAAAAAGGTTATAAGGTTACCGTTTTCGAGGCGTTACACCTTGCCGGTGGTGTTCTTGTATATGGAATACCAGAATTCAGACTTCCCAAAGATATTGTCAAAAAAGAAGTTGAAACGCTTAAGAAATACGGCGTTGATATTGAAACCAATGTGGTTATTGGTAAAACATTAACTATTGACGAGCTTTTTGAGGATGGTTATGAGGCTGTGTTTGTAGGCTCGGGTGCGGGGTTGCCGAGGTTCATGGGAATTAAAGGCGAAAGCTTAAAGGGCGTTTATTCTGCGAACGAGTTTTTAACGCGCGCAAACCTCATGAAAGCATATGACGAAAAATCTCAAACCCCCGTAATGCATGCAAAAAACGTTGCCGTCGTTGGTGGGGGTAATGTTGCTATGGATGCTGCGCGCACGGCTTTAAGACTTGGCGCGGAAAATGTTTACATAGTTTACCGTCGTTCCATGGATGAACTTCCTGCCCGTAAGGAAGAAGTTGAACATGCTCAGGAAGAGGGAATTAAATTTGAAATTTTAAGAAATCCTGTAGAGGTAATCGGCTATAATAATCCTGACGATAGACGTGATCCTAAAAACGGATTTGTGACAGGTTTAAAAGTAATAAAATGTGAACTTGGCGAGCCTGATGAAAAAGGCAGAAGGCGCCCTGTTGAAATTTCAGGGAGCGAATACATTATTGATGTTGACTGTGTAATTATGTCAATAGGCACAACTCCTAACCCGCTTATTAAAAATACCACACAGGGTCTTGAAGTTAACAAATACGGCGGTATAATAGTAGAAGAGAGTACTGGCAAAACTTCAAAGGAAGGAGTGTACGCCGGCGGTGATGCCGTTACAGGTGCGGCAACAGTAATTCTTGCAATGGGCGCAGGAAAGACCGCGGCAAAAGCCATTGACGAATACATTACTAAAAAGAATAAATGATTTATAGATAGAGATAATAGATATATGTGTGTTTTTATTGATTTGGTTGATGGAGTTAAAAATGCCCAACAAATAAACGTCTATACTGACGGTGATATGTATGTTTGTAATTCAGGCGAAAATGCATTTAAAGATATTGTTGCGGCTTGGACTGAAATGACAAAGGGGGCGCACGAGATGCCCGCTTACGGCGTAAGTCTTGATAGGGAAACAAAAAAGGCTAAAAGCTGTGGCGTATGGGTAGAATTTGTATTCGGTAAAAAGCTCGAATATAACGGAATGCCTTTTGAAAATCTGTTAATTAACGTACAAAAAAGTTTTCATGGTTTCAATATCATAAGGTACACTTCAAAGTACGGTTATGACGGCAGATGTTTTTACTTGGACATTCTGAATAAAGATATGAGCAATTTTTACGATATTTTATTAAATATCAAGTAAATAAGTAGTATTATGC
>JAIDSQ010000076.1:0-6868 GCA_029061155.1 Clostridia bacterium
ACTCGCTCTACTTTAGTGTAGCCTTCGCCTCCGTCGTATGTGTAATATTCTATTATGCTCATAACGTGCTTTAGTTCGTGCTGAACGGGCTCGACGGCTTCGAGGAGTATATCCACATTACAGAGGGTGACGAGCTTGCCCAAACGAATGCGGGAAGTTACAGCGTTGTCGTTCGTTTTATCAGCGGAATCAACGCATGCTGGGAAGGAAGCACCAAGGAATTTACCGACAGAAAGGCGATCACGCTCACCTTCGAAATTACAAAGAAGGCAATCATTATTCCCGAAATCGAAGAGAAGTCCTATTCGGGCAGCGAGTTCAACGTTTGGGAAGAGTTCGAAGAGCTTTACGGAGATTTCGTCAATCTTATAAGCGGCGACGTGCTCGGAATAGATGCGGGCAATTATAGCTTCGTCGCGGCGCTCAATACCGAAAAGTACGGCGACAATATCGTATGGGTGAAAGCCTCCGCAGAGGCTAAGGCGGCTGCGGCTACGATCAGCGCCGACGGTAAGACCGTTACCGTAAACTGGAAAATCAAAAAGGCGGTCATCTCGGGCGTATGGCAGAAAGACGGCACCTTAAAGCTGACGATCGCGGGCTACAACGGACCGAAAAACGGACTGATCATTTACACCTATACCGACATGGACGGGTATTCCGTGGAAGCCGCGGACAGAATTGCGGGTCAAAGATACAGCTCCTCTGCAAAGCTCAATCCCGATTATGCGAACAATTTCGAATTCGACGCGGAGACCAAAAGCTTAACCGCAAGCCCCAACGAGGGAACGTATTCACCCGCGTCGTCGGGCAATAATACGGGCGGCAATCCTTCCGATTTTGCCATCATGGCTTACCTGCCGATTATTCTGAGCGGCGTTTCGATTATCCTGATAATCGTGTTTACGGTCATGACGTTTAACAACGCGTCCGCCGCAAAAGCCGCAAGGGAGAAAACGAAAAAGCTTGTTTCTACATCGTATTCGTTCGCGCCCGCTGGCTTGCTTGCAACGCTCCTGTTCGGGCTTTCGGAATCTAATTGGTGGATCGTTGCGGGTATTCTGATGGCGCTTGCGCTTCTTATGGGAATCGTTGCGCTCATGTTTAAGGGCAAGAAGAAGCGCGCGCTCGAAGCGCTCGACGAAGAGCGCGAACGCGTTCGCGCGAACGAGCAGCAGCGCCGTGACGACCAAATGCGCATGATGTTTGCCCAAGGCAACATGGGCGGCTATTCGCAGAGCGGCTACCAACAAGGCGCATATCCGCCTCCGATTCGGTACGACGAAATTCGGAGTATGATCAACGAAGCGGTTCAGGCGCTTCTGCCCACCGTGCAACAAACGTTGGCGCTTCCGCCTGCGTCGTTTGACGTGAATGCTTCTCTGTCCGACGAAGCACAAAAGGAAATCGACGGGCTGCATTCACAGATGGCGCAGCAGCAGGAGATTCTTACGCAAATTTTGGAGAATCAACAAAATTATGTGATACCTCTGTATGAGGACGAGTTGGAGGACGATATCTCTTGGCTCGGCGAGAATGAGGAGACTGTTTCTCTGGAGGAGTCCTACGGTGCTTTGAGCGACGAGGGGAAGAGGGCTTACTATGAAATCGGCAGCTATATTATGAGCAAGCCCCGCACTTCGCAGAACGACGGAAGGTACGCAGTTTTGTTTAAGTATCGCGGCAAGACGGTTTTCAAACTTGCAATCAAGGACGACGCACCCGTATTGTATTATCCCGCGGGTGACGGTGGAAGAAGCGAGATTCGCATTGCAAGCTCCGCTTCGTTGGAAAAGGCAAAGGGCATGATTGACAGTATTATGTCAAGCGTTGATAGCTGATTCAGTAATAGCATGTTATAACGAATTACGCTAATTAATATGAGCGGATCCTTTGCTTTGAAAGTTGAAATCAATTTATTACATTGGAGGTATATTTGATGACAACAAAAAAAGAAAGTCATAAAACAATCATTGACGGATACTTTTATGCCTGTTGTCCTTTCTGTAAAACAACTCTTATACATGGAAGAAACGGTACGGATACCTACATAAAATGCCCGCAGTGCGGTGATTATCTCCACGTTGAGATTAAGGACGATACAGTAATGACCGAACGTAAATACAAATAGCTTTGAAAACACCTGACATGGTCAGGTGTTTTCTTGTATATTTAATAAGTTCCGTCAAAAATAGTCATAATTCTTGCTCATAAAAATGATAGTATGGGCATAGCCCCCGCGGGGTGTGACGACATTCAATGCGGAAGAGGCTAATTCTACTGTAACGAGCTACAATCCGAAAAAAGATACAAGCCGGCAGCAGAGCAATATGCCTTCCTTAACTGGAAGGTTAAATTGCTTTAAGCGGCTTTTTAACCGTTCCTTACCTCGGCGGCGTATTGCTACGCTGTCGGGGCATTTTTTATTTCAGTCGAAATCCGCCGATAGCGATTTGAAGAAAAATCGAAATCGGAGGGTTTTGTGGCAGTTATCAAGTACAGGTTTTGGGACGGGCATCATGAAGAAATCGAAGTTACGGAAGAATTTGCGGTAGCGTATGCGGAAATGGAACGGTCAGAACACCTTACAGAGCGTAAAGAAACGCGACGGCATCAGTCGTTGGATAAGTCTTTGGAACATGGCTTTGATATTGCTGATCCGCATGAGAACATTGCGGAGAGGATTGAGCGACGGGAATTATCCGAAGAGATACGGAAAGCATTACATAAATTAACGGACAAGCAGCGCATAGTCTTTCTTCTATATGTTGTAGACGAACTAAATTATCGAGAAATCGGAGAAAAATTAGGTCTCGGCACGTACACCGTGCGGGACTATTTTTATAATGCCGTAAAAAAACTAAAAAATATTTTACAGTAAAATACCCCAAAATGGGCGTTTTCGTGGTAATTAAGTGAAGGGCTACGGCTCTATCTTAAAAACGGGAGGTCAATGTTATGTTGACGCTAAAACAAATCAGGGATGACTTAAGAGACATCCGCTACTACTATTCACGCAAGGAAGCCTTTGAACACGGTTTCCGCGTGATAGGACCAAACGATATTGTGGTAAAAGCCAAACGCTACAATACCGCGATGCAATCCGCGCCGAGCAGACTGTACGATGTATACGTCGGGCTGTATGTGCGTACTCTTACGCAGGAAGCTCTATCCTTAGAGCTGTGCTACACACCTGAGTATGTTCAAATGCTCAATAAGCGGCTATTATTGTTCTTGCAGAAAACGGTTGCGGAGGAACAGCAATGACGGTGCAGGAAGTTCGGAAAGACTTACGGGCAATTCGTTATTATTACTCCAAGCAAAAGGATTTCGAGAAAGCAGCAGAAACTGTCGGCGCGAATCGGGTAGCAGGGATCGCACAGCGGTATCATCGTATAGTTACAAATGCTTCGCCGAGATTATACGAAGTATATGTGCAATTATACTTACGGAACAATACGCAGGAAACGCTTGCATTTGATTGGGATTGCAGTACGGAATACATAAAACGGTTGAATAAACAGCTTTATGAATTTATTATTGACCAATTCAAGGAGGAGAATTAGCCATGGAAAACATTTATGATTTTTTATATGAGGCGAACAATGTATATAGGACGAAGAACTATATAGTAAAACAGATTATCGGCGTGCGGTGTAGCGAACAGGAGAATAATGTCATATTCAGTTTTGATACTTTTTACCGCCGTACGGCAAAGCGGGATAAGGCGTATGAAAAGCATTTCCGTGAGCGCAAGAATATGGACGGGCGGCGTTTGCCCACGACAATGTACGCCCGTACCTACGTTGAATAATCATGCCGTATCCCGAAGCAAAGGTGTATTTTGACGGCAGTCATTTTATTGCAATACCGCACACGGAAAAGCATTATAAACCTCACAGAAAGCGGAAGGAAGAAGTTGTCACGGTCATACCAGATTCGACTCCTACGCTAAATGGGGATTCAATTTCAACCATTTCAGAGTGTTCAAAAGCAGGACAAAAAATGACGTGCAAAGAGTTGTTTGACGAATTGTATACAGAGCATATAAGCGACAGGAGGCAAGAACGAAGGGAAAAGCTTGTTGAGGCAATGCGTCCATATTTCAAAAGTGATGAACGTGTCGCGCTGTTTGTGGAGGAGAATCTACAACGCAAACGTCGCAATCTAGTAACGCGGCGTATTCGATTAACGAGAAAAGTTAATTTACAGGATTTCAATTACTTTGTCACGTTCACTTATAGCGATGCTCTACACACGGAAGAAAGTTTTAGAAAGGGGTTGAAAAAGACGCTTGCGAATTTCGCTTCACGGAGAGAGTGGAAGTATGCCGGTGTATGGGAACGGTCTCCGAAGAAACTGCGGCTACATTTCCACGGTTTGTTCAATATCCCTTCGGGAACGATGCCGGGACTAATTGTCGAAGTCAACGATTACAGCTTAAGTTCTCATAGGCGACAAATTACACACCAAAACACTTATTTCAATGAACGGTTCGGGCGGTCTGATTTCGAAGTGGTCGAAGATAAAAGTATGTTGGGGAAGTCGATTGCGTATCTCATGAAGTATCTCGAAAAGACGGGGGAGAAGATCGTGTATAGCAAAGGGCTACCGCAATACTTTATTTCCGATATCATGGACGACGACGTGGTTTGTACAATTGGGCTGGAAGATAGGAAACTCTTACTGTTCGATAACTTTGACTGTTGGGACGAAGGAGAGTATATCGGCACGGTAAGCAAAGACACGATAGCACAACTGCGAAAATGCAACTGATAAGAACGGAATAGTAATACAGTAAAAAACTCGGATAATGCGCGACGGTATGAGCGGGCGGATCGCCAAGCGGATTAGCGGCGAACGCCCGCCCGTCGGCGCCCGTTTTTAGTATTTTAATCAGTTATTCAGTTGCGTTACGGCGTGTGCTGGTCCGCGCGGCGTAGCCGCGCGCTTGTATCAAGACCAGCACACGCCGTAAACTCACGCCCTCAATTCTATCTAAACTTTATCCAAATAAAACAGAAATCATTTTTCAAGCAAAAAAGGCGCAATATTTTACGCCTTTTTTCGTCTTTTATAATCTGTATTTTATCCGTAAATTGCCGTATATCTTTGACGCATTTTTATAAAGTATTCATATACCGTGGCTTGCGCTCTTGCAATTACTCTTCCTATTTCGGGATAACTCAATCCTGCCATTCGACATTCGAGAGCAATACGCATATTTTCCGTTAAATTAAGGCTTTCTACGATTTTATCGCATTGGATAAAGTTTTGCTTGACTTCTTCCTTTATTTCGATTGACGGTTCGCTCTTTGGTGTTAAAGCTTCGATACTTATATTGCGGTAATAATCCCTTGATTTTCTATTTACAAGTTTTAGCATTTTTCTAATGCAAGCCATCCTTACGGTTATCGTTTTTCCTTTCTTTGTATAGCCTATAACGTCGTTCAAATGTTTTCCGTAATGTTCGCAAAGATACAACGCACATTCCTGTACCAGATCATAACCGTCACTTAATATGCGGGTTATATCGTTTTTGTTCTTTATATCCATAAATAAATCGGTGTACATTTTTTGCATACGGCTTCCAATGTAACCTATGAGATACCGCGCTTCTGTAACCGCTATAATTTCCGACATGGCGAATACGTTGTCTGGCGAGATCTCTTCTTTGAGAATGCTATAATGAAAGGCATTTGGCTCTCTTTCGTTCTCTTGTGTTTTTGCTTTACCTCCGCATACAATTTCCCCGTTTACCTCTGTTTCCGTATAAACCTGTTTGCTCATATTTTTTACCTCCAAGATTTTGATTTGCCGTTTCGGCAGGGGCAAAAAAGCACGGGTTGAGATGGCAAGCTGCTACAACATAAAAACCAATACGGAAGTCAACGAAAAAGAAAAAAGATTGCATACGAAAAAGCCGAACAGATTGTATCCCATTCGGCTTATTGTTTTAAGTTTTAGGCAATCTTTTTTCCGTTGACTTTCCGCGAAACCTGTGCTATACTTGCCACAACGAAAGGGCAAAAATCTTGGCGCAAGTAAATATGATATAGGAAAGCGATTAGGTCTTGTAATGCCTATTTAAATATGATATAATCAATATAAAAATTGAATGGAGACAGTTTATGGAGAAGACCGTTTTAACATCGGATGGTTTAAAAAATGCTTTAAAGAAATTTACGATAGAGGAATCTATCGCAGAATATGTTTGGAATGGTTTTGATGCGAATGCAGATATTATCAAGATAAACGAAGTGCAAAATGAATTAAGTGGAACATTAGAAATTACCATTGAAGACGATGGGGATGGTATCCCCCGTGGGGAACTGGACAAAAAATTCAGACCTGTCTTTCAGTCAGAAAAACAAATACGAGAATTGTTTAAGGATTCAGTTTTACTTAAAGGCAAAAAGGGTGTTGGACGTTTGAGTTTTTTTAATGTCGCGTCAAAAGCCATTTGGGAAACTGTCTACAAGAAGGAAGACGGGAGAAATTTTTTCTATACCATTGAAGTGGGTGAAAATGATTTAACGGGTTATAATCCTTCAGTAGAAATAGAAACAGAAAAACCTATTGGCACAAAAGTGAAGTTGCTTTTAAATGAAAATATTGATATTTTAAAAATATTAGCTTATTTAAAAACTGAGTATGCGTGGTTTTTAAAAGTTTACGAAAGTAAACATATTTATGTCAATAATAAGTTATTGGATTGCAGTGAGTTCCTTGCTCAGGAAGAACATAAAGAGGGAACACTGTCTGATCAAGTCACAACTTATAATATCGATATTTATGTCTGGACAAATAAATTAAACAGGGAATATTCTAAATATTATTTTCTTGACAGTAGTGGTAAAATAAAACA
>JAIDSQ010000076.1:6878-12842 GCA_029061155.1 Clostridia bacterium
CAACTATAAATAATAAGGGGGATAATTTTTTTCATAGTGTAATTGTAAAAACTCAATTGTTTGACAATTTTGATTTTAATACTGATTTACCAGAGAATAATTTAATTGGAGCAATAGGCAAATCCGATAGTAGATTTGGAGAGCTAAAAGTTGTTTTAGATAGATTTCTTTATTCGGTTAGAAAACCGTATATAAAAAAATATGCAGAAAAATATATAACAACGTTAAAAAGTAAAAAACTGTATCCGGCATATGTTAAAACGAATCCAGTTGATCAATTCAAAGAAGAACGATTGGATGACTTGGTTTCAGATTTATATTATTTTGCGCCTTCAATATTTAATAATTTAAGTAATCTTCAAAAGAAAACACTATTAAGAATGTTCGATTTAATAATGAATAGTGGAGAAACAGATGATTTGTTTAAGATAGTTGGTGAAGTTGTTGATCTTACGAAGGAAGAGCGATCTGAACTGGTTGAAATATTGGACAAAGCATCTTTATCTAATATTTTAGCGATGCAAAAACTTGTTATCGATAGGTTACAAGCAATTAGTGATTTAAAACAATTATTATTTAATGAAAAGCGCTATGTAAATGAAATAGATCATGTACAGAAATTTATAGAACAGCATTATTGGATTTTTGGTGAACAATACCATTTAGTTACAGCCGAAGAACCCTCTTTTGAAGAGGCGTTAAGAAGGTTCCGTTATATTACAAATGGAGAAATATATGATAAAAAGGAGATTAAAATAAGTTCTCCTGATTCAAGGAAGCAAATGGATATTTTTGCTGTGCAACAATTATGTTCGGGGAAGATAAAAAAGGTTATTGTAGTAGAACTTAAGCGTCCTAGTGTAAAACTAGGTATTAATGAATTACTACAAATCAAAACATATTATAATACCATTAGTCAAGAATCGAGATTTAATGCTGATAATATAGAGTGGGAATTTTATCTTGTTGGCAATACATACGATCGTAACATTGAACAGGAGATAGAGAATAATCAAAATCATGGAGAGAAAGCACTTGTTTTTAAGGTAAAAAAGTGCAAAATCTATGTAAAAAATTGGAGTGAGATATTTACTGAGCTTGAGTTAAACTTTAATTACTTGAATGAAAAATTGCAACTTGACCAAAGTAAATTGATGCAAAAATCGGATAAAACATCTACTGAGATTATTTTGGACCAAATCAGCAATTCAGCTACTATGCCGCCAGAAATACAAGTCCCCGATGAGGCAGTCTAATTTAGATTATAAAGAGTAATAAAAGTAGGACGATGACCAACAAAAGGGTGGCTGAACTATATAATTCTTTTGTTATGTGGGCTTATGTCATAATGAAAATTGAAACTAAAGTCTTTTTAATAAATTCAAAATGATAGCTTTTGTTACAAAATATAAATTTGGTTCAATTGAGGTCTGTTGCTCTGCGCCAGTCGAAAAAAGTCGTATTTTGTCGAAAGATAAAATACGACTTTTTTATAACGCTGAAGCACAAAAAAAGTATATAACGCTTGATTTTGCTGTGAATAATGAAATGAGATAGTATAGAGAACCATTACATAAAGTAATGGCTCTTATTTTTTTCAATATCGAGGTTGTCAAAAACAAATATAGAACTTTCGAGGAAGTCTGCTATTGTTATGAGAGAAGTTCGCTTTACAAATTATTTTTATATTCTGTTCCCCACGCTTCCATTGCGTTCCAAATAGGGCGGAGTGAATTCCCAAGTTCGGAAAGGGAATACACGACACGTGGAGGGACTTCCGCAAATACTTCTCTTTTAATAAGTCCATCCTCTTCTAAAGCGCGCAAATTGTCTGTCAACACTTTTTGGCTGATAGGAATTGTTTTTCTCATTTCGGTAAACCGTTGCGGGGAAGAAAGTAAGTTGCGGATAATAAGCATTTTCCATTTGTTGCCTATCAGTTGTACGGTTGTTGCAACGGGGCATTCGGGTAATTCGTCTTTCGTCAACATAATAAAAACATCCTTTTTTTATTTCAGTATAGCATAAAAAAACAAGTATAGCAATCAAATTATATCCTTTGTTTCAAAAATAAACTATTGATAGTTACTTTTTTATTACTGACTAATAGATTTGTAACGATTGAGACACGATTTATTTTATATGCTATTATTATATTGTCAATCGAAAGATTGACAAATCTGTAAGGAGGTACTTGTGTTATGACGGCGAACGAAATTTTCGGTACCGCTTGCGGTACGAAAGACCCGGCGCCTGCTTGCGGCACAAAGGATCCCGCACCTGCATGTGGTGCAAAAGATCCTGCGCCCGCTTGCGGAGCAAAAGACCCCGCACCTGCTTGCGGAACTTCGGATAAGTAATCCGAGGGGTACGCTTTCCGCAAGTGATTGCGGGAAGCGTATTTTTGAAATAATCGGGAGGAATTATGAATCCGTATTTTGCAATACAATGGCATATCACCGACGTTTGCGACCAGCGCTGTAAGCATTGCTATATCTTTTCGGAAGGACATCCGTGCCTTGTAACAACGCCGCTTGACGAGCTGAAAGGAACGTACGCACAAATCAAAGACTTTTGCGCGCGCTTAGAGAGAACGCCCTACATTTATCTGACGGGCGGCGATCCTATCCTGCACCCGAATTTTTGGGAGCTATTAGATATGTTTAAGGCGGACGGAACGCGCTTTTGTATTATGGGCAATCCGTTCCACTTGAACGACGAAGTTTGCAAAAGGATGAAAGAATGCGGCTGCGTGAAATACCAACTGTCGTTGGACGGTCTGGAACAGACGCACGATATGTTCCGCAAAAAAGGCTCATTTCAAACTACGCTTGAAGCAATCAAAACAATCAAGCGCTCGGGTATGTGGTGTGCCGTGATGAGTACAGTCTCAAAGACAAATATGCATGAGATTCCAAAGCTTATAGATCTTGCGGACGAACTCGGCGTTGACGTGTTCGCTGTGGGCAGATATTGTCCCACAAGTACGGATAAAGCTTACGATAAAGATATTCATATTCCACCCCTTGAATATAGAGAGTTTTTGGAAGAGTGTTGGAAAAGGTACGAACAGCATAAAAAATCGAAAACGACTTTTCAGTTAAAAGACCATTTGTGGAGTTTGTTCCTCTACGAAAGGGGCTTGCTGAAAATTCCCGATGGCGACCAAATAACAGACGGTTGCAACTGCGGGAGAAATCATATCACGATTTTACCTAACGGCGATATATACGCTTGCCGCCGTATGGAAAGCAAAGTCGGCAATATAAACGAAAGTGATTTATACGATGTGTGGAACAGCGAGAATATGAACGCATACCGTCAATACGATAAATTCACGAAATGCAATCAATGCGAACTCAAGGGCGTATGCAGAGGGTGTCCGTCCGTGACATACGGATACACTCACAATATGTACGACGCCGATCCGCAATGTTGGAAGGAGATTCATTAAAATGGATGCAAAAACCTGCTTAAAGAAAATGTATTATGTTGGAGTGCTTGCATTCGCTACCGTTGACGAACACGGTGCGCCGCAAGTGAGAAACATCAGCGCAGTACACTACGATGAAGAAAGTTTTTATTTCTTTACCGCACGGGGCAAAGAGCTTACAAAACAGTTATTGTCTGACGGGCGCATTCAGGCGCTTGCTTATACGAAATACAATGAGATGATAAGGCTTTCGGGAAAAGCAATTCCCGTTGATGAGGCGCGTCAAAAGCCGTGCATAGATACGATTTTTGCAGAACAGCCTTATCTTGCTAACGTATATCCCGATCATACGAGGGAAATCGGAATTATATTTGAGGTAAAAGATGCTGAAATCGAATATTTCAATCTCGGAGTAAATCCTATCTTTCGGGAAACGTATATCATTGGCGAAGGGAAGCGGGCGGATAAAGGCTATCTCATAACCGAACAATGTATCGGCTGCGGAAAATGTGTAAAAGTTTGTCCTCAACGCTGTATCGAAAAGGGGAAGCCGTACATAATCAATCCCAACCACTGCTTGCATTGCGGCAATTGTTTTGAGAATTGTCCTGTTCATGCAATTAAACGATTATAAGGAGTAATCTTTATGGAACTTTTAGAGATTATAAAAAAACGCCGCTCTATCCGCAAATACACGGACGAGCAAATCCCCAAAGAGCATTTGGAAAAGATAATCGAAGCGGGCTTATGTGCTCCGAATGCAGGCGGCAGACAGGGAACGGTTATCGTGGGTATTCATAACAAGGATCTTACGGAAATTGTCGGTAAACTCAACCTTGCCCGTTTTGACAGGGGACAGCTTGAAGGCTCTTACGTTTCAAAGGAACAGCCGAGCATCATTGACAATCCGAATATCAAAAGCGGCTTTTACGGAGCACCGTCCGTCTGTATTGTGTTTGCACAAAGAAACTTTTTGTACAGTATTCCCGACGCTTTTTGTGCCGCTGAAAACATGGTATTGCAAGCAACCGAGCTTGGGGTATCTTCTTGTATCATCGCACGCGGCGAGGAAACCTTTGATAACGATTACGGCAATCAGCTTTTGAATGAGTGGGGCGTTCCAGAAAACTATATTGCGCGTTGCTTCGTGATTTTGGGTTATATCGACGGCGAACAGCCGCACGCAAAACCGCTCAATACGGACAGATACAAAATTATTGGTTAAACATTATGATTATATCTACAGGAATGAGAACGGATATCCCTGCGTTCTACTCAAAATGGTTTCTCAATAGAATCCGTGAAGGGTTCGTCTACGTGCGCAACCCTTACTATCCGAATCAGGTTACTAAGTACAGTCTTTCGCCTGATGTGGTAGATTGCATTGCATTTTGTACAAAAAATCCGATACCTCTCATTCCGCACTTGGACGAATTAAACGCTTATAGACAGTTCTGGTTTATGACGATAACGCCTTACGGAAAAGACATCGAGCCGAACGTACCCGATAAATCGGAGATTATTGAAGCATTCAAAACCATATCGTCCCGTGTAGGCAAAAAGGCGATAGGTTGGCGATACGACCCCGTGTTTTACGGTAACGGATTTAATGTCGAACGGCACGCCTACGAGTTTGAGAAATTGGCGGTTGCGTTGAACGGCTTTACCGACAGTTGCGTTTTGAGTTTTCTCGATTTATACAAAAAAGTACAACGCAACGCACCCGGCATTTATCCGCCGAACGTTGAAGAACAAAAGATACTAGGTAAACGGTTAGCCGAAATAGCCAAAGAAAACGGCATTACGATCCGTAGTTGCTGCGAGGGAACGCATCTTGCCGAATACGGAATCGATGTGAGCGGCTGTCAAACGAAAGAAGTTATCGAACGCGCTATCGGAGAAAAGTTATATATCCGCGAGAGAAAGAGTCAGCGCGGCGTTTGCAACTGTTTGCTCGGCAAAGACATAGGCGTATACGATACCTGCGGTCATCTGTGTAAATACTGTTATGCAAATATGGATAAAGAGCTTGTTTTGAAGAATATGCGCCTGCATGATCCGAATTCGCCGTTTCTGATTGGAAACAGTCAAAACGGAGATAAAATAACCGAAGCAAAGCAAGAAAGTTTTATAAAAAATCAAACGAGTTTATTTTAGATTATGAAAACGATACAAGAAATTGAAAGACTAAAAGTAGCGCTTGCGGAGGCAGAAGCGGTCATTATTGGTGCGGGCGCAGGACTTTCTACGTCGGCGGGGTTTACCTATTCGGGTAAACGGTTTCACGAGAACTTTCACGATTTCGAGGCAAAGTATAATTTTCACGATATGTACACGGGCGGTTTTTATCCTTACTCCACACCCGAAGAACATTGGGCGTACTGGTCGAGGTATATTCTCATTAACCGCTATCAGAATCCGCCGAAGCCCGTGTATAACGAACTGTACGAGATTTTAAAAGATAAGGACTATTTTGTGATTACAACGAACGTCGATCATTGTTTTCAAAAGGCAGGCTTCGATAAAAAACG
>JAIDSQ010000077.1 GCA_029061155.1 Clostridia bacterium
AAACGCATATTGCGGATTTATATTTTTCACTTGCATAATGGTATATGCCCCTGTAAGCATCCCATCGAATGAGGACAGTCCTACGGTTCTTGGCGTTTCGTCTATATCAAATAAACAGAAAGCCATATAACCCTTTTTTACAATTTTGTATTTATCAAACTTCTCTGGAAATTTACCCTTTCCACTTTCAATATCACGTGGAATAATTCCGTTTAGAGTCAAAGATAACAATGTATATTGAGCTGAATTTTCACCGACTTCATTTTTCATTTCCGTGAAAATATTTTTATTTCTCAAAATCCCCCAATGAGATGGAATATTATGAAGCCACGGCAACTCTATAGTTTTATACGAAGGATATGGCTTCATACGTTAAGGCCTCCAAGAATTGCCTTTAACATTCCATTAGTGTCATTTTCCAATAACTGAAGATCAGCAACAATATCTTGCATAGAACGGAGTTCCACCGGCTTATAGAAATACTTTGTAAAACTAATTTCATATCCGATTTTGGTTTGATTATAATCCACATAAGCATCAGGCGCATAAGGCTTTACTTCTTGTCTTATGAACTCATCAATACCGCCTTGATATGTAAACGGTATATTTTCCGTATCACGCAAATCGACATCGGCTTCACCGTCAACGGCTTTTGCCGAACTATCTCTTTCCGTAATAAACGGTCTAACCTTTTTAAGAATAGCCCCCTTTAACTTCGTTGCAGTTGCAAAGGCAGTCCAATCGTCCAAAGGAACGTCATCGGTTAAACTTTTAATAGCCGACAAATAGGATTCCATTTCTTTAGCGTTCAAAGCGCCTTGCGGTATTTTCCTTTCAGGGAACACACGCAAACGAAGTGGACGCTCTACTGTAACAGTCCAATATCCAAATTCGTTATTATCAAATATACGGCTGACTTCGCTTTGTTCCATATTCATAAAAATACGAACAATCTCGTTGCGAATATCAAGGGTAAACTCACAATTCTTTTTACCCATATTTTTACGCAAAGGCAATTTCATTGCAGTAGCATCTATTAACTGTATCTTACCCTTACGCCGTTCTTCTTTCTTATTTGAAAGTACCCAAATATATGTGCCAATACCGGTGTTGTAAAACATATTTTCGGGCAACGCGATAATTGCTTCCACGAGGTCGCTTTCAATTAAATATCTACGAGCATTGCTTTCACCGCTACCTGCATCGCCTGTAAAAATAGACGAACCGTTATGTACTTCCGCAATTCGGCTACCGAGCGGAGTATCTTTCTTCATCTTTGCTACGTTATTCAAGAGGAACAGAAGTTGTCCGTCGCTCACTCGCGGTATCATAGAAAGTTCGGTGCCGTCCTTGAGATAGGCATTGAACCTTGTATCCAAGATTTCTTTTTTACCGCCCATTTTGTCGGCATCGGTTTTCCAGCTTTTGCCGTAAGGAGGATTTGCAAGCATAAAATCGAATTGACGGGTTGCGTGTCCATCGGCAGAAAGAGAAGAACCGTAAGCAATATGCTCTGCCTGATCACCGTTGCCCTTCAAAAGCATATCCGCTTTACAAATAGCATAGGTTTCCGGTTGTAATTCTTGACCGAACAAATGAATAGATACTTTTTTACCACGTTGTTGCGCTAATTGCAAAAGCCTATCTTGCGCAACAGTCAACATGCCGCCTGTTCCACAAGCCCCGTCATAACACGAATAGGTAGCGTCCATAAGTTTATCCGCTATCGGCAACACTACCAAATCAGCCATTAAATCGACTACATCACGGGGTGTCCAATGCTCGCCCGCTTCCTCATTATTTGCCTCGTTAAAGCGTCTAACAAGTTCCTCGAAAACCGTACCCATTCCGTGATTATCCAAAGCCGGCAGTCTAATTTCTCTTTTCGTATCGTCTTTGTAAATGGGATAAGGACTTAAATTTATATCTTGCGAAACAAATTTTTCTATCACAGAACTTAAAATATCCGCATCGACCATCGTTGCAATTTGATTTCTAAATTTGAACTTGTCCAAAATTTCTTGCACATTCGGAGAGAAGCCATCAAGATATGCTTCAAAGTCCGTTTTAAGCGTTTGTCTTTTGGCACGACTTGTAAGGTCTTTAAGCAAAAACGGTGAGGAATTACAAAACGCCTGTTTCGCTTCATTACAAAGAGCCGCCCACTGATTTGTAACACCAGCAGCGTCCAACTTCTTTTTCATATCTAAAACAGCAGGTTTTGTGCTTTCAAGCATTGCGTCCAGCCTACGAATTACCGTCATCGGAAGAATAACATCTCGATATTTTCCACGAACATATACATCACGAAGACAATCATCCGCAATGTTCCAAATAAAATTTACAATAGCATTATGGGATTGAGCATCCATATTATTTATCCTCCGTATCCTATACTCTTAAATTCGCAATCCCTTTGTTATATCTACAAAGAACTCTGGGCTCCAAAGGTCAAGTTTTGTTTTGTCTTTTATAAACGGGATAACGTCCAGCTTTGCCTGTTCAAAGTCTATTTCCGCAAATCGCTTGTTCAGAATTTCGATAAGACTTTCTCGCGTTAAATCAAAACCGCTTTCAATATACCCCGAATCGACTAATCTTGCCTTTAAGTGCGAAAGATTGACGGGAGCTTCCTTTGAGAGATAGAACACATAGTCGTACAAATCTCTGCCTTTAATGCGGTTGCCCCAAGCTCTGCAAATGACTGCGTGGATTTTGCCTGCAAACAGTGATGGCAAATCATACATTTTTACCTGATAAGGATAAGGCAAAAGCCTGTACTTGTTTTCAAATGTTGCGTGGGCAGGAGGGTTTGTATCAACTTCGAACTTAATCTTTATAACCTCGTGCGGATTGATATTTTTTAAACCCTCGATGTCGTTATAGAAAGTTAAAATATGTTCCTTCGTGTTGCCCTTTAAAAATGCCGATTTCACGTTGGAGTCCGCCGACTTCTCCTTTTCTTCAACCGTAAAATGCAAGCCCAGAGAATTGATTTCCTTTTCGAGGACGGAAAAGTATTTTTGAAGGTTGAAGACGGGATTCGGTGCCATGAGCGAAAAATCTAAATCTTCGGAAAAGCGGTCTAACCCGTAAAAGATACGAAGCACCGTTCCGCCATAAAATGCCGCATCCTTAAAGAACCCCGCACGGGATAGTCCGCAAAGCGCAACTTCCTGTATGACTTCTTTCAACGCATTCTTTTCGTCGTCGATATTGTTTATCTTGTACTTTTCAAGCATTTGGCTTAAAACTGTCTGCATTACTTTCTCCTTATTAACTTAACAAGCATATTCAATGATGTAGACTTATAT
>JAIDSQ010000078.1 GCA_029061155.1 Clostridia bacterium
ATACGTCCTCAGCCGCGGTCTCGTGGGCTCGGAGTTGTGTATAATAGACAGAAGTAAAAGAGGCTCTTTGCAACATAATAACAAACACCGACCCTGTAAAACTGCACGGCTACACTTCGGCTCAGGGCGACTTCGGCGTAAGGAATACTATTGCCGAATACACAAACAGGCGGTTTAACACTTCGCTTACAGCCGACTGTATTTATATGACGTGCGGCGCGGCGGCGTCGCTTACCATAACTTTAAACGCGCTTGTAAACGGCGGAGACGAGGTTATAACCTTTGCGCCTTACTTCCCCGAATACAAAGTTTTTGCCGAGCATGCGGGGGCAAAATTGGTCGTCGTCCAAAGCGAGGAAAAGACTTTCCAGATTGATATTGACAGGCTTAAAGTCGCGCTTTCTCCACGAACAAAGGCGGTCATTATAAACTCGCCCAACAACCCCAGCGGCGTGGTGTACAGCGAACAGACAATTAAAAATCTTTGCGCCGCGCTTGAAGAACACAGCGTTAAAACGGGTAACCCCGTTTACCTTATTTCAGACGAGCCTTACCGCGAATTAGTATTCGGCGGTGTTAAAGTACCTTACATTATGAACTATTATTTGAGGAGCATAGTCTGCTATTCATACAGCAAAAGTCTTTCGCTCCCTGGTGAAAGAATAGGCTATGTCGCCGTAAACAACAAAATGCCTGAATATCAAGATGTATATGCAGGAGTATGCGGCGCGGGCAGGGCGTTGGGCTTTGTGTGCGCGCCCGCGCTGTTTCAGAAACTTGTGGAAAAAGTCTACGATAAAACTTCGGATATTTCGGTATATAAGCGCAACAGGGATATGCTGTGCGGCGCGCTTGAAAGTTACGGCTACACCGTGGTCAAGCCCGACGGCGCGTTTTACGCCTTTGTAAAGGCGCTTGAAGACGACGCGAAAGCTTTTGCCGAACGCGCCAAAAAGTACGAACTTCTGCTCGTTGCGGGCAACGACTTCGGTTGTAAGGGCTACGTGCGAATATCGTACTGCGTTTCTCCCGAAACTATAGAAAAATCTTTGTCCTCGTTCAAAGCTCTTGCGGAAAGTTACAAGTAAACGCTTGCATATTACACGATTAGTGATATAATTAAACCGACTATTTAACGGAGGTAAAAAAATGTTAAACGAAAAAATCGCAAAATTAATCAACGAACAGGTAAATAAGGAACTGTACTCGGGCTATCTCTATCTTGACTTTGCCAACTTCTATGCAGACGAAGGGCTTGACGGATTTGCACACTGGTACGAAATTCAGGCTCAGGAAGAGCGCGACCACGCAATGATGATGCGCAGATATCTCATCGACAACGGTTTCCGCGTAACCTGCGACGCAATCGCAAAGCCCGACAAAAAACTTAAGGAAATGCAGGATCCCCTCGACGCAGGTTACGAACACGAGCAGTACGTAACTTCGCTTATCAACAATATCTATTCCGAGGCTTTTGCTTTGAAGGATTTCAAGACAATGCAGTTCCTGGACTGGTTCATAAAGGAGCAGGGCGAGGAAGAGAAGAACGCGGAAGACCTTATCAAAAAGTTCAAGATGTTCGGTCACGACGCAAAGGGACTTTACGCCCTCAATCAGGAACTCGGCGCAAGGGTATACACGCCTTCGACTACGGGTCCCGCAATGTAAATTAGTTTACAAATTTTTATTTCAAACGGCGCGCAATGCTTTGCGCGCCGTTTAATTTTTAAAACGGTATTTTTGTATACAAATTTATCAAAATA
>JAIDSQ010000079.1 GCA_029061155.1 Clostridia bacterium
GTGCGGAGCCGTTTGGCGCCGCCGTCGACTGGTACTGAATTTTTATGCCTTTTGGAAATTTTTGCGGGAAAGGACTACCAGCGTTTCAACCCATTTGGTTTGGGGAAACATATCGAAGGGAGTTATCGATACAATTTTGTAAGCGCCGCACTGACTGCCCGTTTTGACAAGCGCGCCGTCCCGTTCTTCAAGCGTTCCGCACAAAAGCCCCAGATCACGCGCAAGAGTTGCGGGGTTGCAAGACACTAAAATTACCTTGTCCGCGTCCGAACGCGCTATTGCTTTTACAACGCTCCTTTCCATACCCTTTCTCGGCGGGTCGCACACAATTATTCTGCGCTTGCCCGAAGTGCGCTCAAACACCTTATCTATATTGTCCTCGACCGCGCCGCAGATATTGAACATTTTACCGCTGAGCCCGTTTCTTTCTTTAAGCTCGTCGGCACAGCGCGATGCCTCTTCGACGATCTCTATGCCGTAAGCTATGCCGCACTTTTTTGCAAGCATAGCCGTAAGCATTCCGCCGCCGCTGTACAAATCTATTGCAACCGCGCCCTCTTCGGCGTTTTCAAGGACGGCATTGTACAGCTTTTCACGGATATCGTCGTTTACCTGCAAAAAGGTATTCGCGCCCGCTCTGTACTTTATACCCAAATCTTCCGCCTCGAAAAAGCCTTCGCCGTGACATATATGCCACTCTTGCCCGAAAATTACGTTAGTATCCGTATCGTTTACATTCAAAAGCAAGGTAAAATTTTTAAACTTTTCACTTAAAATATCGGCAAGTTTGTCCGCATTTATTTTCTTTGTTGCAACAAGCGCAAAAATGAACTGTTCACCCAACTGACGGGCTACTATGTGGCGGATAACGCCCTTTTTACAGGTTTTTGCAAACTCCTTTACTGCCGAAATAACGTCCTTAACCCACTCCGACTGAATTGCGCAGTTATCGACAGGAATAATTCTGTGGCTACGCCTTGCATAAAAGCCGACAACCGTATTGCCCTCTTCATCCACACCCACAGGGAGGCTGAGTTTATTCCTGTAAGCGTACTGTTTTTCGCACGCGACAGTCTCGTTAATCCCGACATATATGCTGCCTATTTTATTTAGAACGTTTTTTACGCCCTCGCTTTTAAACTTTAACTGTTCGGCGTAGTCCATATGCTGTAAATCGCAGCCGCCGCACTTGCCGAACACAGGGCAAACGGGATTAACCCGCGCATATGACGGAGTTAATACCTTTATAAGTTTGCCGTAAGCAATATTGCCCTTTACTTTAAGTACTTTAAAGCTCACCCTTTCGCCGACAAGGCAAAAAGGCACAAACGCCGTTGTGCCCTGTATTTTAATTATTCCCTCGCCGTCTGTTCCGTACCCTTCGACGAGGCCTTCGTATTCTTCGTTTTTATGTAACATTAATTGCAACACCCTTCGCATATAGCCTGACACGCACCCGAAGCGCAACACTCGCAACAAACTAATGCACACCCTTCCGTGTTTTTACCCATCTGCACTGTTTTCATCTGCTTGTATTCTTCGCTTTTGCAAAAAGTTTCAAGCTCTTCCAAAGCCTTTTTATACTGCTCGTTTTCTGGCTCGGCTTTAATCGCAAATTTAAACTGCTTTCTCGCCTCCGAGTACCAACTTTTTCGTATAAACAGTTTACCTTGCAAAAAGTATTTTCTTCCGCTATTTTCCTTAACGGAGTCAAGCATTTCCTGCGCCTGTTCGAGATCTTTCCTTTCAATAAGCTTTTCGGCTTTTTCAAGCTTTTGCTCATCGGTTAAGCTATCGTTTTCTTCCATAGTTAATCTCTGAAATATCAGCACCCGTTGCCTAAGGCTTCACAAGTTCCTTCACAGCAACAAATAATACATCCTTCGCCACAAGCGTCACAACATATACTGCCTATATCGGTGCTGCCCATTTGTTTGGTCTTTTTATATTCCTTAGTCTTTCTGAACGCTTCAAGTTCTTCCAACTCTTTTTTATACTCGACGTTTCCCGGTTCAGCCTTTACCGCTTTTTTCAGTTGCTTGCGCTGTTCTAAATACCAACATTTAGACTTATAAACTTTACTCTGCAAAAAATATTTTTTACCGCTGTTTTCTTTTACGTTTTTTAACGCCTTTTCAGCCAAGTTAAATTCACCTAACTGAATATGTAGTTCCGCCCGTTGAAGATAAGTTTCGTCAGTCATAGAAAATTCTTCAAGCTTTCTCGTTTCTGCTAACGCCGCCTTGTATTCCTCATTATCGGGCTCAGCCTTAATGGCAAATTCAAGCTGTTTACGCCGTTCCTTAATCCACCCTTTTGCAGCAAATATTCTGCTTTGAAGATAGTATTTTCTTGCGCTGTCATCTTTTACTTCATTTAAAACGTTTTGCGCTTGGTCGGTAAGTCCGCTTTCAATCATACTTTCGGCTTTTTCAAGTTTTTGCTCGTCGGTTAAGCTTTCGTTTTCTTCGTTTTTATGTAACATAAATTATGAACCACCGTTACAAATCGCTTCGCATATGCCTAACATACACATTTCACAACAGCATTCACCACACCACTCTTTTTCGTCGTCGGATAAATTCGGCATAAAACCTATTTGCTTTTTGTTTTTATATAATCTTGATTTCTCCTGTTCAACAAGAGTTTCAAGTTCTTCCAATGCCTTTTTGTAATCTTCGTTTTCAGGTTCTGACTGAATGGCATATTTGAACATTTTTCTTGCTTCGTTCGTCCATTTCTTGTTCTGAAACAACTTGCCTTGCAAGTAGTATTTCCTGCCGCTCTTTTCCTTGACGGCGTCAAGTACTTTCTGAGCCTCTTCAAGGTCTTTCCTTTCAATCATCCTTTCAGCTTTTTCAAGCTTTTGTCCATCGGTTAGGCTTTCGTTTTCTTCCATAACAAGCCTCAAATGCCTAATAGCGCTATAACAGTTTTTTTCAATATGCCTTTCATATCTCTATTTCCTTATGCGGTAAACGAGCATATTCACCGCGTTCTGCGTTTTGAATATGAGATAATCGTAGGGGAAGAAAACAAGCGTTCCCCCCACAAAGATAAACCAGTAAATATACGTATTGAGGAACGTGTAGAAAGCGTTGTCCGCATTGGCCCCGCCGAGAACGCTGTCGAAAATGAGAATGTACGCAACCCACAACGTGAAGTCAAACCACACCGTTTTGACGGCAAGCGCAATCCATTTATTGATATTAAACTTTAACTGAAGGCAGTTAATTAAAGGGTGCAGCCCGAAGAACATTATGAAGGGAACCAAATCCCAGAACCTTGCCGCCGCGCCCATTACGATAGCTAAAATTACCGTGCCGGCGTACGCCAAAAAACCGCCCCGAATGAACTGTTTGGAAAGCGGAACCATAAGCGCCACCATTCCGAACAGATATCCCGAGGCTAATAAAACGTCGCTCCAGAAACCGAGCATTAAAAAAATTACGGCAACCGCGCACGAAATTGCAGAAAGCGCCAATTCAAACGAGCGCGGGTACTTGCGCTTACCCATACCCTGTTAATGGCAACAAGCGTTGCACAGGCAGTTAATGCACATGTTAATATAGCAACATTCTATGCAATTGGCGCAGAAACTTCCGCCCATCTGATTGTCGTCGCCGGCGTTCATTGTCTGACCCTGATAAACAGTCTGGTTTGCGCCCGCCGCCTGTTGAGAGTCATAATTCAGTTTATCGTTTAACTTTTTGTACGTTTCCTTGTACTTATCGTTGTTAGGTTCGAGCTGAATGGCAATTTCAAGCTGTTTCTTGCTTTCGTTTATCCAGTTCTTGCGGTAGAACACAACACTCTGAAGATAGTGCCATCTTCCGCCGCGCTCGTTAAAGCTGTCCAAAACGCGCTGTGCCTCCGCCAAATCTCCCGCCCTTATCAAATCTTCGACCCTCGTGAACGAGTCACTGCCGTCAAATGACGACGCGTTCTCGTTAATTTCGCTTAAAAGCTCGTTATAAGCCGATTCGATACGCGTAAGCATAGCGGCGGCGTTGTTGCCCACTTCGCCGTCCATAAAGCGTTCTTCAAGGTATTTAGCCCTTAAAGTTTCGTAAGCCGCAGTTATTTGCTCTTTTGTTGCCCCCTCGCTAAGTCCGAAGAGTTCGAGATCTTTCTTGTTCATTTATATCTCCTTATTTATTACAATTGTTACAACCGCCGACAAGCGCCCTTGTTTTAAGGGGGATGCCGCGCAGTATTATATTGTCAGTCAGGTCGTGATTGAACCCGAACTGTATATTTGCAAGATTAACGCGCATATCGGCAAACAGCGAATCGAATAAAAAGTTTATCTCTTCCCTGTTGCTTTCAACGGCGGTTTTCTTATCGGGGCACTTAAACGCGTTATATAAAACGTTGTAGCCCCCCTTTTTAACGTCCTTGTCGTAGTCGTCAAGCGCATCGGCAAGGTACACCCACTTGCCCAGATCGTAGAAAAGATTCTCTGTCTGAGGCGTGGAATACTCGCCCAAGGCGTAAACGGAAAGCCTTTTCATCATTTCGGCGGTAGGCTCGCAAGCCATATCTATGACTTCGCAACCCGCTTTTTCAAGCTCCGCCTGCCTTTTCATCTGCTCGGCGATAATCTCCACGGCGGGCTTATGGCGCTTGATTGCGCGCTTTAAACCCTTTTTTAAAAAGTGGCGGAATATGCCCTTCTTGTCGCCGTCTGCTTTATCGTCGCACAATTTATAGTATGCGAGTGCGGTGTTAATACAACCGAGTAAAATTGTGGTATCGTCGACCGAAGCAATTGGTCTGCGCTTTATCCAATGCAGTCCGCACCTCTGCTTTTTGATGTCGACGTCCTCCCGCCTTATATTATGAATTAACGCCGACATAAACGCCATATCGAACGTAAGCGCGGAGCGCGCCCTCTGTCCGCACCCCTTGCCTATGCTCTTGCACAGTCCGCAGTACAGCGCCTTATACAGCGTTTCGTCCTTCTTGAAAAGGTATGGCGCGTCGGGTTGAATATATCCGAACATTACAAGTAGAATCCTATTTTCTTGTGAACTTTTTGAAGTGTTTTATTTGCTGTATATGCCGCCCTTTCCGCGCCGTTTTTGAGTACTCCTTCAAGGTAAGCCTTGTCGGCAAGCAGTCTTGCCTGTTCGCTCTGAATGGGCGCAAGCTTATCCGCAACAGCCTCGCCTACGGCAAGCTTGAAATCTCCGTAGCCCTTGCCCGCAAAATCGCGCTCCGCCTCTTCAATGCTCTTATCGGCAAAAACCGAATAGATAGTCAGAAGATTGCTTACGCCGGGCTTATTTTCGGGGTCGTATTTAACGAACGCCTCGCTGTCGGTAACTGCGCGCTTGAACTTGCGCATAATAGTATCCCTGTCGTCGTGTAAAAATATCGCTCCGTTAGGATTTTCAGCCGATTTAGACATCTTTTTGGAAGGGTCCAAAAGGTCGGCAATTTTAGCGCTCGACTTCATATATACACCCTTAGGCACGGTAAACGTGGGGGTATATGCGTTGTTGAACCTCTGCGCAATGTCGCGCGCAATTTCGAGGTGCTGAGTCTGGTCCTTGCCTATGGGCACAACCGCCGACTGATATAAGAGTATATCCGCCGCCATCAACACGGGGTAGTCCATAAGCCCCATATTTATATTATCGGCGTGTTTCGCGCTCTTATCCTTAAACTGAGTCATTCTCTCCATTTCGCCGACGTAGGTGAAAGTGTTTAAAACCCAGCAAAGCTGAGCGTGCGCAGGCACCTGCGACTGAACGTAAAGAACGCACTTTTCGGGGTCTATACCGCAGGCAATGAACAGTGCGGCAAGCGAAAGCGTCCTCTGTCTGAGTTCCGCGGGGGTCTGTCTTACGGTTATGGCGTGCATATTTGCAACAGCGTAATAGCAGTTGTAGTCGTTCTGAAGATTGACCCAGTTCTTTATCGCGCCAAGATAGTTGCCTATCGTCAGATTATTTGTAGGCTGAACAGCCGAATAGAGATTACTTTTTTCCATAATAAACACTTCCCTGTATTTATAATAACATACCGCCGACCAAAATGCAAAGAAAAATTTAACGAATAAACAATTATCACGCAACTTATGGTTTACACTCACAGGATATACACAATGCGCCCCGCTTGCAAATGCAAGCGGGGCGCGTTTCTTTATTTTATAAATTCCAGAACTTCGTCGAACAGTTTCTTTTTGTCCGCCGTTTTGGTAAATATTACGGGCTTGTCCCTTAACTCCTTTAAGCACTTGGGCACAGCCATAGCCGTTGCCGCGTGCAGCCTCTTAATGCCCTTGAAACTGTCCTTAACGTCGTTTCCCGTCACTGCATACAGTACGTCCTGCGGGAACTTGTAAGGATTAGCCGTAGCGACGATAACCATTTTGGTTTCGTCCTTTTTGTTCTTTTCGTACCAGTCCTGAACGACCTTCATCGCGCAGCCCGTGTGAGTATCCATTGTGTAGCCGGTGTCGATAAACACGTCGTACATAGCCTCTACACAGCTTTCCTCGTCGGCGTAACCGCCGTCAAAGGTCTCGGCAATAATCTTCCTTTCCTCTTCGGTTATGCTGTACTTACCCGTCGTTTTAAGGTCTTCCATTCGCTTTGCCGTAAGCTTTTTGTCCCTGCCCGAAACTTCAAATAAAAGTCTTTCAAGGTTTGAAGAAACCAAAATATCCATCGAAGGCGAAGTGGTCTTTATAAATTCGCGGCAGGTGTCGTACGTACCCGTCTGTAAAAAGTCGCAGATAACCTTATTCGAGTTGGATGCACAGTGCAAACGCCTTATAGGCAAGCCCATAAGCTTTGCATAGTACCCTGCAAGTATGTTGCCGAAGTTGCCCGTGGGCACCGTAAAATCGATCTTTTCGCCCTTTTCAATTTGATTGCTTGACAATAAGTCAAGATACGCGGAAAAATAATATGCAATCTGCGGAGCGAGCCTTCCGAAATTAATGGAGTTTGCCGAAGATAACATTACACCCTTCTCAGCAAGAATTTTGTTACACTCCTCGCTTGCGAAAATTTGCTTTACGGCAGTCTGACAGTCGTCAAAGTTGCCCTTTACGCCGACAACGTTTACGTTTTTGCCTTCCTGCGTGTTCATCTGAAGTTTCTGCATTTTTGAAACGCCGTCGCTCGGATAGAACACCATCACCTTTATGCCCTCGGCGTCCTTAAACCCTTCGAGCGCGGCTTTGCCGGTATCGCCCGAAGTTGCAACAAGCACGAGAATTTCGTCCGTTATACCGCAGATATCGCAGCCCTTTCTTAAAAGATAGGGAAGAACGGTAAGCGCCATATCCTTGAACGCGCACGTGGGACCGTGGAAAAGTTCGAGCATATACACGCCGTCGTCAAGACGGACTAAAGGCGCGGGGTCGCTGCCCTCGAACTTGGAATATGCATTTTCGCACGCAGACAAAAGCTCCTTGGCGTCGTATTCGTCAAGGTATTTGGAAAGTATTTTCGCCGTGCGTTCGGGATAGCTCATTTCAAGCATTTCGTCCATTTCGCTTTGCGTTACCTCAGGAAACTTTTCGGGAACGAACAGTCCGCCGTCCGACGAAAGCCCTTGAACGATTGCTTTTGCGCCCGTTACTTTTTCTCCCCCTCTCGTGCTGATAAACTTCATAGTATACTCCGAATTTTCAAAAACTTTAAACCTTTAAAAGGCGGCGCATTGCGCCGCCTGAGCATTTGTGATAATTTTACGCGTACTTAGCAACGAATTCAGGCAATTCCTCTTTCGTGCAGCTGCACGTAATGGTAATCGTAATGCCGTTTTCGTTTCCAACTTTGTCAAGCATATAGAAAATGCCCGCAAGGTCTTTGAGGTCCTTGCCCGCAATACGTGCAATACCGTCTATGTAGATGTGCTCATGGTCGTGGTTGCAAGCCGCAACGCCCTTAATAAATCCGCAAAGAGCGTCCTCGCCGGCGATAGACCAATCGGTAACGTCGATAAAACGTACCGCACGGTTGATATCGTACATATATCTTTTTGTGTTTGTTATAAATACGCTTAAACCCTTGGCTGTCTGAGCCTCGGCATTAGCCGCGTCAATAAGCTGTTTCGTTTTGCCTGTGCCTTTGGGGCCGTAAATAAGTTTAATCATGAAAAACCTCCCATAATGGTTTTATTTAATATATTCTATCAAGAAAACAAAAGAATTTCAATACTTTTTCAAATATTTTTTTATTATTTATTCACATTCTTTTGCGAACTCGGCAATTTTGTCAAGCCCCTCGCACATATCCTTTTCGGAAAGCGCGTAGGAAATACGCACCGCGTCGTCGTCGCCGAAACATACGCCGGGGGTTAACGCAACTTTTTTATGCGTCAGCAATAAATCGGCAACGTCCATACTTCCGCGTATTCTCTTGCCTTCGTAATACTTGCCGTACAGGTTGTCGCATAAAAGCATTACGTAGAACGCGCCGTCGGGTTTGACGTAGTCCAGCCCGAGAGACTTCATCTCTTCAAGTTTCTGTATCATAATTTCACGGCGCCTGCCGAACGCTTTTACCATATCGCGCATGGGCTTGTCGTCGCCCGTAAGCGCGGCGATTGCCGCATACTGCGTCATAGTGTTTACGTTTGAAGTGGAATGACTCTGGAAGGACGCTATTGCCTTAGCAACGTTTTCGGGTGCGGCAAGATAGCCTAAACGCCAGCCTGTCATAGCATATGACTTGGAAACGCCGTTTATAACTATGGTCTGCTCCTTCATTGCTGGAGAACACGCCGCGATAGAAAAATGCGTTTCACCGCCGTAAATCAGCTTTTCGTAAATCTCGTCGGATAAAACGGTAAGGTTGTATCTCTCGCACACCTCGGCTATTTTGCGTATTTCGTCTTCGGTATACACCGCGCCCGTAGGGTTTGAAGGGCTTGTGAAAATAAGCATTTTGGTCTTGGGCGTAATCATATTTTCAATCTGCGCCGCCGTTACCTTGTAGCCGTGGCGGGCTTTTGCCATTACGTAAACGGGCACGCCCCCGCAGCTTTTTACTACCTCGGGATAAGTAAGCCAGTAGGGCTTGGGAATTAACACCTCGTCACCGGGGTTTATGGTTGCGAAAATCGCGTTGAATATGGAGTGCTTTGCGCCGTTTGAAATTATAATCTGCGAGGGGTCGTACTCCAAGTTATTGTCAACTTTAAGCTTTTTTACAATTGCCTTTTTAAGTTTGGGCAAACCCGCCGCCGCAACGTACTTTGTGTAGCCCGCGTCCAGCGCGTCCTTAGCCGCCTGAACAATATGCGCGGGGGTGTTAAAGTCGGGTTCGCCGACGCCGAAATTAATTACCCTTTCGCCCGCGGCTTTAAGCTCGTTAGCCTTTGCCGAGATAGCAAGCGTCATACTGGGTGCAATAGCCGAAATTCTGTCCGAAACTTTAATCATAAAACTCCTTTTCACAAAATTCAAGACATTTATTTTAAAATAATTATACACAATTACAGCCCTGTTTGCAATTGTTTGAATGTTAAAATTTATCATTAGCATTTTTTAACCGTAATTTTTACGGTTGTGAAGATTTTATATTTTAAATAAGGTAAAATCGAATTATAAAAAACTTTTGTCCATTTTGGACTATCGCAAGCAAAATTTTAAAAACTGTTATATAATTAAGATATAATCATACTACTGAGGGGAAAATGCACATAGAAATAAACGAAAAAACTTGTCTAAATTGTATCAATTTCAGACGGCACTATATTATGGGTGAAACGGATACGTTTTTAACCGATTACGGGCACTGCGGTTGTCGCTCTATGGGATACAAATTAATTGAAGTCAATAATGAAAACCCTGCCTGTAGATTGTGGTCACCACTGCGCAAACTCAAAACCGATAGCAAAAGAATAACTTCGGCGTTGAAAGCAGTTAAAAGAAAGCTGTGTCTTATAGAGTTATTACTCAAAAACGAATAATTTTTAAGTCCCGCGCAAAATTGCGCGAGACTTAAAAAACGTATTAAATTCGGAGATGTATAAGCTTTATTTATCCTTTTTACCCTTTTCGCACATAGTACAGCCGTTGCAGCCGCAGCCGCAATCACAACAGCCCCCTTTGTGCTTAACCTTTCGGTAAACAAGCCAGCCGACAACCGCAAGCACGGCAACGCTTACTATTACGATTACCGCAATATCTACACCGCTCATATCAGTTTTTCCTCTTTTTGAATATCTTTATGATATCGAACTTTCCGATATTCCTTAAAACTATTAAAGCAACTACGGCGGCGATTACTGCAACCCATATTGCAAGGGGCCATACGAACGCGCCTATTGTGTAAATCATAGCAGACACTATGTAGCTTGTGGCAACCCAGAACAGGAGCGTCCACTTGAACTTGCCCTTGGGAAGTTCGGCTTTAGCCGTTGCGCACGCCGCAAAGCAGGGAATAGTGGTCATATTGAATGCGATAAACGCAATCAGCGCCGCAGTAAACTCACCCTGTGAAATGCCCGTATCGCCTATTATTATGTTGATAAGCCCCGTCAGCTCCTCAATGCCTTCTTCGGTTCCTTCGCCCGCATAAGCGCCTATGCACAACGCAAGCGTGGTGAAAGTTGCAATTACGTTTTCCTTTGCGATAAGTCCCGTGATAGCCGCAACCGCGAACACCCAGCCGAACTGACCGAGCTGCGAACCAAAACCGAGCGGCGTGAATACAGGCTGTAAGAACATACCGAGCGAGGCGAGAATGGAATCGTTCATCTCTTCGTCTGGCAGGTAACTCCATCTCCAGCTGAGGTGCGAGAACAGCCAGATAATTATTGTGGACGCAAAGATAATGGTAAACGCTTTCTTGACGAAGTGTTTTGTCTTATCCCACAGGTGCAACATCAAATTTCTGAACCCGGGCAAATGATATGCGGGAAGTTCCATTATAAAGGGAGGAGTTTCGCCCTTAAGCGAGGTGTTGCGCATTAAAAGCACGCAGACAATCGCCGTGCAAACGCCTAAAACGTACATACCGAAGGTTATTACGTCGGCGTTACCTATGCCGAAGGCAGCCACAATTCCGCCTGCAACCGCGGTAAGAATGGGCAGTTTCGCCCCGCACGAGAAGAATGGAATTACTCGTATCGTTGCCGTTCTCTCCTTTTCGTCGGCAAGCGTTCGGGTATTGATTGTCGCGGGGAGCGAACAGCCGAAACCCATAATCATGGGCATAAACGCCCTGCCAGAAAGTCCGAAACGGCGGAAAATTCTGTCAAGAACAAAGGCAATTCGCGCCATATAGCCGGTATCTTCCAATATCGAGAAGAACAGGAACAGAGTCAATATCTGGGGCAGGAATCCGAGTACGGCAAAGATGCCGCCTAAGATACCGTCGCCCACAAGCCCAGTAGCCCACTCGGCTGCACCGCCGTTTTCCATTAAAGTAACAATGCCGTCGGAAATGTGGTCCAAGAACAAGTTAAGAATGTTGGTTAAAATAACGCCGGGGGAATAAACCGCGCCGTCGTAGAAAATAGCTAAAATTTCCACGCCGAAATTGTTGTATTCCTGATTGCCGCCGCCCAAATCGGTTGAAAGTCCCAAATCGACAAGCGAGGGCATCCAGCCCATATCTTCAGTAAAGCCGTTTAAAAAGAACAGGTTTTCCGAGAAAGTAAGGTGGAACACAAAGAACAGTATGACCAGGAAAATGGGAATAGCCCATATTCTGTGGGTGAGTACCCTGTCGATTTTATCCGACTTGGTAAGCGCGCCCTTTTCGTTCTTTCTTACTTTTACGTCGGACAGCTTTTCGGATATGTACTTGTACCTTTCATCGGCGATAACCGCCTCTAAGTCTTCGCCTGCGCTTGCCTCTTCAAGCGTTTGTTTTGCGCCCTTTCTCGCAAGCTCAAGCTCGTCGCTTTCCAAAAGCTTAACCGCGTGAAAGAGCGGCGAGGACACTTCTTCCGCCTGATAATATGCGCACGCGCTTTCTATCTGCGCTTTGAGCGTATCAGCAAGAACGGTACGTCCCTTGCGTGTTTTGGGCATAGCCGCAGCCCTGTCCATAAGCTGTTTAATGCCTGTCTTTTTCAGGGCGGAAACTTCGACTACGGGCACGCCGAGCGCGTCCTCCAAGGTTTTGGCGTTAATCTTGTCGCCCGCCTTTTCCACCTCGTCCATCATATTCAGGGCGACAATTAAAGGAACGTCCATTTCAAGCAGCTGCGTTGTAAGATACAGGTTGCGCTCTAAATTAGTTGCGTCGACAATGTTTATTATGCCGTCGGGGTGTTCGTCTAAAATGAAATTACGCGAAATAACCTCTTCGGGCGTATAGGGCGAAAGCGAATAGATGCCGGGCAAATCGACTATATTTACGTTTTCATTGCCGCCTTTATAAACGCCTTCGCGCTTGTCTACGGTTACCCCGGGCCAGTTTCCGACGTGTGCCGTCGCGCCTGTAAGCGCGTTGAACAGCGTCGTCTTACCGCAGTTGGGGTTTCCCGCCAGTGCAAATGTCTTCATAAAAACTCCTTGTCTTTTTTATATTCTTCGTTATATTTTTATATTGTTTAAACCTCTACTTCTACGCAAGCCGCCTCACTCTTTCTAAGTGTCAGCTCATACCCGCGCAGCGTAATTTCAATAGGGTCGCCGAGGGGGGCTTTCTTGCGCATAATAAGTTCCGCGCCGGGGGTCACGCCCATATCGAAAAGTCTGCGGCGAACTTTACCTTCGCCTGTAACGCTCTTGATTTTACCTTTCTCTCCGACGGTAAATTCACTTAATAGTTTCGTTGCCATCTTATTCTCCTTTTTTATACATAGAAATTAACCATAGTTTATTTTTTAAGCTTAAATTTTGGTGACTTTACGCCACCATAATTTTACTTGCCAAAGTTCTGTCAAGACAAAGCCGTCCCTCTTTGACGATAACTATTACGTTGCCGCCGGTAGAAGATATCAGCGTTATCTTGCTCCCCTCGGAAATACCAAGCTCCTGTAAATGCTTTCTGACCTTTTCGTCCGCGCCGACCTTTCTCACTTGTAGTTCGCGTCCCGCAGGCGCAATATAAATGGGCATAGCCACCTCCAAAAATTAACCTGAATTAATTTTTCATATTTATTATATTACCTATAAATACATTTGTCAACAAAAAAATAACCATAGTTAATATTTTTTTATAAAAATTCCAGCCCCCGCCGTTGAAGCGGAGGCTTGAATTATATTTTTTAAATTAAGATCTGCGGATAACGCGCCCGCCCGTCAGTGCAATCATCTTGACCGCCGTAAGCGAGAAGTCGTCCGCCTCGACAATAAGCGGTTTATTTATACTGCCTCTTGCAAGAACTTTAATGACCGTTACGTCCTTGGGAATAAGTACCTTTTCGTGCAGGCTTTCAACTGTTACGTGCTCACCCGCCTCGTAATTTTCTGAAAGTGCGTCAAGATTGACAATGCCTTTCTTGCCCGCTTTCCTGTTTTTAACGACCTTGACTTCAACTATCTGTTTGGCGTCCTCGTCACTGAACGTTTCCGCCTCGACAACGTCTACCTCTTCAAGAATTTCAAAGTCCCTTTCTACAAGCTCTTCTTCGGGCTCAGACTCGGGTTCGGGCTCAACATCTTGGGTTAACGCAATTTCCTCTTCAACAGGTTCTTCAATAACCTCCGGTTCGGAAACCTCTTCAACAGGTTCCTCAATAACC
>JAIDSQ010000008.1 GCA_029061155.1 Clostridia bacterium
ACATCAAAAAGGGAGTTGACGTTTCGGAAATTCTTTTAACCGTCGATTCCATGATGGGTCAGGTTGCCGTAAACGTTGCAAAGACCTTTAACGAAAGGCTGGAAGTGACGGGCGTCATCTTAACCAAGCTTGACGGCGATACGAGGGGCGGTGCGTGCCTTTCCATAAAGGCGGTAACGGGCAAGCCCGTAAAGTTTATCGGCGTGGGTGAAAAGCTTACCGACCTCGAGCCCTTCTATCCCGACAGAATGGCGTCGCGTATTCTCGGTATGGGCGATGTTCTGACGCTTATCGAAAAGGCGCAGGAGGCAGTCACTGAAGAGCAGGCGAAGGTTATGCAGAAAAAGATGCTTGAAAATACCTTCACCTTAGAGGACTACCTTACGCAGTTCGAGAGTATGAAAAAGATGGGCGGCGCGCAGGCAATACTTGCAATGATGCCGGGTATGGGCGGCAAGGTTAAAGCCGAGGATATCGACGAAAAAAAGATAGAGCGCACGAAAGCGATTATCCTTTCAATGACAAAAAGGGAAAGGGTTGAACCCGCAATAATAAACGCCTCGCGCAAAAAGAGAATTGCTTTGGGCTCGGGCACAAGCGTTCAGGAAATCAATCAGCTTTTAAAGCAGTTTGAACAGACTAAGCAGTTAATGAAACAGTTGAAGAGCGGAAAGCGCAGACTTCCCTTCTAAACTTCGTATATACGTCGCATAACTTTGTTGCGCTACGGAAACCCTCAGTTACATACTTTGGTGTATGCGCCTTCGGGTTTTCCGCGCGCGCCTCGTTCTGCTCGTATCAACAAAGTTTATACATTCCAACAAAATTAAAATTTATATATAGCCTATTAAGGCACAAAGGAGCAAAAAAATGGCAGTTAAAATGAGATTGACAAGAATGGGCGATAAAAAATCCCCTTTCTACCGCGTAGTAGTTATTGATTCGCGCAAGGCGCAGTCGGGCGAGTACATCGATAAAATCGGTTACGTTGACCCCTTAAAGACGCCTGCTGAAATCAACATCGACGTTGAAAAGGCAAAAGCATGGCTTGCAAAAGGCGTTCAGCCCACCGAAACGGTTAAAAGCTATCTGGTAAAGGTCGGCGCTATGGAGCAGAGCAAGAAGTTGTCTGCACCCAAGACCAACGATAAAAAGAAGAAGTCCTAAAGCGCGTATAAACGTCGCATTACTGTGTTGCGTTTACTTTTTTGCTCGGTTACGTACTTCTATGTACGCGCCCTCGCCAAATCCGCACGCGCCTTGTACTGCTCGTTTCTCCGCACTTTAAATTATTGTAATTGACGGCGCAACAATCCCGTTTTTCCGCGCCGAGGGAGTTTTTTATGTTAGATCTTATTAAATACGTTGTCGAGCAATTTGCCGAAAAGAAAGACGAAATCGAGTACAAGGTAGAAGAAAAGGAAACGGCAATCGAAGTTACTGTTCTTTTAGCAGACTCGGATATGGGCAAAGTTATCGGCAAGCAGGGCAAAATAGCCAAAGCGCTGAGAACGCTTGTAAAGGCGTCCACCCCGCGCGACAGCAAGAAATATATTCTTGAAATAAAAGAAAAAGAGTAATTATTTTGACTGATAAGCTTACGGTTGCAACCGTATTAAAACCGCAGGGCATTCTCGGCGAGGTCAAGGTTAAAGCGTTAACCGACTCCGCCGAGGACCTGAAGGCTTTCAAAAAAGTATTGATAGGCGGAGTAGAGTACTCTGTCCTTTCCGTGCGCACTTCGGGTGACTTCGCATTTTTAGGACTCAGAGGCATTGCGGACAGAAACGCCGCGGAACTTCTGCGCGGTAAGGACGTGGAAGTTAACCGCTCTGATATACCTCCTCTTCCCGAGGGCAGGTATTATATTGCCGACCTTTTGGGGTGCGAAGTGGTTACAGAAAAGGGCGCGGTGCTCGGCAAAGTGACTTCCGTCACTCCCGCCCGCGCTGATATTTACGTTATCGAGCGCGACGGCAAGCAGATTACCTTTGCTGCAGCCGACGGTGTTATAACGGATATCGACGTATACGCGGGCAAAATTTACGTCAACGCAAAACGTTTCAAGGAAGTGTCGCTTTGAAAATTACCGTTTTAACGCTCTTCCCCGAAATGTTTGCCCCCCTTCAAGGCAGTATAATAGGCAGAGCGCAAGCCTCGGGCAAGCTTGAAATTCAGATCGTCAACATTCGCGACTATGCCGAAAACAAGCACTTCAAGTGCGACGACTATCCCTTCGGCGGCGGTGCGGGTATGGTTATGATGCCCCAGCCCATAGGCTCGGCGATAAAGGCGGTAGACCCAATGCATACTGCGCGCAGAATTTATCTTTCGCCCAAGGGCGCAACATTCACGCAGGACAAGGCGTTCGCGCTATCGGGGTGCGAACACCTTGTCCTGCTTTGCGGACATTATGAGGGCGTTGATCAGCGCGTTCTCGACTTGTATATTGATGAAGAAATTTCCATAGGAGACTACGTCTTAACGGGCGGCGAACTCCCCGCAATGGTGGTGTGCGACTGTCTTGCCCGCTATGTAGACGGAGTTATTTCGCCGTCGTCGCTCGTCGACGAAACGTTCGGCGAAAACGGTCTGGAGTACCCGCAGTACACCCGCCCCGCAACTTACGAAGGCGTTTCCGTACCCGAAGTGCTTCTTTCGGGAGATCACGCAAAGATAGACAAATGGAGAAGGGAAAAGAGCGCGGAACTTACAAAAAAATTGCGCCCCGACTTGCTCGGAAAAAAATGAAAAAGTTTTTATTAGTAACCGCTGTTTCCGTCCTTTTGACGGCTGGCGCGGTGATAGCAATATATTTCGGTTTCGAGCTTGACACCTTATCATACAGCGTTTACGAAAAATTAGCGGCATATACCATAGTGCCCCTGTGGGCGTTCAGCGTTGTTCCCGCTTACGTGTATACGGTCGAATGGCTGGAAGATAAATCTTTTATGCAGGCGTTCTGGCTCGGTTACGTTCTGGGCTTGTTCTTCCCGCTTATAATCGCGCCCGTTTTAATGGTGATTTATTTCGTGGGCACGATAGAAAAATTGATTAAAAAATAATGCAGTTATGAAACATATACAGTGGTTCCCCGGTCATATGACCAAGGCAATGCGCATGATGGAAGAGAGCGTGCCTCTCGCCGACGGCGTTATATACATGCTTGACGCGCGCTGTCCCGCGTCGTCGTTCAACCCTAAGCTTTTAAAACTTACGGGCGCAAAGCCTGTGCTGTATGTTCTTAATAAAAGCGACCTGGCAGACGAGCGCGCCGATAATTTAATGAAGATGCTGGGCGCAAACGCAATAAAGCTGAACGCCGCAAATGCAAATTCAAAGCGTGATATTCTGGGAGCAATGAATAAATTAGTTGCCGAAAAGCGCCAAAGAAACCTTGAAAAGGGCTACAACAAAATTTTCAGGTTTATGGTGGTGGGCGTTCCCAACACGGGCAAAAGCACCGTCATTAATTTGCTTGCAGGCTCCAAACGCACGGTAACGGGCGACAAAGCCGGCGTGACGCGCGGCAAGCAGTGGATACGCCTCGGCGACTTTGAACTTTTGGATACGCCTGGCACTATGCCGCCTGCTTTTGAAAATCAGAAACTGGCGTTGCACCTTGCATATGTGGGCAGCATTAACGACGATATCCTCGATTTGGACGATATCGCGCTCGAGCTTTTGGGTGAGCTGTACGGAAAATATCCCAAACGCCTTGAAGAGCGTTACGGCATAACGGGCGGGACCAAGCTCGAAATGCTTGACGCCGTCTGTAAAAAGCGGGGCTTTGTACTCCGCGGCGGCGAATACGATTACGAACGCGCGGAACGCGCGGTAATAGACGATTTCAGAAAGGGCAGATTAGGGCGCATTACGCTCGATTGCCCCGAGGATATGTCGGGTTTAATATGACGGACAAGCTATTTTACGAAAGACAGCTTTTAAATTGCGGCTGTAAATATATATGCGGTGTGGACGAAGTGGGCAGAGGTCCTCTTGCGGGTCCCGTGGTCTGCGCGGCTGTTATTATGCCCCTTGACGATATTATCGAGGGTGTTGACGACAGTAAGAAATTATCCGAAAAAAAGCGCAATATTCTGTCCGAACAAATACTTAAAAAGGCAATTGCCTGCCGTATATGCCGCATTGAACCGCAGGTTATCGACGAAATTAACATACTCGAGGCGACAAAGCTGTGTATGAAGAATGCAATCGAAGGGCTTGAAGTAGCGCCCGATTACGTTATTACCGATGGCAATATGACTTTGGATATAGCTATTCCGCAGAAGAGTATCGTAAAAGGTGACGCGCTGAGTTATACTATAGGCTGTGCGTCCATTGTTGCCAAGGTACACAGGGACGCTTTAATGACCGATTACAGTAAACTATATCCCGAATACGATTTTGCGGGCAACAAGGGTTACGGCACAAAAACGCATATCGAGGCTATAAAACAAGCGGGACTATGTCCCATTCACCGCAGGAGCTTTACGAAAAAATGGCATTAACGCAAAAAAAATTGCTTGGCAACCGCGGTGAAAATAAGGCGTGTTCATACCTTAAAAAACAGGGCTATAAAATACTCGAACGCAATTACAGAACTCCGTTCGGAGAGGTGGACATAATTGCCGAGAGAGAAGATGTTGTCGCCTTTATAGAAGTCAAGACGAGGAGCACCGATAAGTTCGGTCAGCCCAATGAGGCGGTAAATAAGGATAAACAGCGCCGTTACGTTCAGTCGGCAAATTATTATTTTGCAAGCGGTGACCCCGATGTTACCGTACGCTTTGACATAATCGAGATTTATAAAGGCGAAATTAACCATATTATAAACGCTTTTTATTAAAATAAAAATTTGGAGGGAAATATGGAGAAGAGGGCAATCGAACTTTATTCTCACTACAACCGCGAAATAAGTATTAAGGTAATACCCGGACATTTCGCAACCAAACACTCGCATATCAGTCATTGCATTGATATGACGAAAGTCAAGTCGCAGCTCAATACGGCAAAGGCAGCCGCTAAATTTCTTGCGGACAGTTTTATGGGTACTCCCGTCGATACCATATTGACCTTCGACCGTATGAAAATGGTAGGCGCATTTATGGCGGAATATCTTTCCGCCTCGGGGATAAATTCCCGTCAGGATATTGCAGTTTTAACTCCCGAGCTTATGGGCGATAAAATGCTCCTCCGCGACAACTTTCTGCCATACGTTATAAACAGCCACGTGCTGCTTTTAACGGCGTCGGCTACAACCGGTCAGACGGTGAACAGCGGTATAGAAGGAATTAAATACTACGGCGGCGCGCCAGTCGGCGCGGCAACGGTGTTCGGCGGCGATTTTAAGTGCGACTTGCCCGTGGTTAAACTTTTCGGCGTAGAGGATATCCCCGGCTACACCTCGTACAACCCGCAGGATTGTCCCCTTTGCAAAAAGGGCGTTAAGGTCGACGCGGTAGTAAATTCTTACGGATACAGTAAAATTGTCTGAGTAAATTTTCTTTTGTGAAAATTGCGACACACCCCTTAAAATGAGTTGCATTTTATAAAAGAATTTGTTAATATAGTTTTCGACTTCGGGCAGTCCGCTGTTTAATCAATGCAATTAATCAAGAATGTCACGTTATATATAAGGAGATAAGTCATGAAAGGTTTAGTTGAAGCAATTGAAAAAGAAAATATGAAAAAGGAAGTTCCCGCATTCAACGTTGGCGACACCGTTAAAGTAGGTTTCAAGGTCATCGAAGGTACGAAGGAAAGAATTCAGAACTTCGAAGGCGTTGTAATCGCTAAAAAGCACGGCGGTATAAGAGAAAGCTTTACCGTCCGCAGAATGTCGTTCGGCGTAGGCGTTGAAAGAACGTTCCCTCTTCATTCCCCCAAAATCGCTTATATCACCGTCGTAAGAAAGGGTAAGGTCAGACGCGCCAAACTCTATTACCTGCGCGGACTTACCGGTAAGGCGGCAAAAATCGCAGAAGTTAAATAAGACAATTAAAAAAAGCTCTTGCTTTGCGCAAGAGCTTTTTTCAAGCTTTATAAACTGCGTGATACTTTGTCAAGCTACGTTTTGCTAAGTCGTGTACTTCTGTGTACACTCCTGTCGCAAAGCTTCGCTTTCCTCGTCTCACTTGTTTTTAAGGCTTGAAAATTCGACCCCGAAATATTTTTACAAGAGTGTTCAACAATGTTTTCTAAAATCACAAGCTTTGCGTTAAACGGGTTGGAAGGCGTTCCCGTCGAAGTGGAAACGGACATAAATAAAGGTATGGTTTCCTTTGACTTGGTCGGGCTGCCCGATACTGCCGTTAAGGAAAGCAAGGAGAGGGTGCGTTCGGCTATAAAGAACAGCGCGCTTACCTTTCCCATAAACAAAATAACAATCAATCTCGCGCCCGCGGATATCAAGAAAGAAGGCTCGCATTACGACCTCCCTCTTGCAATAAGCATATTAAAAGCGAGCGGTCAGCTTACCGCAAACACCGACGGACTTGTAATGCTCGGCGAGCTTGCGCTTGACGGAACGTTACGACCTGTTACGGGCATACTTCCAATTCTCATTTCCGCGCGCGACAAGGGCTATAAAAAATTTATCGTCCCTGCGGGCAATGCAAACGAGGCAAGCTATATAGAGGGGACGGAAGTCTACGCGCTGTCCGATTTAAAGCAGGTAGTTGAGTTTATTTCGGGAGGGCAAACGTTCAGCCCAGTCGCGGCTAAAAGTTTTACCGCAACGCGCAAGGTGCACTCGTACAACTGCGATATGTCGCTTGTAAAAGGACAGAAGGTAGCAAAACGCGCGCTTGAAATTGCAGTTGCGGGCGGGCACAACATTTTGCTTGCAGGTCCTCCGGGTACGGGCAAAACCATGCTTGCGCGCTGTATTCCTACCATTATGCCCGATATGACTTTTGAAGAGGCGCTTGAAGTCACCAAAATTCATTCCATTTCGGGCGAACTTTCGGAGGACGGAATAGTTTCGCTCCGCCCCTTCAGAACGCCCCACCATACCGCAACCACAGTTTCACTGTGCGGAGGCGGCAGTCCCAGAATACGCGCGGGCGAAATTTCAAAGGCGCACAAAGGCGTGCTGTTTTTGGACGAACTTCCCGAATATTCCCGCACAGCGCTCGAATCTTTGAGACAGCCTCTAGAGGACAGAGTGATCACCGTCACGCGTGCAGGCGGCGCGATAACCTTTCCCGCCGACTTCATACTGTGCGCAAGCATGAATCCCTGTCCCTGCGGCAACTACGGCTCTGCGTACCTTCAGTGTACCTGCACACCCGCGCAGGTTCATAGATACAGGAACAGAGTTTCTGGTCCCCTTCTCGACAGAATCGATTTACAGGTGGAAGTGGACGGAGTTCAATACGACGACCTTATTTCGGAGGGCGTGGAGGAAACGAGCGCGCAGGTAAAGGAGCGCGTTGAAAAGGCGCGTGAGATTCAGCGCGAACGTTTTAAAGGCGAAGGCATTTCCGTCAACTCCAATATGGGCGAAAAGCAGATAAAAGAGTACTGCCGTCTTTCAAGGGAGTGCGAAGACATTTTAAGGGACGCGTTTGAAAGTCTCCGCCTGTCGGCAAGGGCGCGCTCGAGGATAATCAAAGTCGCGCGCACCATAGCCGATTTGGACTTTTCGGAGGATATCAAGCCCGTACATATTTTAGAGGCGACTTCATACAGAAACAGCGAGCTGAAGTAAAATGTATACTAACGAAGAAATTAACTTAATCGTGCTGTCGCGGTTGGATTTAAGCTACGGAATTGTGAAATTTCTCTTATCCGATTTCCAATCTTCGCAGCCAGATTTTGAAAATCGCAAAGATTATCTGATTAAAACGCTGACGTGCGGCGTATATAATAAAGTGAAGTCACTTTTTTGCGACGGGGATTTTCGCGCAAACACCGTAAAAGAACTTGACGAAAAGGGCATAAAGTGCGTAACGTACTTTTCGCCTGACTATCCAGAAACGCTTAAGAACATAGACACTCCGCCGGTAACTTTATACTGCATAGGCGACACAAGGCTTTTAAAGAGCAACTGTTTTTCCGTCGTGGGGTCAAGGCGAAGTACTCCAAAGGCGCTTGCCGACTGCAATAAGATTTCGGGCGAGATTACCTCGGCGTTCACTGTTGTTTCGGGCTTGGCGGACGGAGCGGACAGCGCCGCTTTGGAAGGAGCGCTGGACGCGGGCGGAAAAGTAATTTCCGTACTTGCGGGCGGGTTCGACAACGTTTACCCCGCAAGCAACAGAGGGCTGTTTGATAAGGTGTGTAAATTCGGGCTTGCCGTATCGGAGTATCCGCCCGAAACACTGTGCAAACCCTATTACTTCCCGTTAAGAAACCGCATTATTGCCGGACTTTCGCGCGGTACTCTAATAATATCAGCAGGCGAAAAGAGCGGCGCATTAATTACCGCGGAATACGCTTTGGAATACGGCAGAGACGTGTTTGCTTTTCCTTATAACATAGGTGTACCCTCAGGCAAAGGCTGTAATGCGCTTATAAAAAAAGGCGCCTGTCTTACCGAAAATATACTTGACATTTTCAAAGAGTTCGGGGTAGACTTGAATAAGCCTGTGCAAAGAGTCCAGCTTTCGGACGACGAGCGCGCGGTATATGAGGAAATTAAAAACGAAGGGGAAAGCTTTCTTCCCCGCGTTGCACAAAAGCTGGGTAAGCCCCCGTATGCGCTTATCCCGATAATAACATCATTGCAAATTAAAAAGCTTGTAAAAAGTTTAGGCGGGAATCGCTATACAGCATTATAAAAGGAATATTTATGGACTTAATCATTGTGGAATCGCCTTCCAAGGCAAAGACAATTTCAAAATATTTAAAGGGCAAATACAAGGTTGACGCGTCTGGCGGACACGTAAGGGACTTGCCCGAAAAATCTCTGGGCGTAAGAGTATCCGCCAACTTCGAGCCGAAATACGAAATAACGCCCAGTAAAAAGGACGTAATAAAGCGCCTTACCGCCGAGGCGGCAAAGGCCGGAAAAGTGTATCTTGCAACCGACCCTGACAGAGAGGGCGAGGCTATAAGCTGGCACTTGCAGACCGTTTTGGGGCTTGACGAAAACGGAGAAAACAGGATAGAGTTCAACGAAATTTCCCCTTCCGCCGTCAAGAACGCGCTGAAGAACCCGAGAAAAATCAATTACAATCTCGTCGACGCTCAGCAGGCAAGGCGTGTTTTAGACAGGCTTGTGGGCTACAAGCTTTCACCCCTTTTGAATAACCGTATACAGAACGGTCTTTCCGCGGGCAGAGTTCAGTCCGTTGCCCTTCGTCTTATAGTCGACAGGGAGCGCGAAATTCAGGCGTTCGTCCCCGACGAGTACTGGGCGTTCAATGCAATGTTACAGGATAATGGCAAGAAATATTCGCCCTTCAAAGCCGTTTACCAGTACAAGAAGACAGGCGAAAGCATAGGCAAAGAACTTGCCGACAAGGTTGAAGAGGCTGTAAAAAATAAGCCCTTTACCGTAACCAAAGTCAAAAAGGGAATAACCAAGCAGCACGCGCCCGCGCCTTTTACTACCTCTTCACTTCAGCAGGACGCGTCAAACAAATACGGTATGACCTCGCCCGAAACAATGCTTATTGCCCAGCACCTTTACGAAGGTATGGACGTGGGCGGCGACCATATCGCGCTTATTACCTATATAAGAACGGACTCCGTGCGTATCTCCAAGGAAGCGCAGGACAATGCGCTCGAATTTATCAAAAACGAATTCGGCGCGGAATATGTGCCCGAGAAACCCAATTTCTACGCAACCAAGAAGGGCGCGCAGGACGCACACGAGGCAATCCGCCCCATCAATTTAAGCGTAACGCCCGACAGCGTAAAGAATGCGCTGGATAAAAAACATTACAACGTTTACAAATTAATTTACGATAGATTTATCGCGTCGCAAATGGCTGAGGCGCAGTACAATTCCATGCAGATAGAAACGGATTGCGCGGGATATACATTTAAGGCAAGCGGAAGGGCAATGCTGTTTGCGGGCTATACTGCGGCGTATCAGGACGCGGTGAAGTCTGACGAAGAGGAAGTTTCTTCAAAACTTCTTCCCCCCGTCGAAGAGGGCGATGTTCTCGACCTTCAAGAGCTTGTCAAGGAACAGAAATTCACCCGCCCGCCTTTAAGATATACCGACGCGTCGCTTGTAAAGGCGATGGAAGAAAAGGGAATAGGCAGACCTTCGACATACGCCTCGATTATTTCCGTGCTTACAAAAAGGCACTACGTAGAAAAGGAAGGCAAGCATATGCTGCCTACCGAAATCGCGTATAAGATTACCGATATGCTTGTAAAGTATTTCACCGATATTATGGACGTGGGCTTTACCGCGCATATGGAGGACGACCTCGACAAGATAGAAGAGGGCGGCTGCGACTGGCACAAGATTATTGCCGACTTCTATCCCGACTTTTCCGAAAAACTTAAAATAGCCTCGACCGACGGCGACGAACAGACGGACATTATCTGTGAAAAGTGCGGAAGTCCCATGATAAGGCGCACGGGCAAGTACGGCAAATATCTTGCCTGCTCCAACTATCCCGCCTGCTCCAACATAGTCAGTGAAAGCGAAGTTGAAGTATCTTCAATACCCTGTCCTAAGTGCGGCGCATTGATGATTGTAAAGAGCGGCAAGTTCGGTAAATTCCTTGCCTGCCCCAACTATCCCGACTGTTCGGCAATACTTCCAATAGACGCAAAAATAACCGAAGAAAAGTGTACCTGCGGTACGAATATGCTTTTGAAAAAGGGCAGGTACGGAAACTTTCTGGAGTGTCCCAAGTGCGGTTCCAAAAAACCGCTTAACGACCCTGCCGAAGGCGCAAACGAAAAGTACGAAGGCGTTTGCCCCGACTGCGGCAAGCCCATGAGACGTATGCGTTCCAAGACGGGCAAAATATACTACGGCTGTACGGGCTATCCCGATTGCAGATTTTTAAGCTGGGATATTCCCACGGGCGATAAATGTCCCAAGTGCGGAAAGTTCTTAGTAAAGCGCGGCGACAAGATAAAATGTTCGGAAAAGACTTGCGACTACTCCGCGGACGCACCCCAAAACAATGAAGGTTAAAGTAATAGGCGGGGGACTTGCGGGCGCAGAGGCGGCAATATGTCTTGCCGAACGCGGTGTAAAAGTCGAGCTTTACGACATTAAACCCCGAACATTCACGCCCGCACACTCGGACGAAAACTTCGGCGAACTCGTCTGTTCAAACTCGCTTAAGGGCAACGACCCGTATACGAACGCCTGCGGACTTTTAAAAGAGGAAATGCGTCGTTTAGACTCGGTTACCATGAAGGCGGCTGAAGAGACCAAAGTACCCGCGGGCGGTGCGCTCGCAGTGGAAAGACACGCTTTCTCGGCATATATTACGGGGGCAATTAAAAATCACCCCAATATCACGGTCATTTGCGAGGAGATAAAAAAAGTCCCCGACGACTGGTGCATTGTAGCCACGGGACCTTTGACGACCGATTCGCTTTCTGAAAATATTCAAAGCATATGCGGGGGGCAATTGCATTTTTACGACGCATCCGCCCCCATCGTTTCCAAGGACAGTTTAAATTTTGATAAATGCTTTTACGGCGACAGGTACGGCAAGGGTGGCGACGATTATATCAACTGCCCTTTGAGCAAGGAAGAGTACGAAAGTTTCGTAGACGCGCTTATATGTGCCGATAAAGTCATTTTGCACGACTTTGAAAAGCGTGAAATTTTTGAAGGCTGTATGCCCGTGGAAGTTTTGGCAAGCCGCGGCAGGGACAGTTTAAGGTTCGCAATGCTAAAGCCCGTGGGTCTTACGGACGCGGACGGTAAAAAGTATTACGCGGTGTTGCAGCTGAGAAAAGAGAACGTAGAAGGCAGTGCGTATAACTTAGTCGGCTTTCAGACTAACCTGAAATTCGGTGAGCAGAAGAGGGTTTTTTCTATGATACCCGCGCTCGCAAACGCGGAATTTTTGAGATATGGCGTTATGCACCGCAACACTTACATAAATTCACCCGACTGTTTAAACGCGGACTTTTCCTTAAAGTCCAACCCCAAAGTATTTTTTGCAGGGCAGATAACCGGGGTGGAAGGCTACGTGGAATCGGCGGCAAGCGGAATTTTGGCGGCTTTACATATGTACCGCAAGCTGAAAGGATTACAGCCGATAATTCCCGATAACACCACGGTATGCGGAGCTTTGTCGGCGCATATATCGGCGGCAACGGACAATTTCCAGCCCATGAACGCCAACTTCGGCATACTAAGATCGTCGGATATAAAGATAAGGGATAAAAAACAGCGTTACGCATATTTAGCGGAACGCGCACTACAAAATATAGAAAAATTCAAACAGGAGTTACAAAATGACTGAATTCCATGCAACGACAATATGCGCCGTCAAGCGCGGGGGCAAAACGGCAATCGCGGGCGACGGACAGGTGACTATGGGCGAAAGCGTCATCTTTAAAAACAGCGCCACAAAGGTAAGGAGGATTTACGGCGGAAACGTCATACTCGGCTTTGCGGGTTCCGTTTCGGACGCCTTTTCTTTAAGCGAAAAGTTTGAGGGAATGTTGAACAAATTCTCGGGCAATCTTATGCGCTCGGCGGTAGAGCTTGCCGAACTCTGGCGTTCGGATAAGGCTGTCAGAAAGTTGGAGGCTTTGATGATTGTAGCCGACAAGGATACAATGCTCATTGTTTCGGGCACGGGCGAAGTAATAGAACCCGACGACGGCATTGCCGCAATAGGCAGCGGCGGCAACTACGCATTGGCGGCAGCCCGCGCGCTTATGCAGAATACCGACTACACCGCAGAAGAGATTGCAAAAAAATCGCTTAAAATCGCAAGCGAAATCTGCGTATACACGAATGACAATATCAAGTGTGAAGTTATCTAAGGGGGTATTATAGATGGACTTAACGCCTAAACAAATAGTACACGAATTAAATAAATACATCATAGGTCAGGGCGAGGCTAAGAAAGCCGTTGCCGTGGCGCTCAGAAACCGCTACAGAAGAAGTTGCCTTTCCCGCGAATTGCAGGAAGAGATTACGCCCAAGAACATAATAATGAAGGGACCTACCGGCGTAGGTAAAACGGAAATTGCAAGAAGGCTTGCCAAGCTCGTCAAAGCGCCCTTCTTGAAAGTAGAGGCTACAAAGTACACCGAAGTGGGTTACGTTGGCAGAGACGTTGAGTCAATGGTTCGCGACCTTGCCGAGTGCGCTATACGCCTTGTCAAGGAAGAAAAGACCGCGGAAGTAAGCTACCGCGCAACGGCAACCGCCGAGCGCAGAATTGCTAAAGTTTTAGCCGAGCAGAAAAAGGACGAGCGCGGCGATACCGCAAAGGAAGTGTTCGAGCAGAGACTTGTCGAAGATATCCACGCGGGCAAGTACGACAACGCGGTAATAGAAATCGACGTTGAGGATGTTCCCAAGCCCCTGGAGCTTTCCCCGGGCAGCGGCGCGGCGATAGACCTCGGTTCTATTTTCAGCGGAATGGGCATGCATAAGAAAAAGAAGCGCAAGATTTCCGTACGCGAGGCAAAGAACCTTATAATGGCGGAAGAGGCGGATAAACTTATCGACAACGACGCCGTAAATGCGGAGGCTATAAGGCGCGCGGAAAACGACGGCATAATCTTTATCGACGAAATAGACAAAATCGCAGGCAAGGGCAACCACGGTGCGGACGTATCAAGAGAAGGTGTTCAGCGCGACATATTGCCTATCGTAGAGGGCTGTACGGTAATGACAAAGTACGGAC
>JAIDSQ010000080.1 GCA_029061155.1 Clostridia bacterium
TTCAAAGTGCAAGTCCATACAGAATTCGGTTCTGCCTGTAAAAATCAAAACGGTAAGCACAAACGAATAAATGAACGATACACCCGAACCGAGAGAAACGAGAGTATCCATATTGGGAACGCGTTTGAAAATTACCACTGTTCCGTTTTTGAAGAATTCGTAGTTTACGCCTATTATTGCAGCTGATAGTATTAACTGATACAGTGCAAACCATTCTTCATTGCCTTTTTCGGGATTGAGAAACGGCGGAACAGGCAAACCCACCATGTGTCCCATTGATACGTACATCAACGGAACAAGCAGGCATACGGAAATTATAAAGCGTATAAAAAGTTTTTTATCGTGACTTACCGTTTTGACCTGCGGTTCCTCGCCCTCATTGTATATGCCGTAACCAAGTGATTTGACGGTTGAAAATATTTGCTCTTCAGACAATATATTTTCGTCAAATTCAACCTTCATACTCTTTGCCATAAGGCTTACTTCACAATGCGTTACGCCGCTAAGTTTATTCACCGTTCGTTCTATGCCCGACGAACAGGCTGAACAAGTCATTCCAGTAATATTATATCGTTTATTCAATAGTTTACTCCGTCCTAAAAATTATTAATAATTCAATTGACAAATATACTTCACAGATAATATAATAACATCAACTTTCAAAATGTCAAGAACGCACTTTAAAGTGTAATACTTCCCTTTTGGAAAGTATGGAGGAAATACTTTGAACGAAGAAATATTAAAATCGTGCAGTTGTCCTTTGGACGCAACCTTAGCAGTAATTGGCGGCAAATACAAGATTGATATTATTTACTACCTTTTCGGCAGAACTTTAAGATACAGCGAAATAGCAAGGCTGGTGAGTGCAACGCCTAAAATGCTTGCAGAACAGCTTAAAGAACTTGAAAAGGACGGAATTATTAACAGAGTTTTATACCCTGTTGTTCCGCCCAAAACCGAGTATTCACTCACACCGCTCGGCAATAAGCTTTGCTCTGCCGTCCTCGAAATGTATAAATTCGGGCAGGAGCTTTACGCCGTCAACAAAATGAAACCGAGGTGCGGACACACAGAAGATCTGACCCGCCTTGAAAAAGTTATCAACAGTTAATATTTATATATTAAATTATAAAGCCTAATTCCTATAGTGTCAATAGGAATTAGGCTCTTTTAAGCTTTATTATTAATGAAGTTTTTCAAAGAAATTGTTATTGTTCAATGCGTCGGATATATTTTTGCCCGAACCGAGCGCCAACAGAACTTTAACCGTTGCCATTTCAAAACTTATATCGTATGCTGTGGTGCACATCTCCGCAAGCCCGAGCGCACTTCCGTATGTGCGGGCTTTACTGTCTACGGTAGCAATTACGACTTCTATACCAAGGTTTTTACAGTATGCGAGGAAGTTTTTAAAATTAGCCTCTTCACCCTCGGTACACACTGTTCCGCTATGGTAAAGCTGAACCATTACCGCCTTGGGTTTTATATCGTTAAAGCGATAATAATCGAAATTCAAAAGTGAATGAGCCTGAATTGTGACGAGGTCGGTACACAGCTCTTGAGTGTCACAAGGCTTTCTCGGACGGCGTAAATCCGACGGCGTGGGATTATATTCGCTTTTGTTATATACAAAGCGCCAGCCCCTTATTTCGCCGTAGTGGACGTTTAAAATACTTTCGTACTCGCCCCTTATCTGCGTTGCTGAAATAAGCCTTGACGCAAGGTGAATTTTACAGTTTTCGGCGTGGTTTTCAAAGCTGACAAATACGCCGCCATAGTCAACGCTTTCGATAAATGTTACCGCACCGGCAAAATTCTCCACCCCGCGCGACCTTTCGTCATCCAAAGGATAGAGCGCAGAAACGAGAACAAGCGGTATTTCTATATCGCAGAAAATCTGGCTGAAAAGGTTTGCAGTGAAACAGAGTGTATCCGTTCCATGCGTCAGAATTATTCCGTCATAGTCCTCTTTATTTACACTGCGTATGCAATCAGCCATTGTTTTAAGGTCGGCAGGCTGCATATTTTCACTTAAAATGTTGAGAGGACGAAGTTCGTCAAATTGTATTAAATTGCCGAAACGCTCGCGGTATTTTTCAATGAGCAGACTGCTCGTTTCAGGCTTTAAATCAACTATTCCGCCGTTAGAATAAGAACCAATAGTTCCGCCTGTAAAAATTACGCAAATTTTGTTTTTCATAGACGCAGTTAATTAATTATAAACTTCCTACCGTTCTGGGATACAGAAGAGTATCTCTTATATTCTGCACGCCTGTTACATACATCAGCATACGCTCGAAACCAAGTCCGAAACCGCTGTGGGGAACACTGCCGTATTTGCGTGTGTCGAGATATTCGGAATAGCTTTCAAGAGGCATATTGCGCTTAACCATTGCGGTTTTAAGTTTTCCGAGATCAGCCTCTCTTTCACTGCAGCCTATAATTTCGCCGATTCCAGGAACAAGCAGGTCGGTTGCGGCAACCGTCTTATTATCGGGATTGAGTTTCATATAGAAAGCTTTTATGTCGGCGGGATAATCTGTAACGAATACAGGCTTTCTGAAATATTCTTCCGTAAGATAACGCTCGTGCTCGGTTTGTAAGTCGCAGCCCCATTCTACGGGATATTTGAATTCCTTGCCTGATTTCTTTAATACCTCTACCGCCTCGGTATAGGTGATTTTGCCGAACTCGCTTTCAAGGACGTGGCTTAACTTTTCTTTCAGTCCATTCTCTATCCTCTCGTCAAAATACGCAATTTCTTCGGGACAGGTTTGCATGACGTCCTTTATTATGAATTTAATGAAGTCTTCCGCAATTTCTATTATATCGTGAAGATCGCAGAAACATACTTCGGGTTCAATCTGCCAAAATTCGGCTGCGTGCCTTGTAGTGTTGCTGTGCTCGGCACGGAACGTAGGACCGAAAGTATATATTTTGCCAAGTCCCATTGCGGCGACTTCGCCTTCAAGCTGACCCGAAACGGTTAAACCAGCCTTTGCACCGAAGAAGTCATCCGCAAAATAGCCCTGCTCATCCTTATACTTAGCGTTCCAGGGCTGTGTAGTCACGCGGAACATTTCGCCCGCTCCCTCGCAGTCACTGCCGGTAATTATAGGGGTGTGAACGTACTTGTACCCATTCTTATTAAAATACTTGTGGATAGCAAACGACAAAGCGTTTCTTACGGCAAAC
>JAIDSQ010000081.1 GCA_029061155.1 Clostridia bacterium
ACATTACTCTCATTCTGCCGTAGTCACAGCCGTCAACGCAGACTTTTACCTTGTCGCCTATGCGGAAACTTGCTTTCGTGCCCTTCAGTAAAAATTTTTCGGGAATAAGCTCGTAGCCTTCCCCCGGCAATTCCTCAATAGGAATAAGTCCCTCAATGGTATTGTCAAGCTCGCAGAACACGCCGAAGTTAGTCACGCCCGAAACCGTCGCCTCAAACATATCGCCTATACGGTCTGACATATAGACGACCTTGTACAGCGCATCAACTTCGCGTTCAGCCTCGTCGGCAATTCGTTCACGTTCGGAAGTATCTATGCCCGCCTGTTCGGCAATTTCGGCAAACTTAGCGGTAGAACCGCCGTGCATAATTTGCTTTAAAACGCGGTGAATAAACAGGTCGGGGTATCTTCTTATGGGCGAAGTGAAGTGGCAGTAACACTCCGACGCCAGACCGAAATGCCCTAAATTTTTCTCGCAGTATCTCGCTTTCTGCATACTGCGCAAAAGTACTTTATTGACCGCGCCTGCGTACGGCTTGTCGGCAACGCGCGTTAAAATATTTCTGTAATCTTTAGGCTGCACGCTTTCCGCGTCAAGCTTAACGTTTATGCCCAAATCGCGCAGAAAGGAAGTAAGGGAAGAGGTCTTTTCGGGCGAAGGCGTTTCATGAACGCGGTACAGGCAGGGCGCGTTTTTATTTAAAATAAACTCCGCCACAGCCTCGTTTGCTGAAATCATAAACTGTTCTATTATGCGTTCGGAAACTCCCCGCGTATAGTCGGGGATAATAATTTCTCCGTCCTCGTCCACATAAATTTTAGCCTCGCGGATATCAAGCTCGACTTCGCCCGCGCTTTTTCTCCGCGACTCCAGTTTAAGGCACAGGCGTTTCATATCTTTAACGACCTGCACAATGTCGCAATATTTTTTGCAGACCGTTTCGTCGCCGTCCAGAATAGCGTTAATTTCATCGTATGTCGTCTTATGACTGCTGCAAATCACGCTCTCAAAAATCTCGTAACTCTGTCTTACGCCGTCCTTATCGAATTTCATAACGCAGGAGAGGGCGTATCTGTCCTCGCCCCCGTTCAATGAGCACGCGCCGTTTGAAAGCGCTTTTGGCAACATAGGAAGTACTCGGTCGGGAAAGTAGACGCTTGTCCCGCGCTCGTACGCCTCGTTATCGAGCGGAGTATGAAACTTTACATAGTGGCTGACGTCGGCAATATGCACGCCCAATATATAATTGCCGTTTTCGATTTCAAGCGAAACTCCGTCGTCTATGTCGCGCGTGTCCGCACCGTCGATTGTAAAAATAAGCTTGTTGCGGAAATCTTTTCTCGCACCTGAAACAATATCTTGTTTTGAAACCTCATCCGCCTGACTTAAAACTCCGTCCGGAAACTCTTCGTACAGTCCGTGCGAGCGTATAATTGAAAGTTCTTCGGTTTCAAAGTCGCCGCTTTCGCCAAGCACTTCAACAATTTTTCCTCTCGGCGTTCCCTTGGGCTGATAAGCAGTAATAAGGCACAGCACCTTGTCGCCGTTTTTCGCCCCGCCGCAAAGCGAACGCGCAACGTTTATTTCGGGTAAACGTAAATCGTCGGGATAAACAATTCCGCGCTCGAAAGTTCCCACGACTTCTTTCATTCTTCGTTCGAGTATACCTACAATGCGCGCCTCGTCCTTAGTACCTTTTACGTGTTCGGCAACAACTCTGTCGCCGTCGTACGCACCGTTCAAGGAGGAGCGGGGCACGAAGAAATCATTTTTATATTTGTTTTTATCGTCGGGAATAATAAACGCAAACCCGCGCTCAGTCGCCTGTATCGTTCCCGTAAATTTTATTTCGCGCTTTTTTGCGCGCGGCTTTTTATTTATATATTTCATAACTATATTGTGGGCAAACAAAAGGCGGCTTAAAAAGCCGCCTAAGTATTTTTATTCTTTTAAGGAACAAGCAGGTTTACGATATAAAGCGCAAGGGAGAGGAATGCGAGAACACCGAGACAAACCCAAGTCCATTTTTTGAGCTGACTCTCGATAGACTTTCCTCTGTTCTTTCCGAAGAAAGTTTCACTCGATGCGGTAATACCCTGAATACCGTCCGAATTGCTTTTCTGGAACAAGATAATTATAATCGTAACAAGCGCTGTAATGAATAAAACTACAAGGCAGGCAATGGATAAAACCATATACAAAGTATAAATAGCTTCCGACATACCGGCTGCGCCTTCCGGCACTAATAAGTTTGCGCCCATAAATGTACCTCTCAATTAAATTTACTTAAAAAGTATAACACACAATAAAAATATTTACAATCGATTTTATCCTGTTTTTTTAAATTTAAAACTTTTTTCACCCAATTTATTTATTATAAATATCCCCGCGCATACAAGACACAGCGCAATTAACGTAAACCAGGATAAAATCGATTGTAAATATTTTTATTGTGTGTTATACTTTTTAAGTAAATTTAATTGAG
>JAIDSQ010000082.1 GCA_029061155.1 Clostridia bacterium
GGGTAGAATACATGTATGAGCTTATAACGAGCTGCGGGAAACTACTGTACGCGCCTAAGGATTTAAATCTGACTAATTACGACTATAAAGATTTAGAGAAGTTTAAAAACAAAGAACATTTGGCTGAATTTGATAAAGCGCAAGCAGTTATTTATGAGATATATGATAACTATTCTCTTGCGACGTACGAGCAATATCAGGCCCTTATTAATCACCCCCGGATGCGGCAAATTGAGATGGAAGCAAAATACCGTGAAAAGAACCCGATAAAGTATTGGGAATATTTGAAGAAAAACGAAGTAGTTATTTGACAACAATACAATTATTAAAGCATTAACTGCAATAGGTAACTTAGTGAGATGCCAAGGAATTGATTTATCTAAACTGGTGTGTTACAATAAAAATACAATTTAATAAATAATTGATGATAATATTAAATTTGGCAAGATAGCAATATCAAATCAAATCGGTGTACGCATTTTATCAGGTAATAAAAAATTAAAATGCTCACGGTTTATTATCGTGGGCATTATTTAATAAAAGGAGAATCTTATGAAAATCAAAAGAGCAATTGCAACAATTTTATGTGCAACAGTTATGTGCAGCGGGCTTGGCGCTATAACCGCTTGCACCCCGACGAACGGCGAAGAGCAGACCGTAACCGTAACGGACATGGTAAACACGCAGGTTGAAGTAAAAAAGAATCCGCAGAAAGTTGCCTGCGTTTCCCGCACGACTTACGATTTACTTATCGCGTTTGGGCTTGGCGATGTGATAGACGGAGCGTATTATTCCCTTCTCGAAAATGAATGGGCAGAAGTATTCTATCCCGAATCAAAGAATCATTACAGCTATCAGTATGAAGAAAGCTACGAGACTTTCTATTCCCGTGGCGTTGACTTAGTGTTGGCTCCCGAAGCGTATATTGCAGATGGACTCAGAGAACACGGAATTACAGCAATTACGGTCTGCTTATACGGCAAACCTAATTTTGACAATTACGTTTACTATTTTGCCGATTTGGTAAAACAGCTTTGGGGTGAACGCGACGGCGTAAACGAAAAAGTTGATTTGTGGAGGAGCAAGTTTGAAGATGCACATACCAAAATCAAAACCGAGTTGGACAAGCATTCCGATACACAGAGAAAGCTCTATTATGTAAGAGGCGATAAAAACAGGGGCATCGGCTATACGGACAACGGTCAGTCGTTTACCGAATACGCTTATAAATTTTTGGGCTTTGATTTCGTAGGTAATCGTTTTGAAACGAACAGACCTTCAGCTGAAGAAATCTGCCAAGTCAATCCCGACGTCTTCGTATTCGGCGGTATATATGAGAATACGTTAATCGAAACAATAAAAACCACCGAACCGTACAAG
>JAIDSQ010000083.1 GCA_029061155.1 Clostridia bacterium
GTATACCCATGTTCTTTTCCGTGCAGAAGAGCGGTGACGATATGGTCCGCTGTATGCAGGAAAACGCTACGGGCATAAGAGTAATAAAAGCCCTTTCAAAGACGGAGTACGAAAACGAAAAGTTCTCTTCGGTTACTTCCAAACTTGCAAAGGACGAATATAAGGCTAACGCAGTTATGTCGCTTTCAAACCCTCTTGCGACGCTTATTTTAAGCATGGGCTTGGTTGCGGTAATTGCGGTAGGTTCGATAAGAGAAAACGAGGCGGGCACCGTGCTTGCCTTTTTGTCGTACTTTACGATAATTTTAAACGCGCTTATAGGCATTTCAAAAATCTTCGTCGTAATCTCCCGCGGTACGGCGTCGGCGTCGAGAATAGAAACGGTGCTTGCCGCCGACTGCACAGAAACGGTGGAAGAACACCCCGAGGACGACAAGAAGTACAAGATACGGTTTAAGGACGTAAGCTTTTCATACAACGGCGCGGAAAATAACTTGAGCGGAGTGGACTTCGCGCTCGAAAAAGGCAAAACGCTGGGAATAATAGGCGCGACGGGCAGCGGAAAATCTACCGTAATTAACCTTTTAATGCGCTTTTATGATGTCGGCTCGGGTCAGGTATTTGTGGACGGTAAGGACGTCCGCTCGTACACTGCAAGCGAGCTGAGGGCGAAATTCGGCACGGCGTTCCAGAACGACTTTTTATCTTCCTCGACGATAAGGGAGAATATCGATTACGGCAGGGGGCTTGACGAAAGCGACATTTTGCGCGCGGTTAAATCGGCACAGGCTGAAGAATTTGTAAACTCGCACGAGGAAGGGCTTGACTACGTCCTTGCACAGAAGGGCTTAAACCTTTCGGGTGGTCAAAAACAGAGGCTGCTGATTGCGCGCGCGCTTGCGGGCAACCCCGAAATTTTAATTTTGGACGACAGCTCGTCGGCGCTCGACTACGCCACCGACGCGGAACTGAGAAAGGCGCTTACCGAAGATTACGGCGGTATAACAAAGATTATCGTCGCGCAGAGAATAAGCTCCATTAAGTCGGCGGACCTGATTATCGTGCTTGACGACGGCGAGGTAATAGGCAAGGGCACGCACGAGCAACTTCTCAAAACCTGCGGCGAATACTCGCTCATTTATGCCGAGCAGATGGGGGCGGACGTATGAGAGAGCGCAATTTAAGCGATACCCGCACCTTAGGCAAGCGCAAGGTAAATAAAAAGTACGTACTCAAAAATCTGTTTAAATATTTAAAACCTCACATTCCGCTCCTGTTAGCGGTGTTTGCAAGCAATATATTGAGTACGGTTCTGACCATATTAGAGCCTTCCATTTGTGGAAAGGCAATAGATAATATTACAGACTTAAAAGTCGTCGGCTACTACTGCGCAATACTTGCGGGTGTGTATCTTCTGTCCGCTGTCTTGCTGTATCTGTCGGCTATAGGCATGGCGCACATATCGCGCAGCATTATAAAGAAAATGCGCTGCGACGTCTTTTCAAGGCTGACTTCCCTTCCGGTAAGCTATTTCGACAGCCGTTTAACAGGCGACGTAATTTCCGTTTTAAGCTACGATATCGACACCGTGGGCGAATCGCTCGCGCACGACGTTATTACTCTTCTTAAATGCGGTGTGCAGATACCCGGTTCGCTTGCATTGATGCTTACTATCGTAATACCAATGCTGATATCTTCGCCCGGCGTTTCTTCCCCTCTTTTAATAGTGTTTGCCGTGTCAATACCCCTGTCGATATTTATGACGCGCTTTATAGTAAAAAAAGTGCAGCCGTTGTTCAGGGCGCGCTCGCAAAAGCTGGGCGAATTGAACGGATTCGTCGAAGAGATGATTGCGGGGCAAAAGACCACAAAGGCGTATAACGGCGAAAAGACGGTAATAGAAAAATTTGAAGAAAAGAACAGGCAGGCGATAGACAGCTACGCTACAGCCGAATATTTCGGCACAATGACGGGTCCTTCGGTTAACTTTATAAACAACGTTTCAATGACGCTTGTAAGCGTGTTCGGCGGGCTTGTCCTCATATTCGCCGGCGGAATAACCGTAGGCAGCGTGTCGGCGTTCGTGCTGTATACGCGCAAGTTCTCGGGTCCCGTAAACGAAGTCGCAAACATAATGGGCGAATTCCAGTCGGCAATAGCTGCGGCGGAGCGCGTGTTCAGGGTGCTTGAAGAACAGCCCGAAAAGGCGGACGCGGACGACGCAATAGAGCTTACTAACGTAAAGGGCGACGTGGAAGTAAAAGGAGTTACTTTCGGCTACGACCCTGCAAAGCCCGTACTTAAAGATTTTTCACTGCACGCAAAGCAGGGCGACGTCGTCGCAATCGTCGGTCATACTGGCGCGGGTAAGACGACGCTTATAAACCTTTTAATGCGCTTTTACGACGTTGACTCGGGCACTATTTCCATTGACGGAAACGACATTACCAAGGTTACGAGAAAGTCGCTAAGGCGCGCGTTTACAATGGTGTTGCAGGATACCTGGCTTTTCGCGGGCACCGTGTACGAAAATATTGCCTATGGCAACGAAGGCGTCACCCGCGAGGACGTGGAGAGGGTGTGCAAGACCGCCAAGATACATTCCTTTATAACCCGCCTTCCGCAGGGGTACGACACGCTTTTAACTGATAACGCAGTCAATATTTCCAAGGGGCAAAAACAGCTTTTAACCATTGCAAGGGCAATGCTGTTAGATTCTCCCATGCTCATATTGGATGAGGCGACTTCCAACGTAGACACCCGAACGGAGCAGATAATTCAGGAGGCAATGAAAAACCTGATGAAGGGCAGAACGTGTTTTGTAATAGCGCACAGACTGTCCACAATCAAGAACGCCGACAAAATTCTCGTAATGAAGGAGGGCAATGTTGTTGAGCAGGGCACGCACGAAACCCTTCTCCGCGCTAAAGGCTACTACGCCGACCTCTATTATTCTCAGTTTGAAAGTTATTGATGTTTACTGGGTAAACGTTAAATGCTACGCGCTAAATGCCTTCAGCGTTAAATGTCCTGCGGACGTTAAATGTGCCTACGGCACGTTATGGTAAAATTAAAAATAATCCACCTCAACGTTTTGCGTCAGCAAAACATTTAACGTGAGGCACAGCCGAACATTTAACATTCATATTTAACGTGAACAAAGCGAACATTTAATGCAAAGCACCTTCCGAAAGGGAGGGCTTTTTTCCGTTTTCCATATAAGTTAAAACTTTACAGCGCGAAAATTAAAAAATACTGTCGAAAACGTTTTATTTTTTATAAGTTAAATGATATAATGTTATCGGTATTAATTTAGCGATTAATGCACGTATTAAATTTGCCGTGCCGTTTTGCATTTTGACGGTACGGGACGAGGAGCGTTAAATGTCACAAAATCTATTTGAAGGTACTGCGGAACAGATGTCCGAGCTTTTGAAGTGCATTGAAACTCACAAGAACGAGAAGGGCGCGCTTATGCCCGTTTTGCACGAGGCTCAGAACATTTACGGCTATCTTCCCGCGGAAGTTCAGACAGTCATCGCCGAGGGGCTGAACGTACCCCTTGCCGAGGTTTACGGCGTAGCGACTTTCTATTCACAGTTTTCGCTTATGCCCAAGGGCAAGCACCGCATCAGCGTATGCCTTGGTACGGCTTGCTACGTTAAAGGTTCGGACAAAATTCTTGAAGAGATTGAAAAAGAACTCCGTATCAAGTGCGGGGAATGTACTCCCGACAAGAAATTTTCAATCGACAGCTGCCGCTGCGTAGGCGCGTGCGGACTTGCGCCCGTCATGATTGTCGACGGCGAAGTTTACGGCAAACTGACTGCAAAGGACGTCGCAGGTATTCTCGACGGTTATATGAAGGACTAAGGGGGATTAAAAATGACTTGCGAAGAGCTTAAAAAAATTGCCGCCGAAAAAGCGGATTTAATCAACGTAAGAAGAATAGTGCGCGAACAAGCCGAAAAGCTTGCCGCAAACACTGGTTACAGAAAGCAGGTTTTAGTCTGCGGCGGTACGGGCTGTACTTCTTCACATTCACTTCAGGTTATCGAACAGCTTGAAAACAGCTTTAAAGAACTCGGCATAGACGATATCTTAATCGTAAAGACGGGTTGTTTCGGTCTGTGTGCGCTCGGTCCCATAATGATAGTTTATCCCGAGGGTGCGTTCTATTCGCAGATGACCCCCGAACACGCAAAGACGGTTGCCGAAAAGCACCTTGTAAAGGGCGGACAGATAGTAAAGGAACTTTTATACGCCGAAACCGTTCACGAGGACGGCAGTGTAATTCCCTTTGCAGAAATTCCCTTCTATAAACATCAGATGCGTATTGCGCTCAGAAACTGCGGCGTAATAGCAGCTGAAAGCATCGAAGAGGCAATTGCGGCGGGCGACTATCAGGCGCTTGCAAAAGTATTAACCTCCATGACCCCCGACGAAGTCATTGCCGAAATAAAAGCTGCAGGCTTAAGAGGACGCGGCGGCGCAGGTTTCCCCACGGGTATTAAATGGCAGTTCACCAAAGATGCGAAGGGCGATACCAAGTACGTCTGCTGTAACGCCGACGAGGGCGACCCCGGCGCGTTCATGGACAGATCCGTACTCGAAGGAGACCCCCACACCGTATTAGAGGCAATGACGATTGCAGGTTATACAATCGGCGCACAGGAAGGTTACATATACGTCCGCGCCGAGTACCCCATTGCGGTTGAAAGACTTAACATAGCAATCGAACAGTCGAGAAAGCTCGGTCTTCTCGGCAAGAATATTTTAGGCAGCGGTTTCAACTTCGACATTCACGTGCGCTTAGGCGCGGGCGCGTTTGTCTGCGGTGAAGAAACTGCGCTTATTGCAAGCGTAGAGGGCAAGCGCGGCGAACCCCGTCCCAAGCCCCCCTTCCCTGCAAACAGCGGTGTTTTCAGTAAACCTACCGTAATCAACAACGTTGAAACGTGGGCAAGCGTTGCGCCCATTCTCCTTAAAGGCTCCAAGTGGTTTGCCTCAATCGGCACCGAAAAGAGCAAGGGCACCAAGGTATTCGCAGTCGGCGGTAAAATTCACAACGTCGGACTTGTCGAAGTTCCCATGGGCACAACGTTAAAGACAATTGTTTACGATATCGGCGGAGGTATCCCTAACGGCAAGAAGTTCAAGGCTGCTCAGACGGGCGGACCTTCGGGCGGCTGTATTCCCGCTAAATACCTCGATATAGCTATGGACTTCGATAACCTTGTTGCAATCGGCTCTATGATGGGTTCGGGCGGACTTATCGTTATGGATGAAGATACCTGTATGGTCGACATTGCGAAGTTCTATCTTGAATTCACCGCCGACGAAAGCTGCGGTAAGTGCGCGCCCTGCCGTATAGGCACAAAGCGCCTTCTGGAACTTCTTACAAAGATTACCGACGGCAACGGCGAACCCGGGGACTTGGAGAAGATAAAAGAACTTGCACAGCATATGAAGTCGTCTTCGCTGTGCGCGCTTGGTCAGTCTGCGCCCAACCCCGTACTTTCGGCTATGGAGCATTTCGGCGACGAGTATGAGGCGCATATCTATGACAAGAAGTGCCCTGCCGGCGTATGTAAATCCCTTCTCAACTACTATATCGAGCCCGACAAGTGCAAAGGCTGTACGCTGTGTAAGCGTAACTGCCCCGTTAACGCAATTTCGGGCGAGGTTAAGAGCGCGCACGTCATCGATACCAAAAAGTGTATCAAGTGCGGGCAGTGTATCGCGCATTGTAAATTCAGCGCAATCGTTAAAAAGTGAGGTGGCATAGATGATTAATTTGAAAATAAACGGCATTGCCGTAAGCGTACCCGAGGGTTCGACTATTTTACAGGCGGCTAAAATCGCCAATGTCAGAATACCCACTCTCTGCTATCTTAAAGACGTGCAGTGCGTAGGTTCCTGCCGTATGTGCCTTGTCGAGGCAACGGGCGCAAGAGGACTTGTCGCAGCGTGCGTTCATCCCGTTTCCGAAGGTATGGAAGTAAGAACCAATACCCCGCGCGTAAGAAAGTCGAGAAAGACTACCTTAGAGCTTATTCTTTCCACACATAAGAAAAAGTGTTTAAGCTGCGTTCGTTCCATGAACTGCGAACTTCAGAAACTGGCGCTCGAATACAACGCCGAAGAGGACAGATTCGGAACAGACCATGACTTAAAACCCATAGACGACTTGTCCGCGTCTGTCGTAAGAGACAACAGCAAGTGCGTAATGTGTACGCGCTGCGTAGCCGCTTGCGAACATCAGACAATCGGCGCAATAGGTCCCAAGAACAGGGGCTATGCAAAGGTAATAGGTTCTCCGTACGACGTTTCGCTCGCTTACACGCCCTGCGTAAACTGCGGTCAGTGCGTAGTTGCCTGCCCCGTAGGCGCGCTGTATGAAAAAAGCTCGGTAGCCGACGTCTGGGGCGCTATAGTAGACCCCGACAAGGAAGTCGTATTCTTCACGGCTCCTTCCGTAAGGGCGACCCTCGGCGAGGCGTTCGGTCTTCCCGTGGGCACAAACGTGGAAGGAAAAATGGTTTCCGCAATCAAACAGCTTGGCGACGTCAAGTGTTTCAATATGGATATCACAGCCGATTTAACTATAATGGAAGAGGCGAACGAGCTTTTGGACAGATTGAAGAACGGCGGCAAAACGCCCATGTTCACAAGTTGCTGCCCCGGCTGGATAAAGTTCGCGGAACACTACTATCCCGAAATTCTGCCTAACATTTCGTCGTGTAAATCACCTCAGGAAATGTTCTCGGCTGTACTTAAAACATACTACTGCGAAAAACACGGCATAAAGCCCGAAAACCTGTACGTTGTTTCGGTTATCCCCTGCACGGCTAAGAAGTTTGAAGTTTCGCGCGACGAGTTAGGTCACTACACCGACGCGGCGCTCACCACCCGCGAACTTGCCAAGATGATTAAGGAGGCGGGCATTGACTTTGCTAACCTTCCCGACTGCGAATTCGATACGCCCTTCGGCGAGGCGAGCGGTGCGGGCGCAATCTTCGGCGCAACGGGCGGCGTTATGGAGGCGGCTTTAAGAACGGCTGCTTACAAGCTCGGTGGCAGCGGCGCTCCCCTTGAATTCAAGGAAGTGCGCGGTACCGAAGGCGTCAAAGAGGCAGAGTACACAGTCGGCGGAGCTACGGTTAAAGTTGCCGTTGCAAGCGGACTTGGCAATGCGAGAAAGGTTATCGAGGCTGTAAAGAGCGGTGAAAAGGATTATACCTTCATTGAAATTATGGCGTGCCCCGGCGGCTGTATCAACGGCGGCGGTCAGCCCTACGTTCATGACGAAATAAGAAACACTATCGACTTAAAGGCAGTCCGCGCACAGGCGCTTTACGACTACGACAAGGACAGCAAAATGCGTTGTTCGCACGACAACCCTGCTGTTGAAACGCTGTACAAGGAATACTTCGGTTCTCCCAACAGCCACAAAGCGCACGAGTTGTTGCATACTACGTATCATAAGAGAGAGAAATATTAATTCAAGAGGCTCTTTAATATGAAAAAGAAAATCTGCGCTTTAATCAGCGCGTTGACGGCATTGTTGTGCGTCATAGGCTTGGCTGGCTGCTCAACCGATAAGGTGTTTGAAAAAGCGGGTATGCAGATTACTCTTACTTCCTCGTTTCACGAAAAAGAGTTGATTTCGCAGACGGCTTATTACGAAAGCAGAATGGCCATCGTTACCTGTCTTAAAGAAGAGTTCTATCTTTTACCCGGATCGAGTTCGTATTCTATATCCGAGTACACGGACATAGTATTGAGAAATAACTCATTGAGTGCGGACGTGCAGTCAAGAGAAGGGCAAGATTATCTGTACTTTACCTACGAAAAGACTGTCAGCGGTAACGCTTTCTTCTATCTCGCAACTACTCATAAAGCGGGCGACGCTTTCTGGCTTATTCAGTTTGCATGCTACACATCGCAAAAGGACAATAAGACTGAAACGTTCTTAAAATGGGCGGATACGGTAACTTTCGTCGGTTCCGCAGAATAAAAATTAAAACAAAAAAGCGAGCCTTCGGATTTTTCGAAGGCTCGCTTTTTTATTTAGCTAAATTTTAAGAAAATCATTTGCGGTCGTATTTACTATATTGAAATACGTTATAGGGGTATATGATGTTTTGTATTCATCTAGGTTTGATTTTTTAACACTTATGTTCGTTGCATCAAATATGTCATTATTAGAAATTAGATTAGATGAACCATAAAGATCCATAAAATAATTCCTTAGTTGGGCATTTACAATAATCACATCTTGATTACTTGAAAGGCTTCTAACATATGTATTTAGTTTAGACTCAAATTCATCGGCATAGGCATAAATTACATCTACGTCAATGTTTTTACTGCCAAACACATCATTTGATAATGCGTCGTAAGTTTTAAATCTTTCAACAACTCTTTTATAAGCGTCAACTGTAATATTAATTTTGGATTCAACCGTTACGGTTTTTTGTCTTGAAATCTCTTGTATAAACAAAGGCGCCTGCATAAAATTGCCCTTATACAGCATATACAACTCGTCGTATTCCTGCTTACTCAAACTGTACTTTAAAACGTAATTAGTATAATAGTTCTTAGAATAATTGTCGTTTTCGATTCTTACGGACATATACAGTTTACTTGTGTCGTCATTTTGAGTGTAAATGGAAGTTATGCAATCCAATTTACCTTGTTTAACGGAGGAGATATCGTGCCCCTGCTTTTCTAAGAAAAAGTACGGAGCGGGGCACATACCGGGATAATACATAAAAGTAGTTCCGTGTTCATCGGAACAGTCTTCAATAACTTTACTGTAAAAATCATCTGTTAAAACGGTTTGAAAAATTTGAGTGTACTGACTTGTTTTGTCGTCATTATCGCCTTGTTCTGTATCCGTGTCGTTTGGCGTGTCGTCTGTAGGAAAAGAGCATGCACAAAGATATATACAGCAGAAAAGGGTAAGTACTGCCAAAATAACAGAAAGAATCTTTTTCATAAATTATCAAGCTCCATTGTTCAATTAAATAAGTTATATCACAATATGAGATATATGTCAATATCTTGAATTGAGATATTGCAAAATATAATTATGAAAATGCGCTTGAAAGAACTTCGTGTTGAGCACGGCTATACCCAAAATGAAATAGCTGAAAAATTGAATATTAAGCAGAATACCTATTCGCAATATGAAAGCGGAGTAAGAGAAATACCGTTGGGAAGTTTGGTTAGATTAGCTACTTTATACGATACTTCAGTAGATTATATTTTATATGTAACTGACGAAGAGTTGCCTTATAATAAACATAATAATTCTTAAAAAACAGCGCCGAACAGTTAAACCGTTCGGCGCTTTGATTTATTATTTATTTAAACTTTTTCAAATAGTTATCCATTGCGAAAGCGACGCGCTTGGAAGTTTCCGCTGCCTCCACAACGGTCTTGGCTCCGCGCACAACGTCGCCCGAGGCGAACAACCCTTCGCGGGTAGTGGAGCCATCCTCGTGTATTTTCGCAAGCCCCCTGTCGTTAATTTCAAGTCCCTCGGTCTGCGTTAGAATAAGGTTGGAAGGTCTTTGCGAAACGCAAATCATAACGGTGTCGGCTTTCATAAGCTCGGGCTTATCCGAAGTTGAAATAACCCTGTGGTTTTCGTCGCACACGGTATCGGCAAACATTACGCCTTCGTCTGTAATTTCAACGGGTGACTTGTTGAAAATAAACTGCGCACCCTCTATTTCTGCGTATTCCTTTTCTTCCTTGCTTGCGGTATACCTGTCGCTGCGCACGGTAATTTTAACGTCCTTCACACCCCGCCTCAAAGCAGTACGCGCCACGTCCATGGCAACGTTGCCCGCGCCTATAATTATCATGCTTTTGCCGAGTTGGTAGACGTCGGGGCGTTCCAAAAAGTGTACGCCGTAATGAACGTGCCCCAAAGTTTCGCCCTTTATGTTTAGCGCTATGGGCCATGTAACGCCCGTGCCTATGGAAATAGCTTTGAAACCGTCGCGGAAGAGTTCTTCCACACCGAACGCCTTACCTATAGTAACATTGAACTTAATCTTAACGCCAAGCTTGCGAAGGAGTACTTCATAGCGGTCGACAATGGTTTTGGGAAGTCTGAATTCGGGAATACCGTATCTTAAAACTCCGCCGATTTCCGTCTTGGATTCGAAAATGGTGACGTCGTAGCCGAGCTGAGCCATCTTTATGGCAATGGTAATACCTGCGGGCCCCGCGCCTACAACGGCAACTTTAATTCCGTTTGAAGGCTCGCGTTCGACTTCCAGACTGTCAAGGTAGTTTGAAGATATAAAGTTTTCTATTGTGGAAATTTCCACGGGTTCGCCCTTAATTCCGCGCACGCAGTGTCCCTGACACTGGTTGCCGTGGTTGCATACTATCGAGCAAACCGCTGATAAAGGGTTGTTGTCGAACAGCATTTTACCCGCCTTTCTTATATCGCCGTTTAAAAACTCGGAAATCATAAGGGGAATGGGGGTGTTTATGGGACAGCCCTTTCTGCACAAGGGATTTTTACAGTTGAGGCAGCGTTTTGCCTCTGCAATTACGTTGTGTGCCATAGGTTTAAACCTCGCTTAATGCGGTTTTGATATCTTCTATCATTTTTGCGTATTCGTCGTCGGAGAGGAATACTTTCTGCGGGTTCATCTGAAAGATTCCGCCCCACTCGTCGCCGCCCTTGTATTTGGGACAGAGGTGCATATGCAGGTGACAGCCTGTGTCGCCGTATGCGCCGTAATTGAGCTTGTCAGGCTTGAATACCTTGTGTATAGCTTTAGCCGCGCGGTTTACGTCGGCAAAGAAGGCGTTTCTTTCCTCGTCGGAAATGTTCACAATCTCGCTTACGTGGTCTTTATAAGCCACAATGCATCTGCCGCGCTTTGATTGTTCCTTGAAAAGTATAAGCGTGCTTACCGACAAATCGCAGATATAAATTCCGAATTTATCCAAAAGCTCGCCCCGCATACAGTATCCGCAGTTACAGTCTTTCATTGTTTATTCCCCCGTTAATAATTTTTTAATATTGAAATTATACCACACGGTAAGCGGATATTCAATACCGAAAAATAAATTTATTTGCAAATTTTTACAATCATAAACTTTTTCACTACGCCCATACTACTGTCACGGGATATATTTATTCCGAACTAAGGAGAACCAAAGTGGAAAAATTTCTTTTGGGCGCTATGCTCGGAATGGCGGGCGGCGCGCTTATTGTCGCAAATAACTGCAAACTTCGTAACCTTGTAAAGAAGAATCAGGATGATTTACTTGCAAAGGCTGAGCAGTATATCGACAGTAAGCTTGAAGGGTCGGAAAGTCAGAATAGCTAAACCGACAAAAATATTGCCGTGCATTGCGCACGGCAATATTGCTATTTAACTTTACAAACGGCAACGTATTATGATATAATGCGGTTGTATGGAAAGATACGTCGCGTTCGACATAGGCGACAAACGTATAGGCGTCGCAATTTCAGATCCGTTCAATACCTACGCGCTTCCTTCGCAAACTTACTTCCGCAAAAACTTTAAGGAAGATTTGGCGGCGCTTGCCCGCATTGCAAGTGAAAAGGGTGCAACTACAATCGTGTGCGGTCTGCCCGTCAATTTCGACGGCACGCCCGCGTTGCAGACGGAGAAGACGCAGAGGTTTATCGACGAACTGAAAAAATGCGTAAGCGTACCTATCGTTTGCGAGGACGAGCGGTTCACTACGCAAATGGCGCACGATACGCTGATATCTGAGGGTATGCGCCGTGAAAAGCGCAAAAACTACGTGGACGCGCTTGCCGCGGCAAATATTCTTGACGGCTTTCTTGCAAAAATCAAAAATAAGGAGTAAATATTATGAGCGAAGAGCTTAATGAAGAAGAGCTTGACGACGGCATTATCGAACTTGTCGACGATGACGGCAAAGTGATAAATTTTAAACTTCTGGACGTGACGGAGTACAAGGGCGTTAAATATACCCTGCTTCTTGCCGCCGAACCCAACGAAGAAATAGCGGAGGACGAGGTGGTTATTTTCCGTCTTAATGAGGAGGCGGAGACGCTTGAACCCATCGAGGACGAAAAGCTTTTAGAAGAGGTATTCGACTTCTATCAGCAGGAAACCGAAGGCGAAGAAGTGTATTCGGACGAAGAAAACTAAAACAGTTCACGAATTTTTATTTCTATTCTGCGAAATAAAAATTCCGTGAGTTTGAGGGCTGCTTGCCCTCGCAACGGCAATCTAAAGGGCAAACTTATCGTATAATTGCCGTTGCTCACCCCGCTGAGGCGCAGGTATGCGCAAATTGGGGCTGCGAGCAAAAAGTGTGATTTTTACTCGCAACGTAATTAATTTAAAAAATATTTAACCCGCCGTGCGCT
>JAIDSQ010000084.1 GCA_029061155.1 Clostridia bacterium
CCCTTATATAATAAAGATGAAATTATTACAGTTCCCGCAGACAAAGTTATTTTTGCAATAGGACAGTCCATTATTTGGGGAGACCTCCTCAAAGGCAGCAAGGTACAGTTCGGCAGAGGCAACGGACCTGTTGCGGATTCTCTTACATACCAAACTTCCGAAGAGGATATATTCGTCGGCGGTGACGTTTATACAGGTCCTAAGTTTGCAATTGACGCCATTGCTCAGGGACACGAGGCAGCAGAATCTCTCCACCGCTACGTTCAGCACGGACATATGACGATTGGCAGAAACCGCAGAGAATACATACAGTTCAATACGGGTGATATACGCGTTGAAAGCTACGACAACTCTTCACGTCAGGAAACTTCAGACGAACACACAAAATCGTTTAAAGACACTCACGGTACGCTTACCGAGGAACAGGTTAAAATCGAAACTTCACGCTGTCTGGGCTGCGGAACTACAGTCGTTGACTCCAATAGATGTATTGGCTGCGGCATATGTACAACCAAGTGCAAATTCGACGCAATAACTCTCCACCGCGATCATCCCGAAGCAAGCAAGATGAGAATTGCCGAAAAGAAATTCAAGTACATTCTCCCCTACGCGGCTAAACGCGGAATTAAAATTTTGTTATCGCCTAACACTAAGGATGACAGAAAATTTGTTAAAGCCCGCAAGAAAGCGCACAAGGAGAAAAAAAACTGATGCACGAGCTGGGAGTTGTATTCCATTGCATTAAGCAAGTCAACGAAGTCGCAGCCGAAAATAAAGTTAAAAAAATAAATTCAGTTACGGTTGAAATAGGTGAAGTTTCTACTGTTATCCCATACTACTTCGAGGACTGCTGGAACTGGGCAGTAAAAAAGGAAACCGTGCTTAAAGATGCTAAGATTATTATAGAAACAATCAAAGCAGTCACACACTGCGAGAACTGCGGAAAAGATTACCCCACCGTTGAACACGGTAAAACCTGTCCGCACTGCGGTAGTGAAAACACTTTTCTTCTGACCGGAAACGAAATTATGATTAAACAGATTGAGGCGGTTCAAGACGCTTAAAAAAAATATCCACTCGCTTATAGCGGGTGGATATTTTTTTTAAAATAAATTTTTATATTTTCTTGCCGTTTTAAACGAGCCGTTATATATAACCCCTATCACAAAACAGCTCATCATAACATAACACCACAACAAGAATATTATAATAAATGCTATTTTGCCATACAGCTTTTCTGGGTTTGCAAAACGCATATATATCGTAAATCCGATAAGAATTACAAGCCATAGCGCAGTTGTAAGCAAACTACCCGGAATAACTTCCGACAATTTAAGCTTATACGGACAAGCAAATAAATTCAGAACAAGCGCAACTCCAAACGCTATAGCAGTAATAAAAGTATAAATAATTATTTCTGAAATATAGTAAGGTAAAAGTTTATCAAGCACCCAAGTACCTGTTACTATAAATGCCGCAAGCACTGCAAGTAAAATAATTGAAACAAAAATTAAAATTAGCGACACAAGTCTTAGCTTAACTCCGCCTTTAACCCGCGAGGAATTATAAATGATTTCCCCGCTCCTTCTTAGATGGTAAAAAAAGTTTGTTGAAGAATATAAAGTCGTTAACAATAATATTATTCCCGCTCCGCTCGCGGCGCTTTCAGCAGACGACTTTAAGTAATGCAAAAATGGGCTTATGCTTTCAAACAGCTCATGCGAAAGAAAACGCCCGATATTTAAATTGCCGCATACAAGCGTCAACCAAACAGAAAACGGAACTATGCTCATAATAAGAAAGTAAACCAAAGTCCCCGCAATAGTGGAAAATCGTTTATCTGAAAAATATCTGTAAAGCTCAATTATTCTGTGCATATAAGTATTGTTTGCAATTTGCAAAAAAATAAGGGTATCCCTTAAGGATACCCTACTATTAGTTGTCTGTTAGTTATGAATTACAGCCGCAATTATTATTGCATAAACCGTACTGTGCCGCGTAATACGCGTCAAAACAACCGCAACCCGTCTCGCTGTTGCAGTTATTTGATACATTATTGGTTACACTGAACGTATTGAAAGCGTTTCTGCCGCTATTCCAACCGTTACAACCACAGCCACAATTGTTACTGCGATTGTTGTTACAGCCGCAACCGCCATTATTGCTGCGATTACCGTTACAGCCACAGCCGCAACCATTGTTGCCGCTACGATTTCTGTTACAACCGCAACCGCAGTTATTGCCGTTACCGAACAATAAGTTCAAAAGTCCACACCCGCAATTATTATTACATCTGTTATTACAACTGTTGTTACAATTACACATATTATCTTATCCTTTGCGTTAAACTATCAGACAAAGGTTTTCCCCCTTGTCTCATAATTTATTATATGAAAACCCGCAGTCGAATGTTTCGACTGCGGGTAAATGTGCATTTATAAATTTTAGTTGAAATATCTCTTTAAAAGACCAGCAAAACCTGCGCCGTGTCTTGCTTCGTCCTTAGCCATTTCATGAACAGTGTCGTGAATAGCGTCATAGCCGAGCTGTTTAGCACGCTTTGCAAGTGCAAGCTTACCTTCACAAGCGCCCGCCTCTGCTGCTGCGCGAAGTTCAAGATTCTTCTTGGTGGAAGGTGTTACAACTTCACCGAGAAGTTCAGCAAACTTAGCTGCATGCTCAGCCTCTTCATATGCATAACGTTTGTAAGCCTCTGCAATTTCGGGATAACCTTCACGCTCTGCCACTCTTGCCATCGCAAGATACATACCGACTTCGGTGCACTCACCGGTGAAATTTGCATGAAGTCCTTCCATTATTTCTTTGTCCTCAACCTGTCCGTCGCCGACCTTATGCTCGCAAGCATAAACGCTATTTTCTGCGTTGACAGTTTCAAACTTTGTTGCCTTGCATACGGGGCAAACTTCTACGTCATCTGCGACAATTTCACCGCAAACTAAACATCTTTTCATAAATATATTGTCTCCTATATTTAATTTATTTTTGTAATTAAATTATATCACACTACCGCTATTTTATCAATGGTTTTACCATATTTTCTCAAAATTTTCATTAATTACATTTTATTGGGAACACCTATTCCAAGCAGACTCAAAGCGTTTTTTAGCGTTTGCAATGTTGCTTCTGTTAATGCAAGTCTGAAATCTTTCATATCCCCTTCGGCGGTTAAAATTTTATTTTCGATATAGAATTTATTATACTTCTGCGCAAGATCAACGGCATAACGCGCAATATAGCTCGGCTCGTACTTTTCCGCCGAGTCCAAAAGCGTATCGGTGAAATCGGCAAGTTGTTTTATAACCTCTGTTTCAGCGCAATTAGGCTGGTAATTTTCAGGAATTTTAGTTTTTACACCGCTCTTATTTATTACAGAATTTGCCCGCGCGCAAGTATATTGAACGTAAACGCTCGTTTCTCCTTCAAAGCTTAAAACTTTATCATAGGAGAACACGATATCTTTTATTTTATTGTTATAAAGTGCACCGAATATAACTGCACCGACACCGACTTTTTCTGCAATTTCGTCCTTGTTTTCGAGTTCGGGGTTCTTCTCTTCAATGACGTTGTAAGCTTTCTCAATACACTTATTTATAACGTCTTCAAGCCAGACAACCTTTCCTTTTCTTGTGGACATAGCTCCGTCCTCAAGCGAAACCATACCGTAAGGCACGTGAACAAGGTCCTTTGCCCACTTGTTGCCCATAAGCTCAATCACCTTGAAAAGCTGTTGAAAATGAAGGTTTTGCTGATACGCAACCACATATAAACATTTATAAAAATCATAAGTATTCTTTCTGTAATACGCCGCGGCTAAATCGCGTGTAGCATAAAGCGACGCTCCGTCCGAACGAAGTATAAGGCATGGCGGCATACCGTACTTTTCCAAATCGACTATCTGCGCGCCGTCGCTCTCTTTTAAGAGATTCTTTGCGCGAAGTTCGTCAATGACGGGCTGCATTTTATCAGAAAAAAATCTTTCACCTGCGAAACTGTCAAACTTAACATTAAGCTTATCGTAAATGCCCTGCACATATTTTAATGTAAGCGATTTAAACCATTCAAAAATTTCGTTCGCCCCTTTATCTCCGCTTTCTATAAGACGGAAATATTGCCTTGCCTCGCTTTCCATTTGGCTATCCGCCTCATTATTGAAACGCACATATAAATCGTTAATTGCGTGAATTCCGCCCTTTTCCACATCTTCGGCATTTCCCCAATGCTTATATGCGCATATGAGTTTTCCGAACTGCGTGCCGTAATCACCTAAATGATTTATTCCCACTACCTTATAACCCAAAAATGAGAACAGCTTATACAGCGAACTGCCTATTACGGTGGTCGACAGGTGTCCTATATGAAAAGGTTTTGCAATATTAACAGACGAGTAGTCTATGCAAATAGTTTTACCCGCACCGACTTTTGAAGAGCCGTAGCTTTCTTTTTCGGAAAGAATTTTATTCAGAACTTCTGTTGCCAATCCGACCTTGTTAATTTTAAAATTAAGATAGCCGTTGACTGCAGAAACTTCAGTTACAATCTCGTCCGTTTTGTATCTTTCCTTTAACGTTTCGGCAATCATAACGGGGCTTTTCCTGAGCACTTTTGCAAATTTGAAACAAGGCAACGCATAATCGCCCATTTCGGAGTTTGGCGGAAAAACTATGTTGGGATAAATTTCTTGTTCTTCAACACCCTGTATTTTAATTCTTTGTGCAATATATTTCTTGTAATCCATAATTTTAAATATCCTGATTTTATATAAATTATTTTAGCATAAGGCTAAAATTTTGGCAACTTTACCGCGTAATTGTTTTGATTATTTTTGACGTTTATATTAT
>JAIDSQ010000085.1 GCA_029061155.1 Clostridia bacterium
TTAATTGATTTTTATCATAATGCAGGATTTCCCTATTCGTTTTCAATTGCGGCGGATGTTTACGATATGCTGCCCAACGATACCGATTTAAGCCCCTTCCTTGAAAAGGGCTTTGCGGGTATGAACTTCGCTGTTTTAGACAGCTTAAAGGTGTACCACAACGAAAAGGACGTATACGAATCTGTGGACGCGGGTTCGCTTGCAAAGTATTGCGATACTATGTTGCCGCTTTTGGACGAGTATACGACGAATACAAAGTACGCTGCCCGCGACTATTTCCTGAACGGACACGACACATTGTTTTTCACGCTATTCCCTAACGCGCTTGTAAGTTACAGCGCCGTCACGGGCTGGATATTTTTCGGCAGCATCATCGCGCATGTATGCGCACTTGCAGTAATATCGATATGGAAAAAGCGGTTAAACTGGAAAAAGCTTTTGTTATCGTTTTTGATAGATTTGGCGTTTATCGCAATTACTTGCGGTCTCGGGTTCTTAATAGCAATAATCGCGTGCGCGTGCAGCGGAGTAAATTACCACATTATGTTTGTAATCGGCGTAGCGTTCGACGGAGGCTTGCTCGTAATTTTCTCGCTGCTTATGGCTGCGGCGTTTGTGCTTGCAACGCTGTTCAAAACCAAATTGGGTTTCAATAGTTCCGAAATGACTTTGGGCGGACTTTTGATAAACACTTTGCTTGCGATTGTCTGCGCTGCGGTTATTTTCGGCGGAACTTATCTGTTTGTAATTCCCGTATTGCTTTATGTACTCGGCGAAGAGGTGAAACTGTTTGTCAGAAACGAAAAAATCAAAACGGGCATTACGGTTGCAATGTGCGCCGTAGCAACAGTCTTTACGCTTAGCGCATACATCTCTTTGATTTATTCTCTGTACGTGTCGCTTACATTCGGCGCGCTCGGTATAATAACTGTTTTTGCAATTTTACCGCTGACAATGTGCGTTCCGCAAATATGCGGATTGTTCGAGGCGTTACCCTTTAAGCAGGAAGTCGAGGAGGCGGTATGAAAAAGTTTTTAATTGCCATCGCTGCGGTCGGGGCTTTAATGTGCGGAGCCGCGGGCTTATCCGCCTGCGCAAATACAACGGAATATTCAGTCGCTTGCCAAACCTGTGAAAACGGAAGAGTGATTGTTGCCGACAATAATGTAAAAGCGGGGCAAAAGGTAATCTTAGCGGCGCACCCGAACGCGGGCTATAAGCTTACTTCTTTTCTCTTGGACGGAGAGGTACTGGAGGGTTGCTCGTTCGTTATGCCAGAAAAAGACGTGACTGTTTCCGCAGATTTTGAGCTTATAACCTATTCTATTAACTACGTTTTGGGGGACGCCGTCCTCACCGAAAACAATCCCGATACTTATACAATCGGTAGTGAAACGCAATTACACGCGCCTCAGAAAGAGGGGTATGAAATTTGCGGCTGGTACAGGTACTGCGTACCAACCGAATATGACTGGAATATGGAAGACTACAGGGTTACAAGCCTTGAAGGGCTTTACGGCGACCTTACCTTATACGCAAAGTACTACAATCCTCCGCACGAAATAAGCGTTGCAGACAGTGCAAACGGCTGGTGTTACATACAGAATTACAATTATGAGGCGTATTACGGCGAAAAGTATAACGTGGAGGTTGAGCCTGATACAGGTTACGAGTTTGACTATTTAGCCGTAAACGGCGAACGCGTTGAGGGAACTTCGTTTATTATGCCTGCGGGCGGCGCGGAAATTACAGCGGTATTTAAACCTGTTGTATATGAAATAAACTACGTTCTTTTCGGCGGCAAAAACGCGAAAGGCAACCCGACCTCGTTTACGGTTGAGGACGGTTATATACATTTGAAAAACGCAACGAAGAGCGGTTATATGTTTATCGGTTGGTATACGGACGAGGCAATGACCCAGCCGGTATACGGTGATTTAAACGTTTACGATTATATTGACAGCCCTTTAACTCTCTACGCATATTTTGAGAGATATTAAAAACCGTATAAATGATGTACGGAAAACAGAGTTTCGGCGGGAAATCTGTTCATTACGTTTTTACTATTGACAATTTTAGGCTGATTTTATATAATCAGTATGTGTATCATCATATGAATGGCGCGACGGAGTTTTATATGAGCCGTAAAGAAAAGATTACTAAAAAGCATTTCTTATCAAACCGCGGTCAACGCGTAATGTTGGTCGGCGTTATAGTTTGCGTTGTTATTTGTGCATTGTTGTTCAGTTTGCTGGGCGTGTTTATGAGTAAGAACACGAGTCACGCCGTCGATCATATTGGCGAAAAATCAATGCGTGAAATGAGCTATCAGCTTACCCAACGTTTCGAGACGGTAATGGAACAGCGCATAAGTATGATGCAAATGTTGGCGGATGACTTCGGCGCGGCGGAGACTCAGGAAGAGCGCGCGAAACTGGCAAGCAGCGCTGAGAATTGGAAGTTTAAGTATATTGCATTTATGCGCATAAACAAAGACCATATCGCCGAAGAAGAAGACGGAAGAACGATGGATTTCATTTCGGATAACACGTTCATTGTTACTTATTTGGTCCCGTTCAGACAGTCGGTTTTAGACGGTAATCCCAAGATAGCCGTCGGCACCGGCACTGCGAAAGACGGCACCAAAGAGGATATCATAATGTGTTCCGTTCCCACAGACAAACACATTATGCCTAACGGTGAAAAAAGTATGGCGCTCGTCGCAGGGTTTTCCAGCGCTGATTTTATCAGTATGCTGAATATGAACTCCGAGGAAAGCAAGGATACCTCCGCATATATTATACTTGAGGATGTGCGCGAAGACGGTGAAACTAACTCGCTGGTTTTAAAACGTGATGAAGACACCGAATACGCAAGCTTTTCCGCGTTGCTAAAAAACGAGTACGGAAGTTCGGATAATTCTATGGACGAAATTATCCGTGAATTAAACGAGTGTATGCGCAAAGACGAAGTGTATTCCAACATTATTCACGTTGAAGATAAGCATATTCATATGTACTGCAATACATTGAGTAAGTCGGAATGGTATCTCGTAACGCTTACAAACAATTCCGAAATGAACGGCACGATAAGAGCTTTGAACAATCATTGGGTTATAATGATTGTCGTTACGGTCGCGGCAATAATCGTAATACTTGTAGGAATTTTCGCCGTTTATTACTATTTCAATAAGAAAACCCTGTTGCAGCTTGACCACGCGAGAGAGGCGGCAATTAATGCCAACAAAGCAAAGAGCGAATTTCTCTCCAATATGTCGCACGATATCCGTACGCCTATGAATGCAATAGTCGGTATGACGTCGATTGCAACGTCTAATATAGATAACAAACAGCAGGTTCAGGATTGTCTCAAAAAGATAACGCTTTCAAGTAAGCATTTGCTTGGACTTATCAACGACGTGCTCGATATGTCTAAAATCGAAAGCGGAAAGATGACGCTCAATATGGAGAATATTTCTCTCCGCGAGATTATGGACGGAATTGCCACTATCGTGCAGCCGCAGTTAAAGATAAAATCCCAGAAATTCGATATCTATATTCACGACATTATCAGCGAAAACGTATATTGCGACAGCGTCCGTCTTAATCAAGTGCTTTTGAATCTTTTGTCTAATGCGATTAAATTCACGCCCGAACAGGGTTCGATAGACATTGCACTCTGTCAGGAAAAATCACCGCTCGGCGAAAAATACGTACGCAATATTATTGACGTGCGCGATACGGGAATAGGAATGACGCCGCAGTTTATGGAAAAGATTTTCGAGTCATTCACCCGTGAAGACAGTACACGCGTTCATAAGACGGAAGGTACCGGGCTTGGAATGGCGATTACAAAGTATATCGTCGACGCAATGCACGGAACAATCAACGTCGAGAGCGAACTCGGCAAAGGCAGTCATTTCCATATCGTTCTCGACCTCGAAAAGGTGGAAACACCCGAAGAAGAAATGGTTTTGCCCGACTGGAATATGCTTGTAGTTGACGACGACGAGCAGTTATGCCGTTCGACGGTTGCATCGCTCAAAGGAATTGGTATTCGCTGTCAGTGGACGCTTTCGGGTGAAGACGCCGTTGAAAAGGCTATTAATGCGAACGGTGCGGGTGAAAAATTCGACGCTATTCTACTTGACTGGAAATTGCCCGGAATGGACGGACTTGAAACGGCGCGCAGGATTCGCAAGCAACTCGGCGATGAAATTCCTATTCTCCTCATTTCCGCATACGATTGTTCGGATATGGAAAAAGAGGCGCGCAAGGCTGGTATAAGCGGATTTATTTCCAAACCCTTATTCAAATCTACGCTGTATTACGGTTTGCGTAAGTTTACTCAGGAAAATGCGGAAAGCATTAAAGAAAATCAATCGGTATCAAAGAGTACGGACCTGACCGACAAACATATCCTGCTTGCCGAGGACAACGACCTTAACTGGGAAATTGCCGAAATGCTATTGGAAGACGAGGGTATAAAGGTTGACAGGGCTGAAAACGGTAAGATATGCGTTGAAATGCTGAAAAATTCCGCACCAGGTACTTACGACGCAATACTGATGGATATACGTATGCCCGTTATGACGGGATATGAGGCGACGGTTGAAATCCGCGCACTCGATCACCCCGATAAGCATTTGCCTATTATCGCAATGACGGCGGACGCTTTTGCCGACGACATGAAAAAATGTCTTGACTGCGGCATGAACGCGCATATTTCAAAGCCTATCGATATGGATTTGCTTAAATCAACGCTTTCAAAATTCCTCACAAAAGAAGACAAATAATTTTATCAACGTAAATATTGAAAACTATGAAAGAGAAAAATGTTTTAGCCTCCTATGCGTTGGAGCAGTTAAAGAAAGGTAACAAAAGCTATCTCGGCGCAGTAACGTGCAACGGTGATATTTCGCCCGAAAGGCGCAGGTACACGAGCGAGAACGGACAAGAGCCTTACGCCGTTATTGTAAGTTGTTCGGATTCAAGGGTAATACCCGAGAATATTTTTTCGGCGGGAATAGGAGACTTGTTCGTAATACGTGTCGCGGGCAACGTCATAGATAATAACCAGCTCGGCAGTATAGAATATGCCGTGGAGCATTTAGGCTGTAATCTTGTAGTTGTGCTCGGGCATACGGGCTGCGGCGCGGTAGGCGCGGCGGCGAAACAAAACGGAGGTTACGTAAAGTTTATCACAGATGAAATACTGCGTGCAATCGGTATGGAAACGGACGGGATAAAGGCAAGCGTTTTAAACGTAAAGCAAAGCGTATCAAAAATTCAAAAGCTTTTGGAAAAACGTGACGGCTTGCTTGTTACAGGTGCGCTTTATCACACCGAAAGCGGTATCGTCGATTTTGATTTGAATATATAATGAACTGTCAGATAAATCAACGCGCGGCGTTTTCCGCCGCGCGTTACCGTTTATTTACATTATTTATTATTTTTCATATTAAATTGACAAATAGCAACAAGTATGATATAATAAAATACAAATTTTGCGGTTTCACTTTTTCTTTGAAACTATAAGCGGTAGGATAATGGGATTTTTGCCTTTGCTAACACAAAATAATACCGACATAATTGCAACTATCGTTGTAATTGTTGCGGCAGTAATAATAATGAGTTTTGTCGTGCTCGGTCTTGCATTGGCAGCGTATACCCATAGTAAAAAGGGACAAGCGGCTAAACAGGCAGTATCGCAAAAGACTCCTGCCAAGGCGAAACAGAAAAAGCAAGCTGCGGCTGCCTCGAATGATACTCAGTCAGGAAATACCGGCATTATGCCTCAGTTGGGATATCAGCAGCCATTATTACTTTCGGGTTGCTCAAACCTTTTGTTGCCCGCTGCAAGCGTTCCGTTAATGCTTGAGGGCGGAAGACAGCTTGCTATTGCCGAGCATGCTGAAACCGCGGAAGAACAGGCGCCCGAAGATACCGGACTTACGCTTAAGGAAAGTATTGCCATTGCTATGGCGGCTGCCGTAAAACATATTAATATAAATAAGAGGACCGTAGCGGCATGGCTAACTGAAAACTACGGCGAAGAAATAAAACTCAACCGTAGAAATAACAGAACGTCAACCGGCTTGCCCCTTGCCGATACTCATTACCTGATTAAAAAGGGCAAACAGAAGTGCTTTATTTACGTTTATGACTTCGACGAAGAAAGGTCGATGCTGTTGCTCCGTGCGGACGACAAAACCGCTACAGAAATTATAGAACAATATCCGTCGATAAGGAAATCCCTGTTCCCCAAATCGAACGCGGAACAGTGGTATACTCTTATCCCGAATATCGGCTTTGAAACGGAAGAGCAAATTTATAACATAATCGCGTTTATTATCGCGCGCCTTATGTTCGGTGAGGACGCGCCTGTAGTCTTTGAACCCGTGCCAGTTGAAGAACCTGCGGCGCCTGCGACTGTAATAGAGGAAGTTGCCGAAGAACCTGCAATTGATGAAGGCGATGGACTTACGCTCAAGGAAAGCATTGCGCTTGCGGCGGCAACAATTTCAAAGCACATCAATATAAACAAGACCACAGTAGCGAAGTGGCTTACTGAAAACTACGGTGACGCTATACTGCTTAACCGCAGGGACAACAGAACGAAGACTGGCTTGCCGCTTGCGGATACACATTACATAAACAGAAACGGCGACAAGAAGTGCTTTATCTACGTCTACGAGCTTAGCAAAGAAAAATCAATGCTGTTGCTACGTGCGGATAAGCGCACGGCAGCCGAAATAACCGGGCAGTACCCGTCGATAAAGAGATCTCTTTTCCCCAAAACAACGCAGGAAGGCTGGTATACTTTAGTTCCCAACCTCGGTTTTGAATCTGAGGAAGAGATATACGACATAATCGCTTTGATTATAGAACGGCTTGTATTCGGCAATAAGAGCAGGTCTGTAGAGTATCTGCCGCTTGTTGAAGAGGGCCCCGAACCCGCGGTTGCCGAAGAAGAAGTTGTTGTTGAAGAGCCTGTTGAGCAACCTGCCGAAGTTGCAGAAGAAGAAGTTGCCGAAACGGCTGAAGAACCGATAGAGTTGGAGGACGAAGAAGAAGATATAGAAGAGGAAGACGAAGAACTTCCTCCCGAGCAGGTTGACGTCGAGGTTGCGGCAAGAGGTATAACGCTTAAAGAAAGTATAGCGCTTGCCAACGCCATGGCGCAGATGAAGATAAACAAGAGTACGGTTGCAGCATGGCTTACCAAAAAGTACGGCGACTCCGTAATACTCAACCGCAGGGAAAACAGAATTAAAACGGGCTTACCGCTTCCGGATACGCACTACGTAATGCGTAACGGCAAAAAAAAGTGTTTTATCTACGTTTACGAGCTTAGTGACGATAAATCCTTCCTGTTGCTGAAAACGGACGGCATAACGGCGTCCGAGATTGCGGAAAAGAATCCTCTGTTCCTCAAATCGCGTTTCCCCAAATCCAAATACGAACAGTGGTATACACTCGTTCCCGATATCTGCTATAAGAACGCGAAGGAAGTGTTCGACGTTATCGAGCTTGTGCTTTCAAGGTTCCTTGAGCATGACGAAACCAAAGTACTTTACGAAAAGGTATATGCAAAGCGCAACGGTCACAGAAAGCCGGGCAAGAAGTTTGCCGTAAACTGCGACACGCTTGCCAAGAACTATAAAGCGGGCGAAACCGTAAATATGGAAAACCTGAAGGAAAAGGGCATTGTTCCAAAATCGGCAAAGCAGATAAAGATACTTGCGCGCGGTGCGCTCACCAAACCGCTTACTGTAATCGCCGACGACTTCTCGGCTGAGGCGGTAATGTACATAAGTAAAATAGGCGGAAATCCTATTCTTACAGATTAATAATCAGATATATAAAAGGGCGCGGCGTATATTACGCCGCGCCCTTAATTTTATGCTGAATTTGGTAAAAAACAGCAAACGTAGTGAGTTTTGAACAAATTTTGATGCATAAAAGAGCAGTTTTTGAGAGGAAATGTCGTAAAAGCATTGACTTTATGAAAAAATAGTTATATTATATATATAGGTTAATAGGTAAAAAAGCAATATTATTATAAATATAGTATTCTTTTTAAGTAGGCGGGTTAAAGCCCCGTCAATTTTGGCACCTTTTAAAAAGGTGTCCTGTTTGGCTTGCAAAAGTGGTAATTGCGTAGACAGGAGGGTACCCTCCTGTGCGTTACAAGGTAACGCACAAACAGTATTATAAGGATTACACGTTTCATTGAAACACATTACTATAAAATTATTTAAGAGAGGTAACTATGAAATCTGTCAGAAGTAAGATTTTATCAGTTGTACTGATTGCATTATTCGCAATCGTTACCGGCATTACAGGAACGTTCTTTATGAACCGCACTGTAAACGCTGCGGCTCAGAGCGAAACGCAGACCGTATCGGAAGATACGGCATACGTGGCGCCTGACGAAGGTTCGTCCTATGCGGCGATAAACCGTCCGACTTTCTATACCGGAAGTTTGGACGAGAACGATGATGTTAAATACACTGCTGTTCCGGGCGGTGCGTATAACACGGCGTTTACATACAGTACGACGCAGTCGCAGTATGTACAGCTTAAGGGCTACGATCCTGCGACAATGACGTACGCACTGTCAAATACCACTTACATGACGGCGGTTGAGGACGCTACGGCTAAAACTCTTACCGTTACCGTGAAGAACGGCGCGCCCGCGACAACGGCGGCGGCGCCCTATAAAATCACGGTAAAGCTCAGACCTGACGAAACGAGCGGTAACGTGGAAAATACCTGGGGTGATTTATTCCAGGATGATAAGGTATATGAAATTGCTGTAAACAAGCTTTCTATTGACACGCCCACATTCTGGCGTGTGGTAAAGACTACTGACGAAAGCGGCACGGCAACCACAAAGGAAGAGCGCGTTACAGGCGAATATGTAAGCGTGCCTTACAGCGCTTCCGAACCCTATACCTTTAAAGTTAAGGGCTATAACGCAAATTTATTTACGCCGAGCGTTTCTCAAAACGCGGTTACTTATGTTGTAAGCGCTGACGGAACCGAAGTTACGGTAACATATCCTGCCGCCTTGACTGTCGGTACAACTAGATATTTCCGCCTGACACTTAAAGATACGTCTTCCATGGAGTGGAAGGACGGTACCGGAAGTACCGCAAGGGACTATACTATTATAGTGGAAAAGAAGGCTGTAAAAGCTCCTTCACTTGTAGACGCCGATAAGAATGCAGACCACGTAAAAACGCTCTCCTATAACGGCGGAGCGCAGACTGTTAAATTCTCACCTGCATATTCGGGCGAGCTTACGTTTACTATGCCTTCAACCGTATCGGGTGTAACCGGTAGCGGTTCCTTCGATGCAACAACGGGCGTTTTTAATGCCTTATTCACAAAAGCTGCAACCTATACAGTAACCGTATCTCTTGCTGATACCGCAAAATATATGTGGGAGGATAACGCAACCCCCAATACCGTTTACACCGTTGTAATGAACAAGGGTGTAATAAAGGACGGAGCAATCACCCTCAATTACTATGCGCATGACAGCGGCAGAACGGCGGTCAGCAAAGTTATAACCGAGGTTACCGGCGGCGGAGCAGAATTTTCCCATACGATAGAATACGAAACTAGCGACTTCTATTATTCGTTAGTCGGCGTAAACGACAGTATGATTAGCGTAAGCGGTTATTCTACAAGCTATTATCTCCGCGCAAACGGTTTTGATAATGCAACTAACCGCTATAATTTCTTTGTCGATTATTCTTATAACAGCAGTTATACAAACCCCATCGGTACGCACTATTTCTTTATTACTCCTACAACCGATTACGCGTGGGAAAACGGCACTACCGGCACTAAGACTGTTAGCATTACCGTAAATAAAAGGGCTATAGCCGTTCCCAAGATTATCAGCGGTGAAATATCGACCGACGTAAACGTTACCGCGTCGGCAAACGGTATAAGGAGCAATAAAGATACTGAAATAGACTTCCTTTACGACGGAACTCAGAAGAAAGCATATCTTAATAACTACGTCGGCACTATTATTCAGTATAACAGTTCAAGCCCCAGTGGCAATTACTTCACTGAAGAAGCTTACCAGGGTTCAACTCATTACTACTTCTATTATACTAATCAGGGTACGTATACTCTGTATCTCAAACTGAGCAATACATCATATTATCAGTGGGAAGACGCGGTTACAAATACTTCAGCTACCAGAACTTACGTTATGCGTATAGTTACAAAAGCTTTAGATGATTTGGAGACTTACAATCTTGTAACGTACGGTAAGGACAGCAGCTATGCGTCGGCAAACAGGAAACCTGTAACCATTACACAGGACGGCGTTAACTACCGTTACGTAATGGAGTATCCTCTTACTGCTCAGTACTTCGCGATAGAAGAGTTACAGGGCAATTACCTTACTGTAAACGTCAGCAACGCCAGTATTTTAGGCGCCAGAACGTGGGCTAACGACAATACTGAATATCGTTTCGACGTCACCACAAGTGCGACCGTAGCATCGCACTGGATCAGTTTTGTACCTAAAACAGGTTACGGCTGGTCGGACGGTAAAAACGATACGCGTTATCTGTATATTCAGGTGAAAAAACATATCGTTGACTTCCCCAGTATAAGCAACGGCGTATGGCTGGACGGCGAAAATTATAGGGATTATGCAGGTAATATCGTAACAGACGTTACCGGCAAGGGCATTATAAGCAAAATTAACAACGTAGATTATTATAATAAGATAACCTACGAATATAACCATGGCAACAACGTTTTCCTTTATCTTCCCTATGTTGTGGAAGACGGAATACAGTTATATATTCAGAATGACGGTTTCCGCAACAACGGCAGCTACTCGATAAGCAACTTCGATACTAATAGCGGCGGTAACGGTGTAATACGTTTTTGGTATCACGCATTACAGACGGGCAGCAATTTGGCTTATTTAAGAATTAGATTGCCCGATACTAACAGATACCAGTGGCCGGACGGTAGTACGGGAGTAGTAGCTTATTACCTTGAAATAACGGCAAGAAAGCTTACCGGTGACTTTGAGCTGCTGTATTTCGGTTCGGATTCAAACCGTTCTGATTTAAATAAGCAAGTAGTTGTAAACAAGACGCAGAATTCAAAGGACCTCAATTATACATATCATACGCCTTACAGCGACACTGCGCAGTATTTTGCCGTAACTGATTTTGTCGGCTACGTCAGTTTTGCTGTTAACCACACAACTTACATAGACAATCAGGGTATCGACACTACGCGTAAATATGCAATGTTCTATATTAAGGGCGGTCAGAACCCTTATACTTGCGTTTATACAATTACGCCGAGCTCTAACTATTGCTGGGAGGACGGCGCAACCGGCGGAAGATCGGTTACCGTTGTTGTTGATAAGATAAAGGTGGAGGCGCCTAAGCTTGCCACACCCGAAGAGGACACGTACGACCTTGCAACGGTAGACTCCACAACAACTAAGGATACAACTGTCGTAACTTATACCTACGACGGCGCTACGCATCCCATATACGTAAGCGGCTACCAGGGAACCGCGATAATAACGGCAACATTTAGTACGGGCGCCGTAGGCGGTGTTACGGGCAGCGGACACAGCATAAGCAATAACGCGGCGGGTATATCCGTCGGTCAGTACTACTGGTATGCTAAAAACGTAGGTATGTACACCTATACGTTCTCTTTGGCGAATACAAACAGATATGAGTGGGATGATGCCGCTGAGGGCGGCTCGGCCTCGAGAGTGTTCAGACTTCAGATTAACAAAAAGAAGATTAATGAAGTCACCCATCCTCTCAACTATTACGGAAGCGATACCGGTTTCAGTGTAAACAATAAGCAGCAGGTAATGGACACCGTGCTTAGCGCAGGTTTGTCGTACAGCACTTATTATACGTCAAATTATTACTACTGTTTCACCCTTGACGGTTTGTATGACGTAAATCTGAAGGAAAATCTTGTATCTGTAGCTATTCCCGCTAACACTCCTATAAACTATAATAGCAATTATATGATTAACGTCGGTGCAAACGCGACTACGGGTGAATGGCGTTTCAGAATAGACCAGTACCATGCTACCTCCTATGGCAGTATCATAAGACAGTGTTTAATTCAATTCACGCCCACAAATAATTATTGCTGGGATGACGGTGCTACTAATGAGACGAGAAACGTTTATATCTCGATAATTAAACGCCCTGTCGACGTGCCTGAATTAAACTCATTAATTGGCGATGAGACGAATGAAGACGGCGAAGTAGAGAACAGCTACGGCGCAACTTACAATGCAACGACGCGTACCGCATATTACACCTATCAGGAAGGCGCTGATCTCGGAATGTATATCGGCGGTTACAGCGCTTTCATTACGAGAACTGCAAGCGCAGATTCTACTGTTAAGAACGAGAATAACGGCTACACGTTTACGGCTGCGAAGGTTAATACCTATACTCTGACAATGACTGTCTCCAACACTACTTTCTACGAGTGGAATGATGACGTAAAGACAGGTAGCAGGGTATTTACAATCATAATTTCCAAGGCGAAGGTAGCAATACCCACGCTTATCTATACCGACGACGCGTACGGCACTGCCGAAAAAACAGGCGCGACGATAACCGACGGTTACAACGCGGTAGTAGAATTCAGAGCGAAAAACCATTACTTCAACATTCTCGGATACGATAATACCAGAATGGCTGCACCCACGCTGTCAAACCCCAACAGTATGGCGGGCGGCTGGAAGTATGATTCCGACTACAACGGCTACGTTATTTATCTTACCCAGGGCAGCGGCAACAACCGCGTCGGCAAGGTTACGTTTACGGTAAGCCCCGACGCCAACCACGAGTGGGACGTTAAAGACGGCAGTGAGGGTTCGGCGCGCCAGTTTATAATCGAAGTTAAAAAAGCAAGGATAACTCTGCCCGAATTCGAGTTTGCGGACGCAGGCTCGGGCGGTTTCACTAAAACTTTAACCTACAACGGAACCCAGCAGACGGCAACTCTTCTTAACGCATCGCAGGATTACTTTACCGTAACGAAGTCGGGTAGTTCGGCAAACGGAGATGAGTGGCAGGTTGCTGCTAAAAAGTACTTGTTAAAGGTTACCAACGCGGGTACGTACACGCTTACCTTGGCGCCTGTCGGCAACTATGAGTGGGACGACGCCACTGCAACGGGTAACCGCATATATACGGTTATAGTCGAGCGTATGGAGCTCGAGGCACCCAAGCTTGCCTACTACGGAGCTGACGCTACTTACGCTGCGGGCAGCCGTGTAACCGATTCTGACGTAGGCTTTATACGTGTAAATTATAACCCCAATATCCCTCAGAGCGGTTCGTACTACTTTACGTTTGAGGGTTACAGCCATATTACCAGTGCCTATTTCGATATAAGTACGAGCAACAACACAAACTACATGACTACGGCGTTTGACGACGCTAACAGCAGAATTAAATTATCTGTAATTCATTACAGCACGGATTTAACGAGAACTGCGGGCTGGACGTTCTACTTAACGCCTAAGGCAAACTATTGCTGGAAGACGGCAAGTTCAACCGTAGATTTTGCACAGAAATCATTTGTCGTTTACGTCGATAAGCTTGAGATAGCTCTTCCTACGGTATACGTTGAAGATGGCGACAACTTTGCAAATAACTACAAGACGGTAACTTATAACGGACAAAACCAAAGGATTTCCTTCCTCAATTTCGCAAATTCCGGCATAACGCATACCCTTTCGCACAGCACAATGACTGTCGACTGGACTACGGAAGCGTTTGGTGAGGAACAGCCCGACGGATCGAAAGCAAAAGTATCCGTCAGAAATTTCTATGCAAAGAACGCGGCTGATTATTCAATTACGCTTTCTATTTCCAACACATCTTATTACAAGTGGGAGAATAACGCTACTAACCCTGTTTATCACCTTGTAATTGACAGACAGGAGGTGGAAATCCCTAAATTCTACCGCCTCGACTCAAGTGACGCACCCATAACGGATCCCGACGACCCTGATTATATCCATCAGGATACAAGGCAGGCTTACGTAAGCTACAGCACGCTTACCGGCTATAAGTTCGTGTTGCAAAATTATGCGGGCGGTACGTACTATTCTGCATCCGTCAGCGAAGCCACTTTGAAGACTGCGCTTACCGGTACGGATTACTTCCTTACCCTTGCCGCAGGCGTAAACCGTAAGGACTACACCCTGACGGTAACCCCCAACTCGAACTATAAGTGGAAGGGCGAAGGCTACGACGCTAAGGTATACACAATTACCGTTCAGCAGGTTAAAGTTTCTCTTATTTCGCTTTACGACCCCATAAAGGGCGAGGTTATAGAGGGTAACAGATATACGGCAGTTTACAATGCTACAAATCAGAATATAGTGTTCATGCCCACTATATCAGCGGTAAATAATAACCATTTCAACTACTCTACCGACGTTATCGCAGTTTATAACACTTATGCCGGTAATGAAAGTTACAGACTTACTCCCAGTGCGGGCAGTAAGATAACCATTGACGGCGTAACGGTTGATTCGTCTTATATGGCGCAGAGTACGGTAGGTACCTACGATTACCGTGTAAGACTTATCAGTGATAACTATGTCTGGGATAACGGCAATTCATGGAATACATACAGACAGTACATTTTCGTAATTGCTCCCAAGGAAATTCCCAGACTTGAGTACTACTACAACGACGTTAAATACGATAACAACACCGTTACCGACGAATACAGCCGTACAACCCGTGCCGTTTACTGCGTAGTACCCGAAGGCAGCACGGCGGACCTTAACGAGTATTCGGTGTCTCTTAGAAATACAAGTTATTTCTCGGCAGTTCAACAGTCAACGTACGACGGCAGACCTGCATTCCTTGTCAGGGTTGCGGCGTTCGCTCCTGCTGATTACTACTTCACCATAACCACGATAAACGGAAATATTATGTGGACGGGCGAGGGTGTAAGAACGGCAAGCGAATATCACTTCGTTGTAACTAAAGCTACGCTTGCCGAGCCTGTATTCAACCTCATCGAAAGTGCGGCAACGGATGACGACCCCACGGCAATGAAAGATACGCCCATAGAAAGCGGTCATACCGTCGAGTATACCGGCAACTATTACCGTATCAAATTTACAGGCGCTCATTCCAGCGAGGTTTCGATAGGCGGTGTTTCCGGCGCTCCCGCATTGTCAGATGCATCAAGTACCGGCGCATCGTGGAGCAACGCTACAATGGAATGTATCCGTACGGCGGTAAATGCAAATACCTATACTGTAAGGGTTTCCGTCAGAGACACAAACTTATATCAGTGGGCAGGCGGACTTACATACAGAGACTACACCTTTATAATCAGCCGTAAGCAGGTAACTGCGCCTGTATATACCTTCACGGGTGGAGCGTACAACTCTTCTGACGTTCAGGTGGTTGACGGCGATACTTACAGCACTGTATTTAACAATGCAAACCAGTTCTTCAAACTTTCCGTAGAAGAAACGGCTGCAATATCAAGCTTTGATACGGGCACAAGCAACTCAAGCTACAGGCTTACCGCCGATTCCTCTCAGTGGGCGGCAAGTAAGTATTACTATTTCTATCAGCGGTATGTTGCAAACTACACGGTTAAAGTAAACCTTTCTTCCAACTATTGCTGGATAGGCGGCTCTACCGACCCGTTAACGTACCGTTTCAATATAACGCGTATGAGTGTTGCCGCGCCTGAATTTGACGAGGATTGGCTTATCAACAACGGCTTTACCTATACGCTCAACGGCGATACGCTCAGCGTAGTTTACTGCAACAAGGGTGTTACAGCGCACATTAAGGGCTATGACACTAACTTAATGAAAAACGATTACTGGTGGTATCCCAACAATAATCAGAACTACAGCGGTTACAGACCCACTACAAATTCAACTGACCAGTGGATAGCGTTCAATGCAAACTGCTCATGGGTTAACAATGCAAGCTATCCTTATAAGATACAGATAGATCTTAAAGATACTGTCAACTATCAGTGGGTGGGCGGCGGTACGTCTGCTTTGATTTACAACATGCACATAATCAAGCAGGATGTTGTTGCGCCCAATATGTATCAGGTTACCGTACAGAACGGCGAAGAAGGCGACTACGAGGTTGAAACGCTTATTTCAACCAGCCAGCTCGAAGTTACGTATGACGTCAACGGTTATGACGTAAGGATTAAGGATGTTAATAAAGATCAGGTTACTTTCGCACTCAGCGCAGTAAACTGGAACGGAGGAAGTATTTCAGGCGTCAACCTCGCTTGGGCTGACGGCAGTACGGAAGGTAACTATCACTTAGTAACCGCCGGCACTTATACGATTTACGTAAGACTCAGAAATACGAGCTATTTCCAGTGGGCGGGCAGCACTAATACCGACCAGAGAGTTTACACAGTCATTATAAACAGACAGGAAATTTCCCTGCCTACGCTTGAAGACGGCGTAACTCAGACGGACGGCTCGTTCAAAAAGTCCGTCGTATACGACGGCAATGCACAACCGCTTAAGATATTAACCAATTACGACCTCACGCGTACAGGCGGTACAAACTTCTCCGACCTCGGCGACCCCGACAGGACTGTTGCCGGTTGTATAACCTATCCCGGCGCCGTTCACGTCGGCACATATTCGGTAATACTCGGTTTCAACGGCACGGGTAACGCAAACCTTAACTTCATTTACGCTAACGGCACGCAGACGCAAACCTTTACGCTGGAGATTACTCCTAAGCCCATCGCTGTTCCTTATATAATCAACGGCGACGGATTAGAAGATAACGGTACTGTAGACGGTACGCGCAAGACGGTAATTTACACTGCGGACACTGCGGGCAGATCGATGCTCGTAAGAGGTTACAACGCTACCGAAATGACGTACAGCTGGAACGGTACGACTATGAGTACCTACACCGACGAGGCGCTTAACGAGCTTATCTTAAAGGCAACCGCGCAGAACGCCGCATCGTACAGCCTGACATTCTCGCTTACGAATGACTATATGTGGCAAACGACGGGCGGGGTTGACAGAGCAGCGAAAACCCTTACGCTGCAAATCACGCAGAAGGTAGTTTCGGCTCCTACGCCTTACATAACGGCTAACGCCGACTATATCTCCACGGTTGAAAACGGCGCTACCCGCAAGGATATAAACCTCACGTTCAACGGCGAGCAGCAGGGCTTTACGGTCACCTTTGCCGAAAATGTAGAGCTTGGCGTGGGTATAAGCGGTACGGTTACGCATACAGTCGTAGACGCGTCGCAGAATCTCCATTCATATACGGCGCTGAACGCTACTTCGTACTGGGTACGTTTCTATATCTATAATACTACCAACTATAAGTGGGCAGACGGTCTGTCCGATACTTACAGGTATATTTACATAATAATCAAACCTAAAACGGTTTCAATCCCCACAATAGTGGCAAACGACGAGTATGATGACAACACTTCGCGCTGGACGGGTTCGTACAAGTACGTTGATTACAACACAGGCAACCGCTATATAGTAATTGACGGCTACGACAGCAACCTGATGAATTACAGCAAAACGTCGTCGCTCAACCTGCTTGCAACTACGACGCCCGCGCCTGCAGAAGGTGAAGGCGGTGATGCTGAAACCACGACGCCTACGACGCCTGCAAAGAATTATCTCACTTTCTATGCAGTAGCGGTAAATACCTATACGGTAACGTTTACACTTTCCCATTCGTCTAACTATATCTGGGAAACAGGCAACACAAACGGTCAGAGCCTCTATCTTGTAATTAACAAGAAAGCTGTTACCGTTCCCACGATAGAGGGAGTCAACGGCAACACCAAGGAAGTCGTATTCAACGGCGCAAACCAGTCTATGGTGCTTTCGCCTTGGGATGCGAACGAAGTTCTGATGTATGATAAGACCGGCACTCTTCAGGTAAGTTCTACCAACCCCAACGAGTTCCTCGCAATGAACTACCTCAATAATACCGGCTACATGGTTCGCGTAAGACTTACCAATTACAGCAACTACCGTTGGGCGGATAACGGCGCAGACGACAGATATTACTATCTGAAAATTACGCCGCAGGCCGTAGATCTTCCCACTATAGTTGAGGAGGACGACAAGGCAACCGCAACCTACGACCATGCAAAGGGTATAAAGACGGTAACGTTCAATACCTATTCGCAGTCCATAAAGGTCAGCGTACCTTACGGCAAGGTAAAATATCCTACATATCCTTCTGGTATGTCTCTTAAGGACGACAGCAAGTGGGCAACCAGTAACGAGCTTGAATATCAGGCGACAAACGCAACTACTTATACGATATACTTCTATCTTGACAGTGCAAACTATAAGTGGAAGGACGACGTTGCTTACAACAATGCAAAGTCTTTACAGTTCGTAATCAACAAGATAAAAGTCAACAGACCCGCTATCGTTGTTGAAGATCTGGGAGATAACGGCACTATTGTCGGCAACCAGAAGACCGTAGAGTACACCGCGTATGCGCAGTACATGAATATTTACGCGCCCTTCGAGTTCGTTTCTCTTACAACTTACAATTCCCCCGGCAGAGATACTGACGATAACTGGAAGAAGAACGATACCCTCAACGTTTGGGCAACTAACGTTAACACATATACCTTCAGGTTCAATTTAAAGAATACGGGCAATATGGAGTGGGATAACCAGACCAACGGCTCTGTCGATATGATTTTAAAGATCGATATCAAGAGACTGTTAATGCCCGCTATCGAGGGCTACGGCTCCAACATGACCCAGACCGTAAGCTACGAAACTGACGCGAACGGCAACCCCGTAACGCAGTATATGTATCTTACGAATATCGTTGACGAACATATTCTCACAGTTTCGTCCTACACGTCGTATTCCAACACTTCATACGGTACGTACCGTCTTAACTACGTATACGACGCTGAAAACCAGCGTTACGTATGCTCGGCAAACGACGTATTCTATACGACGGGTGTAAACAACTACTCCATAACAATTCACCTCGCAAATACCAACTACCGCTGGACTGACGGTACTACGACCGATAAGACGTATAACCTCAGAATAGAGCGCAAAGCTATTGACCTTCCTGCTTACTACGAAGTTTCCGCAGGCAAGGACGATGACGGAAAGGATATCGAAATACTTTCGCCCGTCAACAGCGGAAAGGCTATTTTCGAGTACGACGGAAACGACAAAAAGGTCCGTCTTACAGGCGTACTCAACAATATCATTAATTACAGTGATAACTCTATCGCGTCCAGCTCTAACGGCAACAAGAACGGCGACCTTCTTGAAAGCTACGATCCTAAGACAGGTACGCTTAATTATGCGGCGTCTCACGTTTATCTCAACTATTACAGCAATACGATAGACTATCAGATTACGCTGTCGTTAAAGAACACCAAAAACTATGTCTGGAACGACGGCAACAACGGCACGGGCTATAAGTATTTCTACGTGCGCATCAACCGTAAGCAGATTACACTGCCGAGAATTGAAGGCAACACAGGTACTAATATGTACTACCTTGACGTGCCTTTCAATAACCAGCCTCAGTCGTTCACGCTTTCGGGCGTAGACCAGAACTGGATGACGGCTACGTCGTACAACACAACGACCTTCCCCATAGAATATAAGGACGGCAACAAGCTTGTCGGCGATGCGGAAAAGGACGTAAGAGATAACTACGTTACGCTCGCTCTTAAGGATACGCTCAATACTTCCTGGACAACGTCGTCAAGCTACGACGTAGGAAACAAAGCTTACCACTTAAGAATACAGGTCGTAAAAATGATTCTGCCTTCTGTAGTCGGCAACAACACGCAGAAGTACACTTCGGATAAGTATACCTTCCAGTACCGCGACGTATGGGATTCCGACTACATGACCTATACGCTCAACGACATAAAGAATATGTCGGCGGATTACGACGCAGATACCAAGATTCTTACCGTCACTGTTGCAGCAAACGCGCCTATCACAAGCTATTACGTAACATTCGTTCTGAAGAATTACAACAATATGCAGTGGAACACGTCGTATGCAACAAGCAACAAGTCCGTGTATATCTACTTGCAGAAGGCGCAAGTAACTATTCCTTCGATAGTAGACAACGGCACCAGTCTTAAAAAGTCCGTAACTTACAGCGGTAAAGACCAGAAAATCGCGCTTAAGGACTACCTGCGTGACGTTAACGCGGACGGCACGGCTAAGTGGATGTCCTACACGCTCACTTCAGGTCCTAAATTCAACGGCGGCGCGGGCGTATGGAACGCTAAGGACGAAACGATGGAGTTCAGTGCACAGAACGTGGCTACTTACGTAGTAAGAGTAAGCACCAATGCATTCTGTACATTCACCGACGGTTCGACCTATAAGGATTTCACTCTTGAAATCACCAAGGCAATTTACGATTCGCCCTTCTTCGTCGACGACGGCGTAGGCACGACGACTGCTACCGTAAAGACGTTTACATTCAACTTCACCGTTCAGAACGCGGTAATGAGCAACGTTATCAACGATGTCAATATTACCGACCAGATAGTATGGTGGCGTGATATAACAAGCTATTCCAACGGTACGGCTAGCGACCACAGACTTCAGATTAAGTGGGATAAGGATTCTAATTCCGCTACAATCGGAGCCGAGTATATCGGAACTTATTGGATAAGATTCCAGATTGCCGACAATGCTTGGGCAAATGCGCGCTGGTCAACCACGACGTCGAATTATATCGACTACAGAATAGTAATCAACAGAGCTGTTCTCACGGTACCTACGGTCGTAAAGACGGGACTTGCAACTAACGAATCTATAAGCGGCAGATATAAGTATTCCGTTTATAACGGCAGTTTCATCGTCGCACAGTTCAAGGATATTGATGCAACATACCTTACGTGGAAAGACCTCACCAACTATGCTGGTAAGGACGACGACCACAAGGCAGTGTTCACGTACGACGACGACACAAAGGTACTCACCTTAAAGGCTAAGTACGTTGCAACTTACACGTTCAGAGTATACTTAAAGGATATCAACAATACAAACTGGTCTGGTTACAGCGCAGGTTATAACTACACGTTCGATTTAGGACTTGTAATCAATAAGTTTAACCACGCATATCCTACCGTAGCCTCGGGCGTAAGCACTTCGGTGACTTACACCGGAACCGATATCAACTTCACGTTACAAAACGTTGTACAGGGTACTGACAGATACGAGGTAACGCTGGGCAGCATGAAAGAAGTTTCATGGGATCAGGGCTTACTTACGTTGAGTGCAAAGGACGTCGGTACGTATACAGTAAAAGTTTCGATAATCGATACCGATAACTCAAGCTGGACGAGTTACACCTCGCGTACTTTCAACTTTGTAATCAATAAGAAAGCGCTTTCTGCTGAATTGAAATTCTCGTCACCCGTAACTGAGGTAAACGACGCTATCGACCAGGGTTCTAACAACTGGGCGGCGGGCGTACCCGTATTCCTCAACGTAGCCATAACCGGTCTAAATCCCGTTGAAGGCGAAACCGTAGGCATCAACGCTTACTGGTACAACAATAACAATTCGGCGGTAACGACTGCATTAACGGCGTCGGGAACCAACCGTTACGCAATTCCCACAACTTTAACAAAGGGAACGTATTACGTTGTAATTACACACGCGGCGGCTGCCGATAACTACACGCTTGGCACTTACAAGCTGAAGTTTGTAATCAACTCCGACCCTGCTAAATTTACCGAAAACGACCTTGTATGGCAGTATTCGATAGGCGGCAACAGCAAGATACAGGTAACAGGCAGTCATAATACTCCGGGCACCGCGCTTGATTTGACGTATGCGGGAGCGGCTTACCAGTTCTCTATCACGCTCAACGATATAGAATTACAGAAACTCAACGTAAGACTTGTTTCGTACAGCGGCGACACGACTGCAACCGACTACAAAGCGGATACTTATTGCGTAAGCGTAGTTATAGGCGCATACGATTCGTCGTATTACTTCCCTCAGACAACTTACCACCTGTACTACACTATAGCTAAAGCTAAGTTCAATATGTCGCAGGTTAAGTGGGATTACTCCGACCCGTACACCTATGACGAAACGGCTAAGAGTGTAGAAATTCTCGGCACGTCACTTCCCGCAGGGCTTACGGTAGCAAGTTACACAGGCAACACTTCTGAAACGAACGCTACCGAAGGCAAGGCAAGAGGATATACGACGGGCGTAACCTTCACGGTTTCAAGCCAGAACTACATAACACCTTTACAGTCCGATCCTTCAACCTACACCGGCGATTTCAGCTGGACGTGCGACTGGCAGATAAACAAAGCGCCTATCGACGTGCAATGGAAACCTATCGTCAAGGTTGACGAAGACAATATGATATTCAATATCCCCGTACTTATCGACGGCGGAGAGAAAGTCACATATTCTTACGAGAAGTGGATTGAAGACGACTCGTACGACGAGGGCGGATATTGGAAACAGACCGAAAAGGTAACCTATTCACAGGTAGAGGTAACCTACCGCGTAACTCCTAAGCTTACCGACGGAACCTTCAGCACGGTCAACTATGCAACCAACTACAAGCTCGTTCCTTTCGAGGATCAGGGTACTGTAGCTCACGAGTTCACAGTCGGCGGATCTCAGATTCCCGTTATGTTCAAGGTTCTTGTCAACGGCAAAACGGGCACGCAGTTCCCTTACACGGGCAGCGCATACGTGGCAACCATTTCCGTTGATCAGGACGACGAAGGCAGAATTTCCGTAGTGGATAATTCCGTAAAGGTAACTTACACAAGATTGTCGGACGGCACCAATATGGGCAGCACAGCTCCCGTAGCCGTAGGCAAATACAAGGTAGTCATAACTCTCAACTACAACATTAAAGATGCCGGCGATTCATCAAGCATCAGCAGCAAGGTTGAGGACGAGTTTGAAATTATTAAGGGCACGATCGATACTTCGATGCTTGTATGGAAAATCGACCATACCGGCGGCGTAGGCAAGTGCACTTACGACGCGGCTCAGGGCAAGTGGATTGATATCTACGGCGCTGAAGTAAGCAAGTTCGTATACGACGGCAACCCTTACAAGCTCACGCTCGAAGGTACTGATAAGCTTTACGGCCTTACCATTTCTGGTTACAGCGGACTCGAGGCAACCAACAAGGGCGACTATCAGGCTAAATTCATAATGACTTACGACGCGAACAGCTGGGAAGCTCCTGATTTCCCCAACACTCTTGACTGGAGTATCTCCGTTGCGGAAATCGTACTTAACACGGCTTACTGGAACTATGCTAACGCGTTCGTATACACGCTTGAAGACGGCAGCGCGGTAACCCGCACCGTAGAACTTCAGAGCCTTCCTAAACAGCTCACCGATATGGTAACTGCGGGCACGGCAACCGTAACCTACACAGGCAACAGCGGTTCCTTGGCAGGCACATATACGGCAAAAGTAACAATTAACGTAACCAACCCCAACTACACGGTTGTATTCCCCGAAACCTTAAAGGATACGCTCACCTGGACTATTGAACAGCGCAAGCTGACAATACCCGAAGAGAGCGGTCAGTGGACGGAGTTCGACGGCAAGTCGCACGACATTATGGTAGAGGTTTGCGGCGCGGATGCAGACTGGGCGGACTTCTACGACGTATCTATAAGGTACTCGCGTGACGGAAGTACGTACATGAACTACAGCGGTTACAAAGATGTCTTAACCGACGCTTACGACGCTTGGTTCTACGAACTTACTCTCACGATTAAGAGCAGCATAAACACCAAAAACGCAACCAACGCGGTTTGGGAGAATGAAAGCTCCGATAAACAGGTCGTTCGTTTCTCAGTCGGTAAACTTACCGTAACTGTAACGGGTTGGAAGGGCGATTACGAAAACACCACGGCTATGACCGACTACGATGCAATCGTACAGCCCGATATGCTCGGTTACACGATAACCGACGCGGACGGCAAGGAATACACCAAAGACGAGGCTAAACTTCTCGGCGGCGGCATAACCTTAACCGTTAAACCCTACGTTGTAAGCGCGCTTACAAACAACATCACGCTTGCTTACGTAGACGACAACAGCAAGAGCTACGACTATGTAACTCCTTACACCGGTCTTGAATGGCTCGTAAATCCCGAATTAAAGGCTGACACCGCTGACTATGACGGCACAAAGCATACGTTCGTTATAGATAACTGGGAATACTATTCCGATTATCTTGAATTTACAAGCATTACCGACGACGAGGGCAAGAAGATTGAAAGCGCGTCGCTCGAACAGACCAAGGCTGGAACGTACTCCGTATATCTCAAGATAAAGGATACGGCAAACGCATCGTGGAAGACCACCGACGGCACGATTGACAGAAGTAAGATAATTGAGCTTACCTTCACAATCAACGCTAAGATGATAACCATTCCTACAATCAGCGATTACGAGTACACCGGCAGCGCAATAAATCTTGCAACCGTTCTTGACAAGTCATTTACAGACTTCGTTGAACTCAGCGGCAACGTAAGCGCAACCAACGTCGGCAAGTACGAGCTTAAGCTCAAGTTCAAGGATGCAGACAGCTGTGTATGGAACGACGGCTCGTCCGACGAAAAGTCTATAAACTGGAACGTCAACCAGAGAGTACTTTCAACTCCCGACGCGGGCGGCTGGACAGTATTCGACGGCGAAGTACACAACCTTGTTAAAGATTGCGGCTATGGCGACGACTGGAACACTTACTTTGACGTAACGGTTGAATACTCCGCAGACGGCAGTGAATTCGAGACGTTTGAAGGATACGAAACCGATAAGAACTACACGGCTTACAAGTCGGGCGTTTATAAGATAGTATTCACTATCAAGTCGGCGCTTAACAACGGCAATGAAAACGTTGTCTGGAGCAACTTCTCAACCGAGGCGCAGACCGCTACGGTAGCAGTATCTAACTACAGCGTAACCGTAACAGGCTGGAACGCAAACAAGGAACAGTCCACAGTTAAGCTTTCCGATGGTTCAACGGCTTCGACTAAGTTCTTCGAGTACATCTTAAGAAACAGCGAAACCAATGCAATCGTAACGGTAGAAGAAGTTCTTACGGCAGGCGTAGGCAAGGGCTTCACAATAGAACTTGCAGTTAAGTCCTCGTATACAGACTTTGTAAGCATTATCTACTCCAACGATTCTTACAAAACGTATTTCTTCTCAACCGAAAAGATTTCTATTGACAAACCCGAATTCAGATTCTCGAGTTACGAGTTCAACGCAACCGAGCGTACGTTCGAGATTGTAGACTGGGCAACCAAGTACAATAAGTATCTTGAAATGGACCATCCCGCTGAATACTTAAAGCAGACGAATGCAGGCAACTATTCGGTAATCTTGTCCTTCAAGTCTAACTCCGTGGCCGCATGGGCGGACGGCTCTTCGGACGCTTACACTCTCAACTTCTCGATAACCGTAAAAGAAATCGTTAAGCCCGCACTTGCAAACGCGGCTTACACGGGTTCGGAAATCAACATACTCACGCAGTACATTGCCGAATACGGCGACGACTACATTGAAATCAAGAGCGGTGATAAGTACACCGACGCAGGCAATTATAAGCTTGTATTAGGCTTAAAGTACCCCGAAAGCACCAAGTGGCAGGGCGGCGACAACTCCGACCTCACGGTCAACTGGTCAATAACCCAGACCAAGCTTGTTGCTCCCGCAGACAGTGAAAAGTGGACGGTATTCGACGCTGCAAACCATAATCTCTTAGAGCTTTGCAACGTTCAGACAAACTGGAACAACTACTACACCGCTAAGATAGAGTATTCTGCGGACGGCGTAACTTACAGCGACTTCAGCGGTAACGTAGGTTACAACGCAGGCAGCTACAAGCTTACGTTCCATATCAAGGACGACCTCAACCCCGACGGCGCAAGCAACGTGGTTTGGGCAAGCACCGAAAATACGGACGACGTCGAAGTAGTAATAACGGTAGCCAAACTTGAAGTCAAAGTAATCGGCTGGAACGAAAAAGCAAACGACTCCACCGTCAAGCTTGAAAGCGGCTCGTTGCCCGCAAGCGTAACAAGCTACATATTCAAGGACGCTGACGGCAAAGAGGTAACCGAGGCGGAAGTACTCGCATCGGCTCAGGGCGTCAAGTTCTCCAAGGAGCTTGTAATAAGCGATACCGACAACGTAAAGGTTGAATACGAAACTGCGGGACTTAAGAGATATTACTTTGTAATGTCCGTACACAAGATGTACATTCCTCAGCTTTCCGAAACCAGCGTGGAATATGACGGCAAGTTGCACACGTTCCTCATCAACGACTGGGATTTATACACGAAATACGTCGAAATCACCGCTGACAGCGATAGTCTTTCTCAGCAGGATGCAAAAACGTACACAATCAAACTGCACATTAAGGATGCTATGGTATCCACATGGCAGGACGGCAGCACGGACGACGTAACTCTTACGTTTGAAATTACCCAGATAATTGTAGACGGCAGATGGGATACCAAGAATATGCCCAACACCTTCGTGGTAACCGGCACGTATCCCGTAGAAAACAACTCGCTTGTAAACGTAACTTATACGGATAAAGACGGCAAGACGGCTGATCCCACCAATCTTAAAGAGGGTGAAACCTATACGGCAACCGTAGCTCTGAACCGTTCTTACACGACGAACTACAAACTCGACGAAAATATCGAGCTTACGTCAGTGTTCACAATGCCTATTAACTATACAAGGCTCAACCTTCCCACAATTAAGGATGCAACCCGTCCTTACAACGGCAAGGCTCAGACCTTCCAGATTGGTTACTGGGCAACCACATATGTGGATTATCTTGAAATGGAAGGCAGCTTAACGCAGACCGACACAGGCAAGTATGAAGTAACGCTCACCTTCAAGGAAGGCGTTCATGCAACCTGGCAGGACGGCAGCATTGACCCCGTAACGCTCAAATTTGAAATTACGGGCGTAACCGTAAAAGCAACGTGGGATATCACGGGTGACGCTCCCGTACTCGACACGTCGGCTACGGATTATGCAGGCGGCAAACTTCCCGAAAAGCTTATAAGCTATGTGTTCAAGGACGATAAGGGCAATGTAGCAGAGGCTAAAGATCTTGTTTCGGATACCACCTACTACGTAACCGCGTCTATAAGCGCAGACTACAGACTCAACTTCACATTCGCAAGCGACGTTCAGAAGGTATACGTATTCTTCATCCGCGACGGTAAGATTGAACCCGCACAGCTCAAAAAGCTTGAAAAGCCCACACTTCTCAGCGACAGTAAAGAGTACACGGGTGCGGAACTCACCTTCGAAATCGAGAACTGGGACACTGTTTACAAGACCTATCTCGATATAGTAGACGGCAGCTTAAAGCAGACCGACGCAGACGAATACAGCATAACCCTCCGTTTCAAGGACGGCGTTGCGGCAATCTGGTCAAGCGGCGGAATGGAAGACGTAGTTCTTAAATTCACCGTAACTCAGAGAGTGCTTAACGGCGAATGGATATTTGAAGAAGAAGGTCTTGAACAGCCTTACTTCGACCTCGCTGAAGAAGGCTTTGAACTTCCCGAAGGCTTGCTTGAATACGTAATCAAGGATGCTGACGGAAAAGTAGTAACTGCTATCAAGGCAAACGTAACATATTACATTACAGTAAGCACAACCGATGTAAACTACAAGTTCGCAAACGGTATCGAAACAGAGAAGGTATTCAGACTCAATACCGACAACACCCTTACGGAAGTTGTCGTTAAGAGAATGGCTCTTCCCGAGTTCGTACAGGCGTCAATAGTTTACGACGGCACGGCTCACGAATTTGAAATCGTTGACTTCGACGAAATTTCAAGTTTCGTAGAAGTTACAGGCGACAACTTAACTCAGACCAACGTAGGCAAGTACAAGGTAACCTTCCACATTAAGGACACCACTGTTTCAACGTGGGTAGGCGGCACAACGGGCGACTATTCGATTTACTTTGAAATCACCTCGAGAACGACCGCACTTCCCGTAGCGATGCCTTCAATGGCGGATGAAAAGCTTGTTTATACAGGCTCGGAAATCACCTTTGCAATTGCAAATTGGGCTGAATCGTATCAGGATATAATCGAACTCAGCGGCGACGACCTTACGCAGACAATCGTAGGCGAGTACAGCGTAACTCTTAAAATCAAGGATACTTCTCTCTTCATCTGGGAGAACGGCAAACTTGAAGACGTAACGCTTAAATTTGAAATCGTCAAAGCTCAGGTAGAAGGCGAGTGGCTGCTCGGTGACGACGTACCTTACTTCGCACCCGACGAAACCACGTTCGGCGCTTATCCCGAGGATATGATAGAATATACCATAACCGATAAGGACGGCAACGTAATCGACTTCAAGGATACCCAAACCTGCGTAACCTACTACATGAAGGCAACTATTGTCAACGATAACTTCGAGTTTGCTGAAGGCGTACAGACGACGTTTGCGTTCAGATATACCGAAGGCAACGTACTGTTTGCAGTAGTAGTTCAGTTGCTTGATATGCCTGAATTCGTACAGTCTTCAATCGAGTACGACGGCGAAGAGCACACCTTCGAGGTTAAGGACTGGGCATTCCTCGGTCAGTATCTCGAACTCAGCGGCGCAAGCCTCACTCAGACCGACGTAGGCGAATACAGCGCAACGTTCACGATTACCGATACGACTCTTGCAACATGGCAGAATGGCACAACACGTACTGTTTCGATAAGATTCGAGATAACGGAAAGAACTTCTGGCAATACCGAGCTTGAACTTCCCGCAATGGAAACGGCAGAGTATACCTACGACGGCACTGAACACACCTTCGCAATCAAGGGCTGGGCAGATCTTGCCGACAAGGTAGAACTCAGCGGCGACAGCTTAACGCAGACGGAAGTAGGAACTTACACGGCAACCCTCCGCATTAAGAACAGCGTTCTCTATGTATGGGCTGACGGCACCGATACCGCTACGGTAACCTTTGAAGTAAAAGCTATTCTCGTTGACGCGCAGTGGGTTTACAACGATATAGACGTGCCTTATCTTGAGGACGTAAGTCTTGATATCGTAAGGTATGAAGTAACCGACGTAAACGGCAACGTTGTAGATGCTTACAATGCAGTTGAAGGCGTAAATTACTACATCACGGCATATATAACCGATTACAACTATACGTTTGCAGACGGCCTTGAAACGAGATTTGTTTACAGATTAGATTCCGAGGGAGATATTATCCCCGTTGAAAAGACGACTATAGGCGAAATTAAGTTTGTTGAATCTTCAATCGAGTACGACGGCGAGGCTCACACGTTTGAAATCGTCGACTGGGATTACCTCAGCATTTACTTCGATATAACAGGTTCAAAGCTTACCCAGACCAGAGTCGGCAAATACAGCGTAACGTTAATCATAATCGATACAACGCTCGCAACATTTGAAAACAGCTCGTCGCGCAGTCTGACTCTCAGATTCGAGATAACGGAAAGAACCTCCGAAACTGTTGAGCTTGCTCTTCCCGTAATCGAAACGACAGAGTACACCTACGACGGCACTGAACACACCTTCGTAATCGAAAACTGGGCAGACCTTGAAGGCAAAGTAGAGCTTGAAGGTGACAGCTTAATTCAGACGGAAGTAGGAACTTACACGGCAACCCTCCGCATTAAGAACAGCATTCTCTATGTATGGGCTGACGGCAGCAACACCGTAACGGTAAGCTTTACTATAAAGGCAATTCCGTTGAAGGCTGAATGGATATTCAGTAATACCGACGTTCCTTACATTTCGTTCTTAACGTCAACGGCAGTCGGTTACAGCGTAAGAAACGACATAGCGGTTCATGCGGAAGAAATGGTAAGATACGAAATTACCGACTACTACGGTAACGTAATCAATGAAGACGATACCGTTTCGGGCGTAAATTACTACATCACCGCAATCATCACCGATCCCAACTATGCGTTTGAAGAAGGATTTGAAAACAGATTCGTCTACAGAATCAGCACGGACGGCGAAATTATCCCCGTACCCAGAACAACTATAAACGAAGTCAAGTTCGTAGCTGACACAATCACTTACGACGGCGAGGCTCATACGTTTGAAATAGCTGACTGGAACGCGCTTGAACCTTACATTCAGGTTATCGGTTCGCTGACAAAGACGGAAATCGGTGAATACAAAGTAACCATTCACATTATCGATAAGACGCTTGCAACGTGGGAGAACGGCACGGCGCTTGACAAGACCATTCTCTTCCACATCATCGAAGACGCGTTAAACGTTTCGTTTGAGCATCCTATAATCGAAATTGAAAGCAAGGAGTTCAACGGAACCGCTCAGACCTTCCAGATTTCCAACTGGGACGAACTTAAAAAGTACGTTAAGATTAAGGAAGGACTTGACGCCCTCACGCAGACCGACGTAGGCACTTACACGATAACTCTCCAGATTGAAAGCGAAAGATTCACCTGGAAGACCGACAGCGAAGAAGACAGCACCGCAGACTTTGTACTTAAGTTCAAGATCGGTAAACGTAAGCTTGCCGGTACGTGGGACCGTTTCAATCACGTTCCTAAACTCGTACTCAGCGGCGAAGATCTTCCCGAAGATATGCTTGTTGCTGAAATCACCGACAGAAACGGCTTAGCCGTTGAAATCGAAGCTTTGGAAGTTGGCGAAACCTATCTCGTAACCTACTCGGTAAGCGAGCAGTACGATGAAAGCTATACCCTTCCCGTCTCGATGCGCGCACAGCACTTCAGAGTAGTAACCGACGGTAACACCGACCTTCTCGACGGTTTCCCTGCAGAGCAAGAACGTGAAGAGGCTGACAACACCCTCACAAAGATTGTATTTGCAGTAGTAATCATTCTTGTATTGTTCCTTGTAACGATAATAATTTGTTTCGTATACATAATAATTGCAAGAAAGAAAAAGGCAAAGCAGGATGCTGAAAAAGAGCAAGCTGAAAATTCCGAAGATGAAGGGTCGGAGGAAGATGAAGGTATGGACGAGGATGCTAATTCCTACGGCACGCCCAACTAATAATTAGCGCATTAAGCGTTAAAATACCCCAACAACAGTGCGGGGCGCGGTTAAACCGCGCCCCGCATTTATGTATATGAATAATATGGAAAATTCACCTAATATGGAAAATTCACCGTGTTTTTAGTTTATATAATCATTAATTTGACTTTTTGACTATAATCATATAAAATATAAAATGTTATTTCATATAATTTCAAGGATGTTTATTTATGAAAAGAAAGAAAAATTTATTAGCCGTTGCAAGTTGCGCGCTTGCGGCGTTGATTACTTTCGGTGTTGTCGGTTGTAAAAAAGATGATAATACCTATAACCCGACAGGACCCACATCACCTACGGAATCGACGGAAACGGTTTCAGTTAAAAACGGAAATGCCACCGAGATTACCGGCGGTTATGAAAAGGGTACTGCGCGTTCAACGCAGACGGCCGAGTATCTTGGCGCGGTTGACCATATAGTCAAACCCGTAGAAGGCGTATATGACGAACATGAAACTTACGGAGTAAGGGTATATCCCACTTACGGCAAAGTTTTAAAAGGTTATACTGCAGAAGAGAGAAACGGGCTTATGAAAGAAAGCCACGCGCTTGCTCCTTCGCCCACGTGGAAGTCTTTGGGCATTTACAATGCAATCGACTCCGAGGGTTATCTTTTAAAGAACGGTCAGCGTATTCCCTACAACGCAAACGACGGTTCCGATGATGATGAAGAGGACGAGACAGGCGAAATCATTTCGGGCGGACTTGAGGAAGAAAGCGGCGAGACACAGGAAGAGGGTTCAACGACCGTCAACAAGCAGTATAATCAGCAATACAGAATGTTGTATAAACACACTGCGGCTCTCACTCATTTCGGAGGCGGACTTTCAGACGACGAACCGCGTATCGTCAAAAAGATTACGGCTTTAACGCATGCAAAGCTCGAATCGACAACAATCACAGGATTATACGCCCCCGCCGGTGAAGTTGTTAAATTCGAAATGTCGCTCAGCGACTATAAATCCGCAGGCGGACTCAGAGTTCTTATAGGACAGAATTATAACCTGTCCCAGCACGTTTCAATGGAAGTTTCGGGAAACGGCATTAAAGGTACGGGTCTGAACCGTATGCCGGATATACTCAGTATATTCCAGTATAACGACAAGACGGGCGCCGTATACAAGGACGGCGATACCGTTACGTTCTACGTCGGCTCATTCTTCGGCGGGCCTATCTATTTCCGTCCCATAAGCAACAGCGTCGAACGCAAAATTACCGTAACTATTTCAGGCGCTGTAAAATATCAGCACTTCATTCTCGGTTCAACCACTCCCGAAGAGTACGAGTTCAACAAAAATACGACCGCACCTTATTTCGATCTGGAAGTATTTGACTCCGTTCGTTTCACAACTCATAAATTTGCAGCCTCCGGCGGGCTTGCCCTTAAAGATTTCACATACGAAAACTGCACGGACGCGGCTGTTCTGTGGGATAAGATTGCTGAAGTTTCAACCCGTGTAAGGTGGAACGGACTTTCGGGTGCGAGCGCTCCCGTATACGTCATCGGCGACTGCTACATAGCGGCGGGCGCGGCGTTTGCGAACCCCGGAAGAAACGGCGTTGTCTGCCCTCCCAGCTGGCTTGCGGAAGCTCTCAATTACAACAGAATGGTCAACAGCGGAAGCTGGGGCACCATGCACGAGTATAACCACTGCTGGCAGGGTTACGGCCTCAAAAACAGCGGCGAAGTCGGCAACAATGCGGTTACGCTCCTGTCGTATTCGCTCTATACGAGAATTTCTCAAAGCAGAACGGCGGCTCCCGGCTGGAATAACGGAGCATGGAACAGATTTACAGACCCTTCAAAATCGCTTGGCGAACTTTTAAGCTTAGGTGCGAACGGAAGTATCCGCGAGGATTTGTCTGTATATGCAACTCTTATACATAATATCGGTCAGGATGCGTTTATAGGCGCGGCGAAGGGCGGTAAGGACAGCGGTGCGAACGTTTACTTCAACAACCTCGTAAATTCCACACATCTCGATATGACCTACTACTTTAACGATGTACTTCATCTCGGCGTAGGTTCCGCAAGAGGAATTTCGCAGGAAACGGCGGACGCGGTAAAGGCTAAAAACTATCCTATGTTCGTGCCCGTAGCCTCCGTATATCAGGTTGGCAGAAGTATAATTAAGGACGGTACAAAACAGTACATAACCACCGCACAGCCTTTCACTTACGGCAGCGGCGCGTTCACGATGGACTTCAACAATAAAAACAATTTCAAGGCAGGTACTTTCGCAAGCAAGGCGCTGGTTATACCCGACGGTTTTACGGCAAAGGTCGTAAGCGTTACACAGCCCAAGAGCGGTAAGGTGGAATTGCTTGAAAACAATCAGGTAAAATACACCCCTCAGAACAGCGAGGACGGACTGTATTCGGGCAACTTCAGAGTAACGCTAAGCATTACGAAGGACGACGGCGCTTTCAAAGTTGACAACGTTGACCTTGTTATAAACCTTAAACAGCAAACCAATACCGCATTGGACAGAACTACTTACGTTTACAGCGACGAGTCCATAGTACCCTCAACGGACGCCGTTTATAATGCGTCAACCAAGGCATTTGATTTCGGCAGTTACAGCACAACCGAAACAAAGAAAAACGTCTGCACGCAGGAAACCAATACTCAGATATGGCAGGCAGGTTGGAATTACGACGACGCTACGTACAATAAAGACAGTAAGAATTACAGAGTAATGCCTGTAAACAAAACCTTGCAGACTATGGAAGGCGTAATGTATCTCTCCAAAGCAGGAGATTACCGTTTCACGCTTAAAGGCAGGGGCAAAGCGACTCTTTATCTGTCATACGATAACGGTGCAACTTGGGAAAATGCGCTTACGATAAACAGACCGAGCGGTAACGCATACATAGATTCCGAATATTCCGCACATACGTTTACAACAGACCGTAACTATGTTTATTTCAAGGTTGTGCTTTTGGTGACAAAAGAGAACGACTTCTTCGGTGTAGGTATAGCTTCAAAACAGGCAGACGGAACTTTCTCTGCATTTGCCAATGCAAAGGATGCAATTACAAACCCCGGTGTACACAAAGCAATTACAGAAGAATCGGGTAAGAAGTTCCAAACGGAATACCGCTACCAAAATGTGTATTCGTATTCGTGCATCGGCAATGATGTTGTTCCCGTTACCGAAAACAAGCTTATTTCCATAACTCATGAACCTTGGGACGAAACAAGGTTAGCCGATTTCCTGTTCGACGGAAAATCCGACACTTATTATCATAGTAAAAAAGGTGTTGCTATAACCTCAGATAAGCCGTTCGAGCTTGTAGTTGACCTCGGTTCTCTGCGTAAAGTAAATACTGTTACTTTCAACGGATACACCGGTAAAACAAACAATAACGGTATGGTTAAAACGTTTAAACTGTACGGAAGTAAAGATAAAGTAACTTATTCACAGTTAACCGAAAAGACAGATAATCCTACAGGTTCTAAGGTTGAAGTAAGTTTTGACGAGGCTGAAATAAGATACTATAAGCTTGTCGTTACAGATACTTACAGCGGCAATCATTACTTCGCAATGAACAGCATTGTATTCTCGAGAAAGGCTGCTTTTGAAAACGGAAAAATGGTGTCGCCCCACGATTTATCCGTGAAGTATACGGGCAGTGAATGGGCGACCAAAAACGTTCTTTGCGATTACGGTATCATTTATACCGCGGGCGCAGGCGCCTCTGTAGAATACACTTTCACCGGTTCAAGGGTTGCTTACTTTGCGGATAAATCCGACGAATACGGCACGGTTGATATCTATATAGACGGAAAACTTGTCGCTTCCGACGTCAGCCTTTCCGCAGGTAATAGCAACGCTCAGATTACCGAAACGCTTTACAATCCGTTCGGTGAATCGAATGCTACAAAAGCGGGTTCGCTTGCCTATATATATGCCGAAGAGGCGCTTTCAAGCGGTGAACACGTATTGAAAATTGTCGGCAAGAGCGGAACTTTCAACGTTGATGCGTTCGCTTACTGGGGCTAAGATATAACACAAATAAAAAGCGGGGCTTTTAATTAAGTCCCGTTTTTTTATGAAAAAGCATAACGAAAAATTTTATTCGGAAATTTTGTGCGGGCGGCAGCATAAAATATAAAAAGGAGATTTTATATTATGCTTGATAAGAATACACCCCCTGCAGCGGAACCCGCGGCAAAACAACCCACAGCAGAAGAAATATGCGGCTCGACGAACATTCTTGATACCGTACATTTAAAGAATCTCGTGGAAGATCTTGCAAGACTTTACGGCACGTCCGTATCAACCAAGGTTGCCAAAGACAGTAAGATAGCGGCAGAAAAGAGACTTATCGAAGCTATTCGCGCCAATCTCGACCGCTACCAAGGTTAAGTAAAACAAAATTAAATCGGGTTCGGGAAATTTCCCGAACCCGATTTTTATTTTAATTATTCTTATTTTGTCATAGCTTCCTGAACTGCAACCGCAACTGCAACGGTTGCGCCAACCATCGGGTTGTTGCCCTGCAAAAATAGCTGTTATCATTTGTTTTAAAATGTTTTAAAAAAGCCCAATTTATCTTACAGAAAGGCAGTTTTCTGTAAACATACAAGCCCAATTTGTACCAATTCGTATTTATCCGTTTTTATCTATATATTACTGAAATGTGGACACAGCGTGGACACGGAAGCATTTTCTGCCCTATGGTACCCATCACATAAAAAACAACCCTATGGTTGAAGAAAATAAATTTATTACGACAAAACAAATTAGTTTATAATAAGAATTTCGTTATAGTTTATTTCTGTAATTAAATTTTTTAAGAACCTGCTTTTTTCTAGCTGTTGTGACTTCGGTATAAATTTGGGTAGTGGCAACGCTTGCGTGACCTAAAATTTCCTGAACAGAGCGCAAATCGGCGCCGTTCGCAAGCAGGTTGGTAGCAAAAGTATGGCGCAGATAGTGCGGAGTGGATTTTGTATTTATCTGCGCTTTTTTTACATATTTTTTATAAATATCCTCAATCCCGTGAATTGTAATGGGTTGTCCGTATCTGTTGACAAAAAGATAATTGCAATCCGCCTTTTTGCGCTCTTTCAAAAGGGTTTTAAGCCTGTCCCATGTGGTAGGGGAAGATATGTAAATAAGACGTTGTTTTCTGCCTTTACCGTGAATTAACAGCGTCCGCTCACTTGAAATTATGTCGTCGATAGTAATGGAAGCGGCTTCGCCTATTCTTATTCCCGTGCTTATCAGTAAATCCATTAAAGCTGCGTCACGGATAAATTCTTTCTGCGCAAAGGAAGAAAGAGAAGAGGCATCAGTGTCAAAGCATTTAAGTATTTTGCTTATTTCCATTACCGTCAAAGTTTTCGGAAGTTTTCTTTCCTGCTTAAATCTGAATTTAAGTTTTTTAAAAGGTGAAGTTTCAATTATTTCTGTGTCAATCAAATAATTATAAAAATTTTTAAGAGTTATAATCTTTCTTCTTATAGAGGTATCTTTAAGTTTTAATTCAATGTTTAAATGTGAAATAAAAGCGCAGATATCTGGTTGAAGAATATTGTTTTCAAAATTGAAAAACTGATTCAGGTCGCTTGTATAGGCTGCTAAAGTTTTTTGTGATAAGTTTTTAGTTGCTTGCAGATAGTTTATAAAATGAGATAAATAGTTCATAAATACTCCGATAAATTTTCAGTAATAAAAATTATATCAGAATTTAAAAATATTTTTGCTAATTTTGTCACATTTTGCAGATTTAGCTTGTCTTAAATATATAAGTATATTTATATAACAAAGAAAATAGCTTTAAATTTTATATAAAATAACTAAGAATTATACGAGGGAAATTTGTGAAAGCTCTCAATGAAGCGGTAAGCGATAAAATAATGGAATGTCTTAATAATTGTCGCACTGTAAATATAAGAATTCCTGCAAACGAATCGTTTGCAGGTTATCCTTTTTTACCTAAATACAAGCTTTACTGTTATAATGAAAAGCAAAAGAAATTGTATGCGACTTCTCCTAAAATCGCCCCTATATTAAAAATACTGGCTTGGCTTATTACTGTTGTAATGTTCATCATCGACTGTATTGTTCTTTTACCTATTTCTTTAAACACGGTGGCTTCTCTTTCTTTTGAATTAATAGAAAACGGTTTGTCTTTTTTTAATAAGGACAAGACTTACGATATTGAATTTCTTGATGCCTTATCAAAATATTTCAGATTTAAAAGAAAACCTTATAAGAAATTCAAAAAATTAAAAAAAGTATTTTATATATACTTTGAAAACGAGCCTTTAAAAGAAACTTACAATTCAATACTTTTACTTTGTGAATTAATTAATACCAAAAGAATTGCCGATTCTGCCGTAGTAATCGTATCTAAGACAACTTTAAATGAGCCGTCCCAATGCATTTTACGATTAGAAAATAATGAAGAAGATAATAGTTTTATTTATGACTTTAACTCCGATATTCTTGGATATATCCGTAACGAACAATACGAAAATGCTACCGATGCAATTCGCAAAATGCTTAACGATAAAGGAATAAATAATTTAGTTGAATTTGAGTTTGTAATGCAGTGTCTTGCCTTTTGTTATAAAAACCTTGGCGTAAACGAATTTAAAAGACAATTCTCTGATTTCAATATCGCGGTTGATTATCATATCAATGCTGCCAAACGAAATAAGTTTGTTAAGTCAAGCGGGCTTGATGCAAACTTCTTAAACTTTTGCTATAATTGTCTGTTGACATACTACCATAACAGATCGGCTATTAGCAATGATAATTTTGACACTGTTTTTATAAATATAGTTAAAAAAATAAAAGATGCACTCATTTCAAAAAACGAATATTTTTCGGCTGCGCGGCTTTTTGCCAAATTCGCATCTGCGGAAGATGCGGCAGATAACTATATTATTGCTTTTTTACATAATGAATTTATTAAAAGTACAGTTAACGATGAGTGCTACAATATTATTAATTCTTATGTTTCGACGTCACCCCGCGCAAAATTGTTTATCAATCTTTATAAACTCAATGAAGAAGAAGTGCCTGATGCCAATAAGGTCGAAGCTATTGTAAACCATATATGCGAAAATAAAGAATTAATTCCTGTCCTTCGTCTCTGCTTTTACTATTATGCTGTTAATTCAATATATAAAAGCGACAGATGTTCTGATAAATTTCTTAAAGCTTATAGAACAGCTTACGACGAAATCGATTCCAGTGAATCGCTCAAATGTATTTTTGGTGCGCAGTTTCTACTTCTTTATACAACTGTTGAAGACGAAACACTGCACTCTAAATATGCTAAAACTGTATCTCAAATGCTCAATTTTGTGCTCGAAAAAAGTGAGTTTTTGTCTGACAAAAAAACTTATCTAAAGATATGCCGTTCTTTGAACGGCCTTCGCTTAGACTGCTTCAGCGATAATCTGAATAAGATGACTGCAATGGAAAATGAGGCAAAGCGCTACGTTAAAGAGCAAATTTACTATTATATTAATTTAGGTGCTACATACGCATTCAGAAGTAATTCAGCATCGGACGATTATAAATCGGCAATTTCCTCCTACAACAAAATAAAACGCTTAGTAAATAAAAATGTTCCATTATGTGTTAAAGCGTCATATTTTAACAATTTGACCGTTTTCGAATATTTAAACGCCCCTTCAAAAGAAACGGCGAAAAAAGCATATATAAAACTTAATAATTATGTAACGGCACAATATGGCAGCAGTGTTATTACGGAAGAGCGTCGTCATTTAGCTATTAATATTTTAATATTCGCCATTTTAGGTGATTCACCTGAACAGACCATTACAAATCTTTTCGACAATACGGCAACAATTATAGAAAGCGACAATTACTTCAAATTTTACTTTCATCAAGTAAAATATTTATATGCTGCATTACACGGCAAGTCTATACAAATTGATAAAACTCAAGACAGCGTGTTTTTTACAAATAAAAAATCATTCTTTGAACAAAAATATGAGGTTATGAATAACGTCGCATTAAATGGAGGCGCCACTTTATCAGAGTTAAATTGCATACTGAAAGAAAAACTTAGCTTGTTTAAAAAAGACTATGAATATTTTAAACGTCCAGATTTATTTAGTCTTGTCGAAAGATGGTATGAGTAACTTGTTTAACAGTAAAATTAAATAAATCGTACGGTCATCGTTATTAATAAATTTAATAGAAAGATTTGCCGAGCTACATTTTGAAATGGTAGGATTAGGAGTAATATCAAAAAGGTAAGCTTTATCTCCGCTTACAATAAAATCAAAGCGACCAACAGAATCAAATCTTAGGATTGAATAAGCCTTTTTTGCTTGTTCTATGATTAAATTTGAAAGATTATTGTTATATATTTCAAAATCATAATTATCGTTTGCCACTGTTACGTAATCCAAATAATCATTATCCTTTAATATTTTAACCGGCGGCGCAGCAAAAATATTACCATTCCATGGAAGAATCGTACATTCAACTTCTGTCCCTTCAATAAATTCTTCCAATATAACGGTCTTATATTCACTTATTGCGCTTCTAACTAAGGAAACAATATTTTTGAATTGTTGCGAGCTGTCGAATTTCTTTATTCCAATACTTGCGGATTCACTATTAGGTTTGAGTAAAATTTTATTATATTTACTAATAAAATTTTTAATAAGCGCCTCATTCACATCAGTAAGAAATAAACGTTGAGGCATTCTTATATTGGATTGTAGCAAATCATGCATCAATCTTTTGTTACCCCCTAAAAAGGAAGACGACGAATTAGAAGATATATTTATAAAACCATAATATTCGCACAAAAGAGGAATTAAACAACGACGTCCAGCACCACTAAGATTTTGCGCCATTGAATAAACATAAACATTGTGATATTGTTTTTTTAGTTCTGGAGCTAGCGAAATAAACTCATCCTCACTGTCAAAAGAATATAAGCGCAAGTTATTTATTGCATGAAACGCATCTTCAATAAGTGCAATTTCATCTTCATATACACATTCGGAAATATGTAAATCGTCGTTAGATGTCTTCGCAATAGAATTGTATACAAAAACAATACAACTATCATCAAAATTTAAATTATTACTTTTTAAATACTCAAGTTTTGCAGTATATTCATCTTTTATTTGTTTTTCATCGGTGATTTTCACAAATTTCCCTCGTATAATTCTTAGTTATTGAAGGAAAAAAGAAATTAATAAAACGATGTCAAATTAATAATTACGCTTTGACATCGTTTTACAAGCAAATTAGGCGGCATCTTATAAATTGCCACCTAATCTGCTTTTCATGCGAAATCTAATACAGAATCTGTTTGATGAAAAACAAACGCATAGTGGTGTTTCAGCCGGAAGTCGAGCCCAAAATTGAGCCTTATGAGTTCTCAATAATTATAAAAATATTATTTTAATTGTTTCACATATTTCAAGTTATTGAATTATTTAATATTTAGCGTTCTGTGCATTATTTTTTCTATTTGACTACCATAAAGTAACTTTCGTAACGAGTTTATACCAAATATTTAAAGTATTTTAAGTTCATAATTTGAAACTAATTCTTTGTAGTATTTTGTCACAAATTTTTTATTTATATTGTCTTTATAATATATTTGTCTTATTTTATTGCATGTGTGATAAATGAAAAGCAGCCAACAAAAGAACAAAAAGTTGGCTGTGCATACAGGGGTAGAAAAATTTACTTATGAGGTAAAAAGTGCTGAACGACGACATCGATTTTAAAATGTTATTTCCGCTGATGACTTTTGAAAGTGACGAAGAATATACTTGTCAGAAATATTTGAAGACGCGAGGCTTATATCTTTATAAACAGGTTTATGATGCGTTGGTTAAGTGGACACCCAATGTTAATGAAATTAAATATCATCAGTTTTCAAATTTAATTCGCTATGATAAAGGAATACGCGATAAACTATATATTTATCTGGCTGCGGCGGAAGAGTATCTGAGAAATATTATTTTTGATGAAATTGAGATAGATAAAAAACTAAAGGA
>JAIDSQ010000086.1:0-5588 GCA_029061155.1 Clostridia bacterium
TTTCCCCAAACCAAATGGGTTGAAACGCTGGTAGTCCTTTCCCGCAAAAATTTCCAAAAGGCATAAAAATTCAGTAACAGTAGACGGCGGAGCCAAACGGCTCCGCACTTTTTTTATTTTTTTGAAAAAATTTTTTAAATTTGTGTCACATTACGCTGAGTTAAGGTGTCTTAATTAATAAAAGGGGGGAAAATGATATTTTTATCGATCAACTGATTATTTAACCTTAGGGTTGATAAAATATTTTTTCCAAGGAGTTTTTGTTATGAAAACAAAACAGAAAACATTTGTTGCACTTTTAGCCACTCTTGCCGTTGGTACGGCATCCGTAACCGGATTAGCTCTCGGACTGAATTCCGGCAACAACGCGTTTATCGCTCACGCGGATACTGTTAAAGCAGTTTCTTTGCTTAATGAGTCGGATGTAAAATTGGGAACTAATTCTATTTCCCTTCAGGCAGGCGAGGAAAAGACCTTCGTGTTGAATATTTCAAACCAAGGTACTTACGGCTTTAATTGGGTAAGCGGTAACGCTACATTTAAGTTTACCGGTTTAACCGCAGCGCCGGATCCCGAAGAACCTATTCCCGATCCCGAAGAACCCGAAACTGATCCCGTTGAGGATGAAGTTACCGAAGAAAGAAACACACACGGTCTTAATGAGGAAATTACTTCTTTCTATGTAACGGTTAAAACACCCGATACAGCTCAGGTGACCGTAACGTCCGATGAGGACACTACAATCGTATTTGACGTTGAGTATCTTGTAGATACCGGTGTAAACGAGTTTACGCTTAAAGCAGGCGTTTCTCAGACTTATTCAATTAACAGCTTAAATGCGGGCAAATATACTATCGAATTACAAAGCGGCAGCGGAACTGTTACATTCAGCGGCGTCGGCACGTATGTTTTAGACGCTGAACATACTTCCTATACGGTAACGTTAGAATCACCCGCAACTACGCAAGTTACTGTAGTTTCCGACGTAGACGTAACACTGAAATTTGAAATGACTTACGCTGAAACTGTTACAAATTTAAAAGTCGGCGAAAATTCACTTTCTCTTAAAGCAGGACAACCTGTTAATGCTGTAATAGACAGTATAAGTGCAGGCTATTATACCTTTACGAAAGATGAGGATTCGGCTAATTTTAAATTCAATTTAAACGGGCAGGAAACGGAATATTCGTTAAAGAAAGGCAGCACTTCTTTTACGGTATATATTAATTCTCCCAAAACAACACCTATTTCCATCTATTGGGACGATGATTCGGACTTGGTATTTACCCTTTCATATTCTGAAACGGATCCCGCTGCACAGGGAAACACGCTTAGCGTCGGCACACAGACCGTACAGGCAACGGGTTGGGGTGAAAATTATACGTTCACATCAGCCGAGGGCGGTACTTACCAAATCACGTCGGATTCCGAAAACGCATATATTATGGTTGAAGGCGAGTACGGCGCGGAATGGGTTGAGATTCCTTATACATTCACTTTAACCGAGGGCGGAACGATTACGTTTGTTATGTCCACCAACGATTTTGAGGATGAGAATTATCAGGTTATTATTACAAAATTAGCATAAAACCATAAAAGTTTTAATATTAATATTTTAGTTAATGTAAAATAAGTTAGGTCTGGCTCCGTTAATTTATTTTAACGGAGCTAAATTTTTTAAGTGTATTAAAGGGATATTTTATGAAAAAACAATTTTTAACGGCATTAATGGCTGTGTGTGTCGGCGGTTGTGCATTGGGCTTGACCGCGTGTCACGAACACAGTTGGGGCAGCTGGACGGTAAGCGAAACGCCCACGCAGACGCAGTCGGGCAAGGCAACGCGCGACTGCACGAACGACGGCTGTAAAGCGGGGGCGGGAGAAAAGGAATATATTCTTCCCGCACTCACAAGCGAGGACTATGTAAAGTCCGCTGACAGCGCAACCTGTTCTTCGGCAGGTAAAATTACTTACACCTATAATAAAGACGGCGTAAGCTTGAACTTTGACGTTGCAACGCAAATCAACGCGGACGCACACGAGTACGGCGAATGGGTAAAGACGGATCCCGCGGGACATTACAAGGTGTGCGAGCATAACGGAGAGCACAAGACAACACCTGTCGACCACGATAAGAATGGAACGGACGGCGCATGTTCGGTATGCGGATATAAGGCAGAAACTTCCACTCCCACGCACGAGCATACGTACAGCGAATGGGTAAAGACGGACCCTGCGGGACATTACAAGACGTGTACGGGCAAAAACTGTACCGACGCTGCGGGAACGAAGTATTACGAAGATGAACACGATGAAGAGGGAAAGGACGGCGCATGTTCGGTATGCGGATATAAGGCGGGAACTTCCACTCCCACGCACGAGCATACATACAGCGAATGGGTAAAGACGGACCCTGCGGGACATTACAAGACGTGTGATGGTGAAAACTGTACCGACGCTGCGGGAACGAAATATTACGAAGATGAACACGATGAGGACGGAACGGACGGCAAATGTTCGGTCTGCGGATATAAGGCACATGAACATTCATGGGGAGCATGGACTGTAACAAATGAAAATATACCTAAAAAATTAATGCCGGGCAAGGCAACGAGAAGTTGTACGGATAAAGACTGCAACGAAGTTGATAAGGAGGAGATTGAACTTCCGCCCCTTGCAAGCACGTTGGAATATACTTTGACGGACAACACTGCAAGTTGTACGGAAGGCGGAACGGCTACTTATACTTATAAAGAAAATACGGAAATCAGTTTTACCGCCGATACCGACGCGAATGGACATAACTATGGCGAAACGGCTATTGTTGACGGCGTTCCTATTGCCACTTGCGCGGCTTGCGGAAATAAACTTCCAGCTCCGTTAAGCGGCACTATAAGAGCGGTTATGAGTGAAAATCCAAGCAAAGAAAAGACAACTTTCTTTGCCGGCGGGGATTTGGAATATACCCTGACCGCAAATTCGGGTGCGCCCGGTTATTATACCTTTATTTATGAAGGCGAACAGGAAATAACCGTTGAATACAACTATTATTCATTAAAAGACGGTGAAGTAAGCGGTACGGTTACGCTGTCGGGTTCAGGAAAGACGTCCTTAACGGTTAACTTTGATGATCGCGCAACCTGTACGATGAAAATTACTTCAAGTGAAGAAAGCGCGTTTAAAGGTGAAATGTCGCTTGAATTCAGCGTTAACGACCCTTCATACGTTATGCCAGAGCTTTCGATAGGACTTAATACGGTAAACGCAACTTATAGCGGCGTAGTTTACGAGTTTACCGCGCTCGTAAACGGTACGTATACGCTTTCGTGTGAAAGTGAAGACGCGGTAATTCTCGACGGAACAGCCGAAGAGTTGGAATTACCCTATACGTTTACCCTTGCAAAAGACGCAAAAATTTATTTTGCAATGTGCTGTGACGACGAAACGGCAGAATACGACGTGCAGGTTGCTTTGAATATGCAGGGCAGCGGAACGTTTTCGGATCCCTATCTGATTACCGAAGAAATGATTGCCGTAAATATCAGTACAATAATTAAAAACGGCGAAACAAAATATTATAAAATTGCAACTGACGGCGAATTTCTTCTGAACTGTCTGCCTGTCGAATCGGGCGGGTCATATCCTTCGTTTGTTTCCGATAATTATACAGCCCAAGAATATGAGGTAGAAAAAGTAATAGCGGAGCAAAAGATTACCGTAAAGGGTTGGAAAGTATCGAAAATCAGTTGTGGCGAAGGCGATTTTATATTCGCCCTTACGGGTTCGGGCGCGGATGCTACGGACAATGTGGAATTATATCTGAACCACGTTTACGGTTCAAAGAAGAATCCTTATAACTGGACGTATATATATTTCACTGTCGACTACAATTCATATAGCGCATATGAACTGGGCGATACCGTTTACATTGATTTAGTACCTACGGTAACGGGAAGAGTAACATTGAATTTCGCTCATTTATCAAACGTAAAAATAAACGGCGAAACAGTGTCTGTGGATGCCACTCCGTTTGAAATGTTCGTCGTTAAAGACGAAAAATATTCGATTGAAGGCACAACGTCATACAAGATTGACGGTGAGGAATGTCAAAGAGAGAGCTATTCGATAACCGTTTCATCAACGGGCAAAGATATTGCGGTAACCCGCGGTTCGAGCGGCACGAATTGTTATGAAAATGACATTCTGATGTGGTGGCGTTACAGTGAAGGCACTTCGGCAAATCCTCATAAAACAGTTTCGATGTTAAGGGGTGACAGCGGCAGTTTCAAACTGTTTGCGGGCGATAACTCCTATGTAAGGATAACCGATACAAGTTACGTAACGTTTACTTACGGCGACGGCATAACGGCATCATTTAACGGCAAAGAAATTTTAAGCGGAGTAAGATACGCTTTCGTAGCGGGAAATAAAATTGAATTTGTAAATTCAGGCGAGGCAAGTACTGTATCGTATGTGCTTTCAGACAGCACAGGCGACGAAACCAATCCATTCCTGTTATTCGAGAGAAGGAACGGAGCTATAGAGGTAGAGGCTAATTCAAGCTATTATATACAAACGAAAGGCGCGTTTGAAATGTCGTTTACCTTTACAGGCTTAACAGTAACGTGGAACGGAACAGAGATAGAATCGGGCAGAACCTATACAGTTGCGCTCGGGGACACGATTATTTTAACCAACGGCGGAGAAACCGAAGTCAGCGCAGATTATGAAACTTTGGCTTTGTTCGGTACAAGATATAACCCCGACACGCTTGAAGTCGGAACCGCAAAGCAAGTAAGCGCAGAAAGATTTTTCAGCTTTACCTTAAGCGGAGATAAAAATTATAAGATTACGGCTGCCGATTTCGCAACGCCTTATATTACGGTAAACGGCGTAAACAATAATACTCTGAAAGCTACTTCCGACGAATACGCATTATACGCGACAGTAATTCAATATAACAACCGCTATTATGCTTTCAATGCCGACGGTGTTTTATGCGAAACTGCAAAAAACAGTGCGGGAACAGCGTCTCAGACTACGGCAATCCATTACGGCGGAAGTATGAACGGTAACGCTTACGTTGTTACAAACGAAGGAACGCCGCTTGTTCTTTCGGCGGGAACACACCTTATCCGCGTACTTAAAAATCCCGGTTCGTCAACTGTTCTGGACGATATGAGTATTGACTGCAAGATAACGGTTACTGAAATTATTGTCCCGACATCAACTTACACCGTTTCATTCGTAACCAACAAAGACGGTGTCACCGTTCAAGAACAGGATATCGAAGAGGGGCAAACCGCTACAGAGCCTACTGCGCCTCAATGCGACGGATTTACCTTTATCGGTTGGTTTACCGACGCGGATTTAACGCAATCGTTCGACTTTGCAACTCCCGTAACTGAGGATAAAATTCTTTATGCAAAGTGGGAGCCTGTAACCCCGCCAACCCCGCCCACACCTTCAACAGACGGTACGGAAACTAATCCCTATACGGTGCAGGAAGGGGTGAATAGCGGAAGTTCTACGGAATATAACAGCAAAGTTGAGGCGTATATAAAATATTATACCTACACTGCGGAAAC
>JAIDSQ010000086.1:5688-40604 GCA_029061155.1 Clostridia bacterium
GGCAGACCAGACTGTGTATATAATTGCAGGAGCGGACAGTTCGGGCGAAACGTACAGTTTCGAGTTTGCGTTTGTTGTAAGCGTTTCCGGGCCCGAAGGTACGGAAAACGATCCCTACACGGTCCAGGAAGGAGTGAATAGCGGAAGTTCTACGGAATATAACAGCAAAGTTGAGGCGTATATAAAATATTATACCTACACTGCGGAAACAGCGGGAACAATAACGCTTACGCTCACACAAGGCACGAATACGACGGCGGCAATATCGAACGAGTCGTACACGGCGGCGTTAAAATTAAAGAGCGGACAATATATATATCCGGGAGATGCGGATACCTGCTCGTTGACGGTTGAGGCAGACCAGACTGTGTATATAATTGCAGGAGCGGACAGTTCGGGCGAAACGTACAGTTTCGAGTTTGCGTTTGTTGCGGATTAATAAACAATTCAGACAAAAAGAATATAAGTATTTTTCTTATATCCATTTTCATGCGGGGTTCGGCATAGGTATCCCGTTCCCCGCACATCTCCTTTGCTCACACTAGTTTTCATAATTATCTTTTTTAAAAAAGTAAGGCGGAGTGCGTTTGCGCTCTGTCTTACTTTTTACCCGCACAACATTATTGACGAGTTTAAAATATTATGGTACAATTTAAAAAGGAATTTTTGGCTTAGTTATAGCTAAACACAGACTGACGATTTATGTACGGTATTTACGGCGATATAATAAGCGCGGCGGAAAGGACGCTTGATTGTTTTGATGAAACTAAAGAACTTTTAGAATATCCCGAAGTGCAGGCGGACAAGGCGTATTATCTGTCCGTCCTTGCAAAGTACAATAATCTTAAGCTTTTAAAGGACAAACTTTGCGCGCTTTTATCCGCACTTGAAGAACAAAGGCAAGTTACTGCCCTGCTTTCGGACGCAGGCAGCGACGAGGAACGCGCGACAATTTACGAAGAGATTTCGTCTTTGAAAGTAAAAGCTTCAATGATATCCGCCGCCCTTTCGGACGCGCTCGCCTGTAAACACGCGGAGGAGCGCGCATATTGCAGGTTTAAATTTAAAGAGGTTTCATCCAGATTCGGTACGGTTTTGTATTCTCTTATAAAGTCGTATCTGTTATCGCACGGCGCGAAAATTGAGGACGAAAAGACAGTATGTGCAAAGGGCGGATACGTGCAGGAAATTTCATTCATTGCGGAGGGGACTAACGTGCTTACGCGCCTTATCCCTCTTACAGGCGCGCACAAGGTCTATATCGCGCAGGCTAAGAGCGAAGAGCTGTGCTTTGCCGTGACCCCAGCCGCGAGCGTTGAAAGCATATCCGAAAGCGATTTGAAGATTGATATTTTTCATTCCCACGGCGCAGGCGGTCAGAATATAAACAAGGTCGAAACCGCGGTGCGTATAACGCATATACCCACGGGGATAAGCGTAGTTTGTCAGGACGAGCGGTCGCAGCTTAAAAACAAGAAACGCGCTTTGGAAACTATTGAAAAACGTATAAGAGAGAGGAGCGAACAAGCCGAGAAAAAACGCATTGAGGCAGATATATGCGCGCAGCATTTAAAGAAAAACACGCCTATTTCCTTTGACGCGGCAGGCAATACCATGACTGATACGCGGCTTAAAGCGTTTACAAAAACCGCCTTTCCGCTTACGGACGAACAGTTCACTTCATATATAAACGGGCTTAAAGCATTATGATACGCAAAATTACGGCGAACACAAAAAAGATAGCTTTATCTTCAAAATACAGCGTCTATAAGACGGAGGGATTTATTACGCTGACGCGCAGGATAATTGCGGTGGACGCGTTTATATCCCGTGCCGCGGAAAGTATATTCGGCGCTAATATTTCGCTTTCCGACGGTTGTTATTCCGTTAAAACGGAAGACGGACAGTATACCCTTTTCTTCAGCCGTAATAATAGCGACAAAAGGCTTTCGGACGGCGATATAGTATTCTATAAATTTATGAGTGCAACCCCTGCCGACAGCGGAACGGACAGAAGGCTGAGCGAATACATTTCCGATAATTCAGAAATTACGCTCGTTCTGAACGAAACGAGTGATAGTGTTGCGCAGGACGATTTGACGAGGCTGTATCTTGTGTCGGGTTCGGACGGAATAGTCAACTTCCCTTACCTCAACGAAACGCAGCGGAAAATCGTTGAAACGGAAGACGCGAATATGCTTGTGCAGGGCGTTGCGGGCAGCGGTAAGACCAACGTGTGCGTTGAAAAAATTGTATATTGCGCCTGCCGGAATTACCGTGGCGCGGTGTTGTACACTACCTTTTCACGCGGACTTCTGACAGAAACGCGCAGCCGCGTGGAACTGTTTTCAAAAAATATAGACACATTCGTCAGCGCATATGAAGGGGGTAACGTTGTTTTCCTTGACGATAACCATAAAAAGGCTGTGGAAAACAAGCTGGGTATTCTGTTTTCGGTTGACGAAGACGGGGAAATTATTTCCGCTTTGAGACGCATTTCCGCCTTTCTGAAAGATAAGGTTGACTACTGTCTGATAGAGGATATATACGCCCGAACGTCTGAAACAAAGCGCGTGGCGGGTGAAAGCGTATTCTTGCACGAGTATTTAGGGCAGGGTAAAAATTACCGCCTTTCGGGCGCGCTGGAAAGGATAAAACACATCGCGCCCGAGATAATATACAAAGAGATTTACGGAATGATTTTCGGCAAGTACGAACTTGATTCGCCGCAGGATATGATGGGACGTGAGGAGTATGCCGAGGACAGAAAGGACAGCTTTACGCGGCGCGAGTGCGACGTTATTTATACGGTTGCTTTGGACTACGCAGAATTTTTAAAAAAGCACGGTTATACCGACAACAACATTATGAGCCGTGAAATTTTAAGTAAAGTTTCCGCGCCTAAATATTCCGTGGGAGTTATAGACGAGGCGCAGGACTTCACGCAGATCAATCTGTGCCTTATAAAAAAGCTGTGCCGAAAGCTGTTCTGCGTGGGCGACGCATTGCAGATGATTAATCCGTCGTACTTCAATTTCGGGTATTTAAAGCGCCTGATGTACGGCGATATTACGGGCGTGAATGAGCTCAGACACAATTACCGCAGTACGGCGACGATAGAGAAAATTGCCGAAAAGCTGGGCGAAATGAATATGCAGAGGTTCGGCACCCACAGTTTCGTTTTAAAGGGTGAAAGCGTTCCTTCACCGCTGCCGTCCGCGGCGGTATTGGTAAAAGATAAAAACTTTGTCTACTCTCTCGGTGAAAAGAGATTTGAAAACGTAACCGTCGTCGTAGCATCGCAGAAGAAGAAAGAAAAGCTTAAAAAAGTTCTGGGTAAGACGGAAATTCTGACCATAGCCGAGGCAAAAGGTTTGGAACGTAATACCGTAATACTTGCGGACGTTTTAAGCGACAACGCCGATAAGTGGCGGTATCTGCACAATATGTCGCTGAACAGAAAAACCGCCGACGAAAATTCTGTTTTCAGGTACTACTTCAACCTGTTTTATGTTGGAATTTCGCGTGCAAAACAGTATCTGTTCGTTGTCGAGTCCGACTATCCCGAAACGTTCAACCCGCTGTTTAACGAGTGTTTCGAGCGGCGCAATAAAGACGGCGCGCTCAGTCTTTTAAAGGATATAGCGGGCAGAATAGAGATTGACGACGACGAGTTCATCGAGCGAATTGAAAAGTTCTGTTCGCTTGAACAGTACGAAAATGCGAAAAGCACCGCAGACAGATTATCTTCCGACGAACTCCGCGCAAAGCAGCTTGCGTACATATCAGTCCATGAAAAGTACTTGCGCTACGGAAAAATCCGCGACGCGGGTATAGAGTACTGGCGGCAGGGTATGGACGCTGAGGCGCGCGAAATGTTCATCCGCTCGGGCGATGAGAAACTGTTTCCCCTTATGGACGCATGCCTTAAGGGCGGCGGCGTGCTCGACCCCGAAATCGTACGGTTCTATCCCTTGGTTGAGGATAACGACGTGGCGAAGAAATTGATACTTGAAACACTCGATAAAGATTGCAGCGAAATAGCGGCGAACTTAAAATTAGCAAACGCTAAAATGAAGAGGAAAAGACAATGAGCGAAAATTCGATAAAAGAACTTATAGACAGCTTTATAGCATACCGCAATCTGATTGCGCCCTTGCAGGAAAGTTTACACAATGTAAGCAAGACGTATGAGGAGATTAAAAGCGACCTTGAAAACCTGACGAAAAGTTTTTCCGGCAACGCCGCAACCCAGCTTGAAAAGGTTCACGCGACAATCAACGCGCAGGCAAAGAGCGGGCAGGAGCTTGGCAGAAGAATTGAAGAATACGCCGCCTCGGGAACGAAGTACGCGCAGGCGGTGAAGGATATGTCCTCGCGCTTTTCCGAGGTCGTGGAAAGGATTGATTCGCTCAGTGAAATAGAGAGAACGGCCCAAAACCAGCTTGCGCGAATCGATACGCTGATAGCCGAAAAACGCTCGTCTTACAACCTCAAGGAATTGCAGAAGTCGCTTGACGGCTACAACACCAACGTTGAAAAAATAAGCGCGTTTATCAATAAGGACATTGCCTCCGTTCTCAAAGAAAACGCGGACAAAATAGAAACTATCCGCAAGGAAAACGAGCAGTTGTCGGCGGCGGTCGTCCAGCAGGGCAAGGATATTGCTACGCTTATTTCAGAGTTTTCCAACACCTCCGCGCTTTTGAAAAAGTTAGTCGAAGGCAGTTCGGTCAACGAGGAATATCTATTCGACGCGTTCGATAAATGGGCGGCTGACAGAAAGGTAAAAATTAAGAAAAAATAAAATTGCTTAAGGGATATGGCGCAACCAATTGAAGAAAGCTTGTTTCAGGCTATAAAAAAAGACGATATAAAAGCGTTTGCAGCTTTAATGCAAAAAGCCCGGTGCGGTGCCTGCCGTCTGGGCAGATTTCCCGTGTTGTCGCTTATGTATCTGTATAAATCGCGCAGACTGATTTCCGAATACGGGCAAAGCTTTTTAAAGAATACAAATTTTGAAGTATTGCGCGAGCCTGTGGAAGTTTCAAATACCTTCTCGGCTAAGGCGGGCAAATGCTTAAGACTGTATCTTAACGAGGTGGTATCCCCCCTTGAAATGCTTTTGATTTTGGACAGAATAAAGCAATTGAAGGGCATATATCCCTTAACGAAACCCTCTGCGGACGTTAAAAGACGGCTTAAATCGATTTATTGGATAAAGTATTCGCTGAATGTCAAATTTGAGGGCGACGACATCATTTTAGATAAAAGACCTTTGAGCTACCGCGAAAAGAAGAAAATAGCAACCGTATGTCTCAGCTCGGTTTTAGCTGTCTGCGTTGCCGTCGGCGCGCCTGTTACCACGGTTGCGCTTATACCCAAACCAGTCGAGGGCGAGGTTAAAAAACTTAGCCAGATAGACTTTGGCGCAGCCAAGGAATATATCATTAAACGCGACATAGTCCTGCCCGAAAATTATCAAGTTGAAAAAGTCAACTGCAAAATTACGGGCGAAGGGCACAAGCTGACTTTAGGCAAGGGAGCAACGCTCGGCGCGCTTAGCGGCCATATATCAGATCTGACAATAGAAAGTTCGGGGGACGCGGTATTTACTACCGTCTCCGAAAATGCGACTATTAAAAACGTTACGGTAAACGTAAGCGCGGATGTCACGACAACGGAACAGAATGCGCTGGTCGCGGTAACCAACTACGGTACGCTTGACGGCGTTACCGTGAACATAAGCGGAAAGCTAAGCGCGCTTTCTTCTTCGTCGGAAACCGCCGGCGAGCTTAATTTCGGCGGAATAGTTCAAAGTAACAATTATAAGTATAACACTAACGGCGGAACTATAAAAAACTGTACGGTCAATTTTGCGCAGTTTGAACTTGTCGGAGAGGCAAGCGCGAACGCCTCGTTCGGCGGTATCGCGGGCGTCAACAACGGATATTTACAGGACTGCACCGTAACAGGTGAAATTAGCGGAGATACTTTTGATATGGCGGGCGTGTGCGCAGTCAACAACGGTATGCTTGAAGACAACGTGAACGAGGCAAACCTTTATCAGAAGTCTTCCGACAGCGGTTGGAACCCTATTATCGGCGGAATAGTTATAAGCAACACGTACGCCGTTGAAAACTGTGAAAACAGAGGAAATATCCGCGCCGTTTCGGACTGCGGACAGTTCGAGGTGCAGGAGGATTTCGAGCCTACCGTTTCGGCGGCGGGAATAGCTTATTTAAGCAGGGGTTCGTCAACGAGCCCGTATATTAAAAACTGCACAAATTCTGGAAAGGTTGAGTGTAAGGCAGAGTACAGGAACGTTTATGCGGCGGGCGTATGTCTGTCCACGAGCGGCGGCGTCGACGGCTGTAAAAACAGCGGCGACGTCACGGCGGAGGCTGGCAATGACTGTGGAACATATGCCGGCGGAATTTGCACGATAGCTTACGCGAATATAGACAAGTGCGTGAACGAGGGCGGTATTTCTGCGGCGGGCAGCGGCACTGCGTACGTCGGGGGGATTTCCGCACATACGCGTGTGATTATTTCAAACTGTCTGTCAAGCGGTGATATTACGGTCACGGCGAAAGATGTCTACGCGGGCGGAATATTGGGTTTCAGCGAAATTGTAAGTTACTACTACATATATTTCGGTGAGGTCGACTACTGTATAAGCCAAAGCAAAATTAAAGTAACCGCAACGGGCGAGACTCCCGCATATGTCGGAGGTATCGCAGGTTATTTGCCCGAGAGGCGATTCAACAGTGTATACGGCGGCTCGGTTACCAACAGTTATTTTACCGGCGGGTTTGAAACTGAAAATTCCTATTGCGGAAATATTGTCGGCGTTTGCGGCGCGAATATATACGAAAATAATTCTTATATCGCTATTTCTGGTATGACAGAAATGGAATTTCATAATTTCGAGGGCAACTATTATTCGGGTAACGGCTTAACCGCGTTCGGCAAGACAATATCGGAAGACGGAAGTTTTACTTCTGTTGAAGACAAGGGCGCGACTTCCGCAACAATCGAAGATATAAAAAATTCCGAAAATTATAAACTTATTTTAAGCGCGCTTAAAATTGAAAAATAGTCGTTTTTTAATATAATAGCCCGACTACGTAAGAACGTGGTGGGTTATAGTATTTAAATAAAATTATATAAACAGGAGAGGACAATTGAAATACTTTGTAATACATTCAGGAATAGACTGGAAAGAACAAGTTGAGAATCTTGTAAACGAATGGACAAAGATGTATGAGGGCGCAAATTTTATTGTATTAAACGGCAGTCAATCGAATTGGATAGATGATGCTACGGCTAAAATCAGACAATCCGAAAAAGTTATATATGTCGTAGGGAAAGAGTCATATAAAAGTGAAAACATTGATAAGGAAATAGCAATAGCTATTAAGGAAAAAAAGCCTATATACATTTATAAATTAAACGATAGCTATTTATTGAATAAGTCTTTGGAACCGTTTATTGTAAATCAAAATGTCGAGCCGGGGGATGTTGATGGTGAAATAATATTCCGAAAAGGGAAATCATTTGTTACGGAAATTAACAGTAAAAATATTGATTCTCACATTACGAGAGATGTAACTGATATAATGAAATATCTTCCTGCAAAAAATTTTACAGATGATAAAACACTTTTCGACCAATATAAAATGTTCGTTGAAACGTCGGAAGAGCTGGTGAAAAGAAAGCAATCGGTTAATAGCTTTTATGTTACGTTAAACTCTGTTATTTTAGGCGCGATAATATCAATTATGTGCGCAATAAATGATTTGCCCATATTGTTTGGTTTAGTAAAGGTCAGTTTGATAATATCGGTTTTTACTTCATTAGTTGGTTTAATAGTGTGTTTTTCCTGGATTTCTATTTTAAATTCTTATGCTGATTTAAATGCAAGCAAAATGAAAATTATAGAGTTTATCGAACATCATCTTGCTGTTAACTTGTATGAAACTGAATGGTCGGTAATGACACAGAAAGTTGGGAAAAAGAAGTATAAATCTTTTAGCAAAAAAGAAAGGTTTGTAGCAATTTTATTTGCGGCACTATATGTTATAATAGTTATCGTAGGTATTTTCTTAGCCTGTGTTTAAATTTATGTAGTTGTAATTAATCATTGCTAACATAAAAAAGAGAGATTTCAACTGAAATCTCTCTTTTAATTACGGTAATCGGTTTCGCCATAGCAAATAGTCGGGAGAGCCGTTGACAATGTTTGTTAGCTGCAAAAAATAGTCAAGTGTGGACAGGTTGTTTTTCTTCAGACATACATGCATAAAATTACTTAAGAAACTTGTATAGTTGGATATATCCGCAAATTTTAACTTTTGTTTTTATTTCAGTTCTAACTTGCGGGTTTGAAAGCTTAAAGAAAATGGTTAAAAACTCTTTAAAATTTTTCGACATAATAAGCTAAAACTTCCCATATTTCGTTAAAATAAGTCCGTGCGAAAAATCGGCTTTCTTGTCGTATATATGATATAATCTATGTATAAGTTAATATATAGTATATACAGGAGAAACACGGAATGAAAATTGAAATTAAGGAAGAAAATTACAAACAGTTAGTGCAGTGCGTATACCTCGGCAACCTTGTAATTAACGGTTACAGAAAGGTAGGCGAGGAGAAAGAAGAGTATTCAAAGTTTACTCAAAATCTTTTAAGTCAGTTTGCAGCTGCCCTGCCTGATAAACCTAAATACAAATTCGTACATATGCCCAACGAAAAGTCGGACGATGCGCGGTTATCCGATCTGAACAATTTAATTGACGATTCCGTCAAAGAGTTTTACGTGCAGCATTTAAAGGACGCTTTTTGCGAAATTTTTGATTGCATATGTTGACCTTAAAACATCTTTGTGATAAAATGCATTAAAAGCTTTTATCAGAGGTGTAAAATGAAAAACATTAAATTAGCTTACATCGGCGGAGGTTCAAAGATGTGGGCAAGGGTATTTATGAACGACCTTGCCGTAACCCCCGGTATGTGCGGAGAGATTGCACTCTACGACATAGACAAACCCGCCGCCGAGCGTAATAAGAAGATAGGCGAACGCATTAACGCAGACAGCCGCACGGTTTCCAAGTGGAACTACGTTGTGTATGACAAGTTAGAGGATGCGCTTAAGGGCGCAGATTTCGTTGCCTGCTCCATATTGCCCGCAACCTTCGAGGAGATGCACGCCGACGTTCACTTCCCCGAAAAGTACGGCATATATCAGTCTGTAGGCGATACGGTAGGTCCCGGCGGCGTACTCCGCGCAATGCGTACCGTACCCATTTACGAAGGGTTTGCACGCGCCATTGCCGAGGTTTGCCCCAAGGCGTGGATAATTAACTTTACCAATCCAATGACGATATGCACGAAGACGCTGTATGACGTGTTCCCGCAGGTCAAGGCGTTCGGCTGCTGCCACGAAGTTTTCCACGCGCAGGAATTTTTAAGCTGCGTCGCGCACGAGGAGCTGGGCATTCCCCGTCCCGATCGCCACGAGATAAGCATTGATGCGAGCGGTATCAACCACTTCACCTGGATAACGCAGGCAAGGTATAAGGGTACGGATTTACTTGAACTTCTGCCTTCGTTTATGGAAAAGCACTTTGAAAAGGGCTACAGCGAAAGCGTTAACGGCGGCGCACATGATTTCCACGGCGACCCCTTCCGCTACGGCAATAAAGTCAAAATGGATTTATTCCGCCGTTACGGCGCGCTTGCCGCGGCGGGCGACAGGCACCTTGTCGAATTTCTGGATAACAGCCGTTACCTCAAAGACCCTAAGACTGCGGAAAAGTGGCTGTTCGGTTTAACCACCGTAGATTACAGAAAGAAACAGCAGGCTGAAAGAATTAAGGAGTCCGATATGCTGGCGAGCGGACAAAAGCCCGTCGAAGTCGAGCGTTCGGACGAAGAGGCTACCGTTTTAATGCAGGCTCTTTTAGGCAAAGGGAAAGTCGTTTCCAACGTCAATATTCCCAACCGCGGACAGATGCCCGATATGCCCCTCGGTGTAGTGGTTGAAACGAACTGCGTGTTTGACGACGACAGCGTTAAACCCGTTGTTGCCAACCCGCTCCCGCTTGCAGTGCGTAACCTCGTTTACCAAAACGCAATGAATATAGAAACCTGCTATCACGGTATCAAGGAAAGGAATATGGACGAAATTTTCGCGTCGTTCATAAATCAGCCGCTTATGGCGGGACTTCCTGTCGATAAGGCGCACGCCTTGTTCAAGGAGATGGTGGGCGCAACCAAGCCTTACCTTAAAGATTACTACAATTTAAAGGGCTACGAATAAAAAGGCGGTTTTGGCGCATACTTAGGGTATGGCAAAACGAAGACCTAAAAAACTTATAAAAGAACTTCTTGAAGATTGTGCAAGCGCAAACGAGTGTACGGGACTGTACCAGAAAGTTTCGCTTGACACAGACGAAATTGCAAAATTTCATAAACAGTTTATTGAAGAGGACGAAGAATGAAAAGCCCGCGCATACCGCGCGGGCTTTTCTTAACGGTTGTATTAAATGGCTTGAAATTTAATTGGCCGTATGATATAATAGCCCTATGGAAAAGTATATTTTATCAATTGATCAGGGAACGACAAGTTCGCGCGCGGTTATATTTGATAAAAACGCCCGCGCCGTTGCAATGGCTCAGCAAGAGTTCAAGCAGATTTACCCCAAACCCGGGTGGGTGGAACATTCACCGCAGGATATTATGGGGTCTGTGATGGCTGTGGTAGCCGAAGCGCTTGTTCGCGCGGACATATCCGCGGGGGATTTGTGCGCGATAGGAATAACCAATCAGCGTGAAACCACCCTTGTATGGGATAAAAAGACGGGCAAGCCCGTTTGCAACGCAATAGTGTGGCAGTGCAGGCGTACAGCCGAGCTGTGCGAACAGTTGAAAGGCACATATTCCGCACTCATTTACGAAAAGACGGGGCTTATACCCGACGCTTACTTTTCGGCAACCAAGATAAAATGGATACTCGACAATATTAAAGGTGCGCGCAATTTAGCCGAGAAGGGCGAGCTGCTGTTCGGCACGGTGGATACTTACATTATGTGGCAGTTGTCCAAAGGCAAGATTTTTGCAACCGACTACACCAACGCTGCAAGAACCATGCTGTTCAATATACATACCCTTGAATGGGACGAGGAACTTTTAAAATTATTTTCCGTACCCCGCAGTATGCTGCCCGAAGTAAAGCCGAGCGGAAATATGTTCGGATATACAGATAAGGCAATATTCGGCGGAGAAGTGCCCATATGCGGGGCTGTGGGCGACCAGCAGTCTGCGCTGTTCGGGCAATTGTGCACCGAGGCGGGAGAACTTAAAAACACTTACGGAACGGGCTGTTTCCTTTTAATGAATACGGGCGGTAAGGCGATAAAGAGCAACAACGGACTTGTAACCACGTTGGGCGCAACGCTTACGGACAAGCCGCCTTACGTTCTGGAAGGCTCGGTATTTGTGGGCGGCGCGGTCGTGCAATGGCTGCGCGACGGTATTAAATTAATTTCGTCCTCAAGTGAAAGCGAGGAGCTTGCGTCAAAGGTTAAGGATAACGGCGGGGTGTACATTGTGCCTGCGTTCACTGGGCTGGGTGCGCCGTACTGGGACGCGAACGCCCGCGGAACTATTACGGGAATTACCCGCGGAACCACGCGCGAACACATAGTGCGCGCCGCGCTCGAAAGCGTTGCTTACCGCGTCAGCGATATCGTAGGGGCTATGGAGAGGGATTCGGGCATAAAAATAACCCGCCTTGCCGTTGACGGCGGAGCGAGCGCGAACGACTTTTTAATGCAGTTTCAAGCCGATATATTAAACTGCGCGACTGTCCGTCCTGACGCGGTTGAAACCACGGCTTTGGGTGCCGCTTATCTTGCGGGGCTATGCTCTGGGTACTGGGAAAGCATTGATAAGCTTAAAGACAATATTTCGGGTGTAAAGGTATTTACTCCGTCAATGGACGAATGTACGCGTCAAAGTCTTTTGGACGGTTGGGAAAAGGCCGTAAAAAAAGCACAGGCGTAAAAGGTAAAACCTGTAATAAACAGTAATTTAGCGGAGAGCGCTATGGATGACTTTGTAGACGAAAGAGATTATAAGATATTAGAGAATAACAAATATACGTTTTTCGTGCTTTGTCGTATTATGGGCGGAAAATGCGAGCTTTTATTGACAGATCATGAACGGCTGATTGTTTGTTTTTCATGCCGTCCGTTTCCTGTTTGGATATGGACTGAGGACGGAGCCAATGAAGACGACATGGAGCGGGCTTATCAACTTGCGGAAAGATATTCTTTATTAGATGGGGAACACCGCTTTAACCTCAAGTATGATTTGGCGCATTATTTCATAAAGAGAGCCGCCGCCGACAATAAGCGGCTTTCTATCTTTACAAATATGTATGCGTATGATTGCCGCAAGCTTATAGCGCCTACCGTGATTGCCGACGGCTCAATTCAACGTTGTTGCAGTGAAGATGTTGACGAATTAGCGAGTTTCTTGGATTTGTTTCATAAAGAACTGAAAATGGATCAAACCGATTTGAATAACTATCGTTTGCAGGCAGAGGCGCGTATCAATTCGGGAAATACATTTTTCTGGAAGGATAGCCGGGGAAATAACGTTGCAAGCTGTTATTTTACACCAAATGGAAATACGGCAAGCATAAGTCTTGTATTTACACGTCCCGAATTTCGCAGAAAGCACTATGCCGAAAATCTCGTTTATCAAGTTACTAAAATTGTAATGGATGCAGGATACGTCCCTATGCTTTATACTGATGCCGATTACACGGCGTCGAATGCTTGTTACAATAAAATAGGATATGTTCTGCAAGGTAAACTGTGTACCATAGGTTAAAGAAAGATAAATTTCAATTTATAGTTCTGAATGCAGAAATAAAGAAAGCCCGCGCATATTGCGCGGGCTTTCTTTATTTATTCTTTAAATATGTTTTAAATGCTTTTTTATCGGGAGCGCCGTCTTTTATTATAAAGATTTTCTTTACCGTTTTACGGCGGGTGCCCTCGCGTTCGGCAAAGCCGACGTCGGTGTAACCTGCTCCGCGCTCGTAAAGTCTGCAAAATGTAACTACAAGCCGCGACTCGATTTCGCCGAGTATAAACGCTTTGCGCGCAAACGACAGCTTTTTAAACTCCGAAAAATCAAAAATAATTTTCCCCTTATAATCGTTTACGGATATGATAATGTCCGTTCCTTCAATCGAAATATAAAAGGATAACGATTTTCTTTCGGGATGCATTAACGCCGCGTTTTCAACGCATACGTCTAAAATATATTTTTTTATAGCACGTTCGTTCGCTCCGCCGAACTTTATGTTGCAGAACGCCGAAAGGGCAATTCCTATAACCAAAAGTACGGGAGAAAGAATGAGCGTAACAAGCCTCAGCGTTTCGAGATTCAGAACGCTTGCGGAGGTGAACGCCGCGGCAAAAAATGCAACCACTATTCCGCAGAATACGGTCGCAACCGTTCCGCATAGCTCGCCTTTTTTCCAGTTTTTAATATCGCCTTGTAAGTTAGCCATACGGATATTTTAACCCTTTTTATCCTCTTCCGTCAAGCCCTTTGCGCCCTTTTTGCGATATTTTACGCATTGCGTCAAAAGATACTCTATCTGCCCGTTGACCGAGCGGAACTCGTCGTCCGCCCAGCGTTCAAGATCGGTATAAAGCTCGTCCGAAATACGGAGGGGTATTTGTTTCTTTCCGTTACTTTTTTTATCATTCATTAATATCTACCGTCTGTTCGGGTGCGTTGTAGTAGGAAAGCATATTGTTTAAAAGCCTGTAAAGTTCCTTTCTTTTTATCTGCGAACACAATGTATAAATTTTTATATTGCAGCCGCCGAATAAGAGCATCATCTTTCTGTAAAGCGATATCCCGCTTTTATACTTTTTAAAGTCCTTCACAAAAATTCTGAGACAGGGCGGGTCGCCGTCCATTACGTCCAATACAGTCGCCTCTTTTGAAAAGCCTTCTACATCTTCCCAGGATATAAAGCCGTAGTGAAAGAGGCCCGAATAGTTGTAAATTCCTTTTTCGTCGGCTGTTAGAATATAGTGGAAGAACAGATTTCTGAGGTTAAGTATTCCGTATAAAAGACATACTGCGCCCCATAAGCTTAAAGCTATAATAAGCAGCGTCTTTGTCTGTTCACTCTCGGGCGGGTATTTGACCATTGCCAAAGGGGTTACGACTGCAAGCGTCACGCCGGAAGCGAGCCATACAAAAGTTGCAATTGCAGTAAGTAAACGGTTTCTACCTATGTAAAGGTCTTGCGGTTTTGTCGGTTTTTCCATAAATTAAAGTCCTTTCATATTGCTGAGTTGCAGTTCCACGGGCTTAACCTTTTTGCGGTAAACGCAATATACTATTACCCATATAATTAACGCAATAAGGGCGGAGGCTATAAACCAGAACACCGTACAGCCGATTATGGTTTCCGAAAGTGAAGCTTCGGGGAATTTCAGCAAGCCAACTAAACCGAGGATAAAACCTATAAGGGTGGAAATTCCGCAGAACAGCGAAAAGAACAGATTGCCCCTTTTCTGAAGTTTAACAAATTCATTTTGCAGATAACGGCGCATACTGTCGACTTCGCTGTCAGTAAGCTTTGTTTCGTTGCGTTTATAAATTGCGCGCCTGCGTGTTTCCACCCAGATCACCGAACATATCCATGCAACGAATAATATTCCGAAAAAGCAGCCCGCGCCTATTAATATATAGGTATTTTCGGCGTTTTCCTCAAGATACTCAAGCAAGTTGGTTATTACGATAAAGACAATCATAAGCGCAGTGCCGAACCAGCCCGCAACCTTTGAAACCTTTCTCAGCGCTTGTCTGTCAGCGGGGTCGCACAAAAACAGCTCCTGCGAGCGGGTGGCGGTGTTGCGAGCCGAATACGACTGTTTTTCAATTTTGCTTTCGTCCATGCCCGCACATCTTTTAATAGTTTTGATTTCCCCGTCGGCTTGTTCGTAAAGCGTTGTTCTGTGTTTGGTATCGAGTGATGCCGAAATAACTGCAAGAACAATTGCCGTAACTGTGCCAATAGCAAAGAGTATAGGCACAGCGGGTGAAAGCGAGTCGTTGCCGACAGCGGTGAGAATCGAAAATAACGCCGAAAGTATGTAAATCAATACGGGGAAATTTAGTATTGCAAAATAAATACCTTTTTGCTTTCCGAATATAGTTAAATACTTTTCGGCAAGGCTTTTGCGGGCGGAAGTCAATTCGTCGTTTGCAAGTCCGTCGGATGCAAGCTGTTCGGAAATGAGGCTGTCTATAAACCCTGAACGTATAAACGCGAGAACGGTGTTTATAATTCCCGTAATTACAAGCAGCCCGCTCATTACCGCAGGAACCGCAATATAAACTGATTTAGCTGCGAATAACAGCGATACGGCAAAAATCACTTCGAGTGTTGCAAGCGCCACAAAAATAAAGTTAAACCTCTTTAAACGTTGGTCGCGCGTGCCGGTCAATATGAGTTTTAAAAATTCGTACATTTATAGCCTCTGTTAGTCTAATGTAACGAAAGGTGTGAAGTTTTCGGGCTTGTCGAGCGTAAAGTCGAATATATGCCCGCACTTTGCGCACGCACGCGCGTGTATTCCGCTGCATTTGGGAAACAGTTTATTGCGCTGAACTTCGGGATAAGCGACTATGCCCGAATGACCTACGAATTTTACGTTAAGCGTTTCACTGCTCTCGCACTTAGGACATCTTGTCATAATAAACTCTCCGTAAAAAAGTTGTCTTTTTCAAATAAATTAACGGCACAAGCAAAACCACGCTTTTGCGCAGTGCGCCCCAATTTGCGCACAATTGCGCCTCGGCGGGGTGAATGTCCGCGATTATATAATCGTGTGCCCTTAATTATCGCGGACAGAGGGCGAGAAGTCCTCAAATCACGGAAATTACCGACATCATCGAACGTCGGAAATTTCGTGAATACTTTAATATATTGAACCACTGTTGACTACGGGCTGCGCGTCGCGGTTGCCGCAAAGCACTACCAAAAGGTTGGAAACCATTGCGGCCTTTCTTTCGTCGTCAAGCTCGACTATGTTGTTGTCCGAAAGCTTTTTAAGCGCCATATCCACCATTGAAACAGCACCGTCGACAATTTTCTGTCTTGCCGCAATTATAGCCGCCGCCTGCTGACGCTGCAGCATTGCCGCCGCGATTTCGGGCGCGTATGCCAGGTTGTTTATTCTTGCGTCTAAAATCTCAATACCCGCCATTTCGACGCGCGTCTGAAGTTCGCCCTTTAAAACGTCCGCGATTTCCTGCGAGGAGCCGCGCAGCGATTTTTCGTCACCGTTTTCGGAAACGTCGTAAGGGTACTGTCTTGCCACCTGTCTTATGGCGGAGTCGCACTGCGTGGAAATGAAAGTCATATAGTTTTCAACCGAGAACACCGCCTTTGCCGTGTCCTGTATGCGCCATATGACAACGACGCTTATTTCAATGGGGTTGCCCTCTTCGTCGTTGACTTTCTGCTTGTCGTTGTTTAAAGTCATTGCTTTAAGGCTCACTTTTTTGCCTGCGCGCAAAAATGCGGACGCGGGGTTTTGCGAAGAACAGAAGGGGTTTACAAAGTAAAAGCCTTCCTTTTTGAGAGTGCCGTGGTATTTACCGAAAAGAGTAAACACCAAAGCCTCGTTGGGTGCAAGCACTTTAAAACCGGCTGAGCACACTAACGATACGATAAATACTATTGCGCCGGCTGCGGCAAGCGCGAAAAACTCGGGATGTTCGGGAATATCTTCTCCCCCGACGCAAGCAAAGCCTATAATTATCATTACAAGCCCCGCAATTCCGCCGATAATTACCGCGGCTAACATTCCCCAGCCGTTTAAGCCTTTCATTTGCTTTTCCTGGATATTGTTCATTTTTTTTGATCCTCCTGTGTGATATCATTTTGATATCAACCGTATTATAGTACCAGTTTTCGTATTTGTCAATATTTTCCTTGAAAATTTTTTTAAGGCGGGTTATAATATACGGGCGGAGGAGCAAATGAAAAAGAAAATAATTATAATTACGGCTATAACGCTTGCCTGTATAATAGGGGCGGCCATGCTTATCGTTGGCGGTTACGTCGGATACGTTGCATTACAGTATTACAGGATAGACGACAATTTTTCGCTTGAAGTTCCGGACGGAGGGGCTACGGTTAAGCGCGGTGAAAATCTGTCGGTTATGACTTACAATTTGGGTTTCGGTTCGTACTCGCCCGAATATTCTTTCTTTCTGGATACGGGCGTAATGGACGACGGAACAGAGGTTGTCGGTATTTACGCCAAGGGTATGAATAAAAATGACGTTCAGAAGAACGTCGACGGACAGATTGCCCTGTCAAAGCAGGGGGACGCGGACTTCTATTTCTTTCAGGAAGTGGATGAAAAAGCCGACAGAAGTTACAATATAAATATGAAGGAAAGCCTATATTCGGCGTTCGGCGGTTACGTTTCTACGTATGCCGAAAACTTCCATACAGCTTGGCTTTTGTATCCTTTCAACGACCCTATGGGAACAACTAAGGCTGGTATAGTCACACTTTCCAAATATAAGGTGGAAAGCGCCGTTCGCCGCTCCTTCCCGCTTACGGACAATTTTATAGACAAGCTTTTCGATTTGGACAGGTGCTTTGCCGTGCATTACCTGCCTGTAGAGGGAACGGACAAACAGCTTGTTATGATTAATCTGCATATGTCCGCTTACGACGAGGGCGGTACGGTCCGCGCCCGCCAACTCGAAATGCTCAACACCGTGCTTGCCGAAGAGTACGCAAAGGGCAATTACGTAATAGCGGGCGGCGACTTCAACCACTGTCTCATCGCCGATTCTTTTAGTAGCAATGAAGAGGCTTTTACACATTTTGAAAGCAAACAGAAAGTTCCGGACTGGGTCAAAAATTCTGTGTTGCGCAAAAGCGAGCTTGCGGGCGGTTTTTCCATATGCGCCGATAAGGACGTCGCTACTTGCCGCGGCGCGGACATTCCCTATGAAAAAGGCGTAAACTTTACGACGACGATAGACGGTTTTGTTATTTCAGATAATATAGAAATGCTGAGCGTTAATACAGTTGCAAACGAATTTGCGTACAGCGACCACAATCCTGTGGTTATGGAGTTCATAATTAAATGAAACTTAGTTTCGAGCTTGTACCCGACAGTTGCTGGTACAGTAATTTAAGAAGTATACTTTCGCCCGCGCAGTGGGACGTCGTCCGCCGCGAGGCTTATTTGCGCGCGGACGGAAAGTGTATGATTTGCGGTGCGCCATCTAAACGGCTTGAGGCGCACGAGAAATGGGAGTACGACGAAACCAATTGCGTACAGAAACTTGCGGACGTCGTTGCAATATGCAAAAGCTGTCACGAGGTTATTCATATAGGCAGAACGCAGCTTACGGGCGGTGAAGAGCGTGCGTGCGCCCATTTTATGAAGGTTAACGGCGTATCTTACGCAGAGTACCGAAAAGCGCTCGGCAAAGCCAACGAAGAGCACAGGCGCAGAAATCTTGTGCCCGAATGGAAACTCGATTTAAGTTATTTGTCGAAATTTACACGCTGGATTTGCCGTATTTTGTAGCTTTGTACAAAAATTTTTCAAATTAACCCGATTTATCGATTTTTATGTTAACATATTTAACACACAATATGTAGTGTGAATGTTCAAAAAAAACATACAAGATATTGTGTCCCTGGACTTGACTTTGAGGGTGGGTTGTACTATACTTGATTTCACTACCGTTCGGAACGAATTTCCGAAGGTTTTATTATTTACACATTCTGGAGTTAGAGATGAAAGTTATTAAGCGTGACGGCTCGACGGTCGATTTTGATAAAAAGAAGATTGTTAAGGCAATTGCCAGGGCAAACGAGGCGGTTGACTTCGAGGACCGTGCCACAGACGCGCAGATTACCGCGATTGCCGACGACATCGCCTCACGCCATAGAAGGCGCGTCTTAGTCGAGGACATTCAGGATATGGTAGAGGAAAAGCTGATGGAAATTCAGAAGTTCCAGCTTATGAAGTCCTACATACTCTACCGCTACGAGCGCGCACTTATCCGTAAGGCGAACACCACGGACGAGAGCATACTTTCGCTTATCAAAAACTCAAATAAAGATGTAATGGAGGAGAACTCCAACAAGAACGCGCGCACCGCCGCAACCCAGCGCGATCTCATTGCGGGCGAAGTTTCCAAAGATTTAACCCGCCGTATACTTTTACCCGAATACATAGCAAAAGCGCACGACGAGGGTGTATTGCATTTCCACGACGCGGACTATTTCTTACAGCCCATTTTCAACTGCTGTCTTATTAATATTAAGGACATGCTTGAAAACGGCACCGTCATGAACGGTAAAATGATTGAAAGCCCCAAGTCCTTCCAGACGGCCTGCACCATCACCACGCAGATTATTGCGTCCGTCGCATCTTCGCAGTACGGCGGTCAGTCGGTAAATATAGCCCACCTCGGCAAGTATTTAAGGCGCACCAAGGAAAAATATACAAAACAGTGCGACGAACAGTTCGGCGAAACCATAGACGCGGCGACAAAGGCGAGATTTGTAGACCTCCGCGTGCAGGAATCTTTAAAAGCGGGCGTTCAGACTATACAGTATCAGATTAATACTTTAATGACTACAAACGGTCAGTCGCCCTTCGTAACGCTTTTCCTGTATCTCGACGAAAAGGACGAGTACATAGAAGAGAACGCTAAGATTATAGAAGAAATCTTAAAACAGCGCTATGAGGGAATAAAGAACGAAAAGGGCGTTTACGTTACGCCTGCGTTCCCCAAACTTATTTACGTTTTGGACGAAAACAACTGCTTAAAAGGCGGTAAGTACGACTATCTTACAAAGCTTGCGGTAAAGTGTTCGTCAAAGCGCCTCTACCCCGACTACATTTCGGCAAAGAAGATGCGCGAACATTACGAAGGCAATGTGTTCTCGCCCATGGGCTGCCGTTCCTTCCTTTCCCCCTGGAAAGACGAAGAGGGCAATTACAAGTTTGAAGGCAGATTTAATCAGGGTGTCGTTTCAATAAACCTTCCCCAGATAGGCATACTTGCAAAGGGCGATGAGAAAAAGTTCTGGGAGCTTTTGGAAGAAAGACTTCAGCTTTGTTTCGAGGCTATAATGTGCCGTCATAACGCGCTTCTGGGCGTTACAAGCGACGTTTCGCCCGTTCACTGGCAGTACGGTGCGATAGCAAGACTTCAGCCCGGTGAAACCATAGACAAGTATTTATTCGGCGGATATTCTTCAATATCCCTCGGCTATATCGGACTTTACGAGGTCACAAAGCTTGTAAAGGGCGTATCGCATACCGACCCCAAGGGAACGGAATTTGCCGTCAAAGTTATGCAGTCTCTCCGCGCTCACTGCGAAAAGTGGAAGAAGGAAACCAATATCGGTTTTGCGCTGTACGGCACCCCCGCGGAATCTCTTTGTTACCGCTTTGCGAGAATAGACAAGGAGAGGTTCGGCGATATCCCCGACGTAACGGACAAGGGTTACTATACCAACAGCTATCACGTGGACGTACGCGAAAATATAGACGCGTTCTCCAAGTTCACGTTTGAAAGCCAGTTCCAGAAAATTTCTTCGGGCGGCGCTATTTCGTACGTGGAAATTCCCAATATGCGCCACAACCTTACGGCGCTCGAGGACGTCGTCAAATTCATTTACGACAATATCCAGTATGCTGAATTCAACACCAAGAGTGACTACTGCCACGTGTGCGGCTTTGACGGCGAGATAATTATAAACGACGACAACGAGTGGGAGTGCCCCGTTTGCCATAACAAGGATCAGCGCAAGATGAACGTTACCCGCCGTACCTGCGGATACCTCGGCGAGAATTTCTGGAACGTGGGCAAGACAAAAGAAATTAAAGCAAGGGTATTGCACTTATAATAAAATTTCGTTATTTACATTTACGCCCTGCCATACGGCGGGGCGTATTTTAAGGAGTTTTTTAGTGAACTATGCAACAATAAAGTGGTACGATATTTCCAACGGCCCCGGCGTCAGGGTTTCGCTGTACGTAAGCGGCTGCCGTAACCACTGTAAAAACTGTTTCAACCCAGAAACGTGGGACTTTGCCTACGGCGAACCTTTTACACGCGATATTGAAAATAAAATAATCAAGGCGATGATTCCCGATTACATAAAGGGGTTTACATTGCTTGGCGGCGACCCCTTCGAGCCCGAAAACGCCGAAGTTATTGCTCCTTTTTTGGAGAGATTGAGAGAGCAGTTTCCTCAAAAGTCATTTTGGTGCTTTACGGGCTACGATTACGAGGCCGACCTTTTAACGGGCAAAAAGGGCAATATAGACACGGTTATGCGCATTTTAAAGTGTCTTGACGTTTTGGTTGACGGAAGGTTTGTCGAGGAGTTAAAGGACCTGAATTTACTCTTCCGCGGTTCTTCCAACCAGCGCATAATTTTGGTTCAGCCTTCATTAGAGAAAGACGACGTAGTGCTTTGGGACGAAAAAACAATTATATAAGAGAGAAAACATTATGCAAGTCAACATTAAAAAATTAAGTGAAAAAGCCGTTATCCCCACATACGGCAGCGAGTATTCGGCGGGGGCGGATTTGTACGCCTGTCTTGACGGCGAGCTTGAAATAAAGCCACACGCCACAGTTTTAATACCGACGGGTATCGCGATCGAACTTCCGGTAGGCTATGCGGGGCTTATATATGCAAGGAGCGGACTTGCCACTAAAAAGGGGCTTGCGCCTGCAAATAAAGTGGGCGTTGTGGACTGCGACTACCGCGGCGAAGTTAAGGTTGCCCTTCACAACCACTCGGAAATTCCTCAAACTGTATCACCTGCCGAAAGAATTGCACAGCTTGTAATAACGCCCTATATAACGGCGCAGTTTGAAGAAGTGGACGAACTTTCACAAACCGTGCGCGGCGCGGGCGGGTTCGGCTCGACGGGCAGCAAATAACATCATTTACCATTCCGCGGGACAGCCTCCCGCGGTTTTTACATCCGTTTAATCTTGACAGTTGTTTGCGCTTAATGTATAATAGATATATATTTATCAATTAGGAGTACTGTATGTCACTTTATATAGGTATCGATATCGGCGGTACGACGATTAAGGGTATTATTCTGGACGAAAACGGTAAAATCTGCGTTGAGGACAGCATAGTGACGGGCAAGGGCGAAGATATTGCCGACAACACCGTGACGCTTGTAAACCGTATGAAAAGCGCCGTAAACGGTGACTGCAAAGGCGTTGGTATCGGCTGTGCGGGGGTTATCGACAGTCAGGACGGCAAGGTTGTGCTTGCCAACAACTTACAGCTTAAAAACTTCCCGCTTGCAGAAATGGTGCAAAGGAAGGTCAATCTTCCCGTAAAAATTACCAACGACGCAAACGCCGCAGCACTGGGCGAGGCTAAGTTCGGCGCGGGCAAAAACTATTCTGACAGTATTTTAATCACCCTCGGCACGGGCGTCGGCGGCGGCATAGTTATAGACGGAAAACTTTTTGAGGGTCACAAATCGGCGGGCGCGGAGCTCGGGCATATGGTAATCGAGCACGGCGGCAACAGATGTTCGTGCGGCAGAAAGGGCTGTTTCGAGGCGTACTCTTCGGCGACGGCGCTTATCAAACGCACAAAATGGGCTATGGAAGAGAACCCCGGCTCGAAAATGTGGCTTACCTATACTCCAGATACCGCGTCGGGCAAGACGGCGTTCGAGTACGCGGAATGCGACATTGCCGCAAGCGAAGTTGTGGAGTGGTACATTAAATATCTTGCATGCGGGCTTACAAATCTTGCAAACATATTCCGCCCCCAGGTAATTATGCTCGGCGGCGGCGTGTCTGGCCAGAAGGAAAGGCTTACTGCACCCCTTCAGAGCATTGTCGACAGGGAAACGTTTGCATCCGACTATGCACCCGTTAAGATAACTACGGCAACCCTCGGCTCGGCGGCGGGCGCATACGGCGCGGCTGCGCTTATTATGGAGTAAGTTTTCGCAAATATTTTTGTGTAAAGGTTATTGATATGTTTAAAGATATTCCCGTAATCTCTTTGCAGAGATTGCCTATCTATCTCAATTATTTAAAATCTCTCCCTGCGGACAGAAAGTACGTTTCTTCGGGGCTGATTGCCGAGGCGCTGGGTATGGGCGAAGTGCTTGTCAGAAAGGACCTTGCATTCACTTCGGCTGTAGGCAGACCGCGCATAGGCTACGTTACTGTAGAACTTATTGCCGCGCTTGAAGACTTTTTGTGCTGTAACACAAGGAGCAGCGCCGTAATTGTCGGTGTGGGCGCGCTGGGCAGAGCAATTCTGGGCTACGGCGGATTTTCCAACTACGGCATAGAAATAGACGCGGCGTTTGATAACGACAGTTCAAAAGTGGGCGTTGAAATTTTCGGCAAACCCGTTTACGATATAAAAGACGCGAAAAGCAAAGTGGCGGACCTGGGCGCGGAACTTGCGGTTCTGTGCGTTCCCGCACAGTTTGCGCAGGAAGTCGCGGATATTTTAATAGGTTGCGGTATAAAGGCAATTCTCAACTTTGCGCCGGTATTGATAAAAGCGCCCGAAAACGTTGTCGTCCGTCATATAGACGTCGCGGCAAACCTTGCAATACTGTCGAGTATGATATAAATGTTTCACAAATTTATTAAAATTTCAACATACAAACGAAATAGTTAAAGTATAAAATTAAACAATGGAACTTGAAAAGGAAGAGCTTGCTCGCCGACTTGCAAAGCGGGCGGAAACAGCTGTTAAAATTTTAAAAATTCTCGTTATTATCGCAGGCGCCGTATTTGCTGCGGCAGGCATTTTCTGCATAATCGCCCTCACGGTCATTTCCGACAGGCAGACGGCGGTTATCGGCATTATTGTGTTTATGTGCTGCATTATACTTCTGGCGGTTGCCGTAATGTCAATGCTTGCGTATGCGTATTATGCTTTAAACAAATTGAAGAAACTGAAATAAAATACTATGAAAAAATTTTTCTCTTTTATTATCAGACAGTGGGTAGCGATTTTGCTCGCGGTTGTGTTTGTGCTCGCGTTCGGTGTGTACTCCGCAATCAATATGAGCATTAACTTGCTGCCCGATATTAATGTCCCCATGGTGTGCGTTCAGGTAATTTACCCGGGCGCAAACGCCTCGTCCGTGGAAAAGGACGTGACTACAAAACTTGAGGACGGGCTTACAATCGGCGGAGTTACCGACGTACAGAGTTATTCTTACGACAACCTTTCCGCGCTTGTACTGTCCTTCGATTACGGTACGGACACGACGGACAAAAAGTCTGAAATTCAAAGCAAACTTTCCGAACTCAAATTGCCCGACGGCGTGACGACTTCGGTCTACGATATCGACCTCAACGCCGAGGCGCTTGCCGTGCTTTCCGTCATTTCGGACGCGGGCGCGGACGATGCGTACGAAAAGGCAAATGACTTGTCGGTAAAGCTCGGTTCTATCGACGGCGTGGAGAGCGTTGAAATAAAGGGCGGAGCGCAGTATTCGTACGTAATCAGCCCCTTCGGCGGGTTGGAGCTTATAAGCCCTCTCATCGTTCAGGCGTTTTCTTACGGCGCGCTCGACTTGCCCCTCGGCAATATTAACGACAACGGCGACGTTCAGATACGCAACAACTCCGACGTTGCCTCGGTTGACGACATAAAAAATATGCCCTTGGAACTTCCCTCCTCGCTTGTGACTATGCTTTCTTCGGTAAAGCAGGTTATGACCTATTACGAGGATTCGACGGTCGAAGACCTTGAAACTCTGCGCGCGGACCTTGCAAGCGGCGTTGCTGAAGTTTTAGGCGCAATCGACACAATGACCGCCGAAGAAGTGGATAAGTTTGCCGAGCTCAAAACTTATATGAACATTGCCGACACTTACACAGCCGACAGATTAAAGTCCATTAAGTCGAGCAGGTACTACGACACCATCTATAAGCAGACGGTGGACGACGACGGCAACCCCAAGGACGATGACGAGCTTGAAAAGGTCGCAGACGAAATAAACACGCAGTATCCAAACCTTCCTTTCACGATTTCCGTGGACCTTTTAAAGGTGGTGCGTGACGGAAAAATAGACGATATTATCGCGTTCAGGGAAGAAATCGAGCAGGGTGAAGGCTACATAACCGCAACTGAAAATAACGAGTATTATGCGCTTTCCGACGAAGAGTTTGTAAAACTTGCAAAGGATATGGGCGTGTACTCCCCCGACGAATATTCCGACGAGCAGATAGCCGAAAACGTTGCCTTTGCAAGGCAGACCTCGGCAACGGGGCTTGCCGCAATAGCCGACAAAAAGAGAGAGGAGGGCAACGACTACAACCCTACCGACGGCGAATGCGCGCTGCTTTTCACGGCAACCGACCTTTCAAACGACCACCCTATAATAATGTCGCCCACGTTCATAGCCTTTGTAAGAAGTCCCAATTACGAGGACAATATGCAGCTTTTAATAGACAGGCGCGGCGAGCTGGGTGAAGAAATTACCGCCGAGCAGTTCTATACGCTTTACAACGACCTAAACTTAGAGGGCGTTATAGAGATAAACCTTTCGGTAAAGCTTATCAACTTTATTTTGGAAACAGACCTTACGGAGCTTACCGTAAACGCCTCGGGAAGTTCTGTGCTTGTCGTAAAGACGGCGGACGTGGCTGACGTAACCGACCCGCCTTCGGCAAGCTACACTTCATACGCGTATTACTACGGCGGTAAAGCAAATATTACCACGGGTATTATAGTAGAAATTTACAAATCCAACGGCGCGAACTCTTCGGCGGTGGTTGAAGAAGTTAAAAAAGTATATTCTGAAATAAGCGCACAGGAAGGCTATTCGGCAAGCATAAGCCTTTTGGACGACCAGTCCGAGTTTATATCCGAAAGTATTTCAAACGTGCTTGTAAGTATGCTTATAGGCGGCGTGCTTGCAATACTTATAATTTACGTGTTCCTCAAAAAGGTGCGCACGTCGCTCGTAATTGCAGTGACAATGCCCCTTTCGGTGCTTGCCGCAATTATCTGCCTGTTCCTCATGGGCATAACGCTCAACATGGTTTCTTTGGGTGGGCTTGCCGTCGGCATAGGTATGCTTGTGGACAACAGCATAGTCGTAATAGAGGCTATCTCCAAGCACCGCGACCTCGGCAAAAACGCCTTCCGGTCGGCTGTGGACGGCACGGTGGAGGTGGGCGGCGCACTGTTCGGTTCAACGCTAACAACCGTGTGCGTGTTCATTCCCATAATTTTCTCGGGCGGACTGACAGCCGAAATTTTCACCGATTTGGCGTTTGCGGTAATATACTCGCTTGCGTTCTCCTTGATTGTTTCAGTCACTGTAATCCCTGCGCTTTACGCCCTGTTTGAAGGTGGTGCGCGTATGCTCCGTCAGGGTAAGATCGGCGCAGAGCCCCTTCCCGAAAAGCCTGCGGAAATTATTGAACCTGTCGAGACTGAACAGCCTGTAAAGAAGAAGTTTTCCTTCAAAGAACCCGTAATTATGAATAAAGTTACGGGCGTATATGAAAAAATTCTGCCCAAGGTCTTAGGCAAAAAGCTTATAACTATTATTACCGCCGTTGCGGTATTCGGCGCAAGCATAGGACTGCTGTTTTTGACGGGCACGGAATTTTTGCCCTCGATTGACAAGGGCAAAATAGAAGTTACAATGTCTTACGGCTCGGGCAGGGATCTTGAAACCGTTCAACGCGACGTGCTTGAGTTTACCGAAGTAATTACCAAAAACGTTGAAAATATCGATTACGTATCGGCAAGCGTGGGTAAAAACGGTTTGCTTGCTTTGACCGATACGGGTATTATAACAGTTCAGCTTACGACTAACAGGGGCACGGACAACGTTGTCGATAAAATAAGACAGCTTTCAAAGGATAACCCCACCGTCGGCAATGTAATGGTAAAGCAGATTGACGGCGTTGTAGCCTCGCTTATGTCGGGCTCCAACGATTTATCCGTAACCATAGTGGGCAGCGACGGCGACAAGCTTATCGAAATTTCTAATAAGATAAAAGCGGAGTTGGGCGAACAGGGTTTTGACGACATAACGGACAGCGCTACCGATAAATCTTTGCAGTACACCCTTCATTTCGACCGCAATAAAATTGCGGAGTTGGGGCTTGATTATCAGACAGTAGTGCTTACTCTAAGAATAGGCATTGCATCGCACACGGTTTGCACAGTCACTATCGACGGCGACGACTATAATTTGGACGTGCGCTTTGCCGAAGGTACGATAAATAATAAAGCCGACCTTGAAAACTTCGTAGTCGGCTTTGACAGCAGCGAAGGCACGCAGATTAAACTTAAGGATATTTTAAAAGAGGGTGTAAAGGAAGAGCTTACAGAGGCTTGTATACGCCGTTCCAACGGCGATAAAATGATTTCCGTTTCCGCAACCCTGCCCGGCGTCGATACAGGCTCGGCGGGAAAGATAATGCAGAAAACGGCAAGCGAAGTTTTGAAGGAATACGAAGGTTACTCTTTCGAGTCGAGCGGTATTTCAAGCTATCTTACGGACGCATTTTCTGGGCTTGCCGTGGCGCTTGTAATTTCATTCTTCCTTCTGTACGCCGTAATGGCAGTGCAGTTCGGCTCGTTTGTAACTCCTTTAATAATTATGGCAAGCATACCTTTCAGCTTTACGGGCGGGTTTATAGCGCTTGTAATTACGGGCACAAGCCTGAACGTCGTTTCGTTCATAGGTCTTATAATGCTTATGGGTGTTGTAGTAAACAATGCAATCGTTATGCTTGAAAAAATCAAGCAGCTGCACGACGAGGGTATGCCCCACTTCGAGGCGGTTACGGCGGCTTGCAGTACAAGGCTTAGACCTATTCTTATGACTACGTTGACGACCATACTTGCGCTTATACCAATGGCGATAGGCGTGGGGCAGGGCAGCGAGCTTATGCAACCCCTCGGCATAGTGGTAATAGGCGGACTTTTAATAGGAACGCTTGTAACGCTCGTTCTCGTTCCCGCAGTATACAGCGCAGTGCACAGACTTTCAAAGGATAACCCCGAAGGCAAAAAGATTAAACAATAAAAAAACGCGACCGTACAGGTCGCGTTTTTTTATGCTTTAAGTCATTAAATTTTTCTGTAAACCATTAGGGGGCTATACCGGTAAAAAGTTACACCGCCGATAGTGTATTCGGTATAACATATGGGGTCGCCGCCAAATTCACTGTCGCACGTGGTAGAAATTTGAACGACCGTGCAACCCGAATATGTTCCGAAATAAGTTGAAGGAACACCAGCTTTATCATAATCGGTAATTCCGAACTGTTTGCAGAACGCAGTGTTTATAGTTTCACGCGTATCTTCGCTTAAGTCATTCGGGCGGGTGTCGGGGTTGTTATAATAGTCCGCAATGCTTTTCAAATTCTCTTCGGAGAGTAAGTCGTTTTCGTACGCATCCTCCAACGAAAGAATTTGTCGATCAAAAACTGCGTCATAAATATAAGACGGACTTGCAATTAAAACCATATCCAACTTCATAAGCTTGTCGATTACGTCAAGGACTTTTTGTTTATCGTGGGTTGCAAGCTCCATACAGAACATATGGTTTGTTTCCTTTCTTAAATTAATTATATCCCCGCGTCCGAAATCCTCCAACTTATAATGGAACGAAACCATTTCGGAAACCTGATCCGTGGCGGCAAAATCGGCAAAGCTTATTTTGGTAAGGTCGTTGTACTCGCTCTTTAAAATGACCCATACTTTGTTATCTTCAAACTTTTCGTCGATTGTCGGTTCATGGGAATTATTCAGCATTACCATATCGTGCGTTTTGTCAATTTCGCCGCTTAGCCTCCAGATTACGATACTGTAATAACCCATATAATGAAAATTAACTCCGCCTATAGTTACCCATTCATCTCTTACGTCGGCCGGATAATCGTCATACGGGGTGTTTAATACAACTGCATAACCGCCGTCGTAAACTCCGTAATATCTGAGTATTTCGAAGTCTTCCGCCTTAGCGTCCAAAACGGGGAATTTTTCTCTGTTGCGCTCGGCGTTTGCCGCATATTCTTTAATGAGCCGTGCCGTCGTTTCGTCTAACTTTTCGGGACAGACTTCACCGTTATTATTATAGTCCGCAATAGCCTGTAAATTTTCCCGAGTTAATACTTCACCGTATGCGTCCTGTAAGCTGTAAAACGCTCCGTGCCTTTTGGGGTCGCTGGCGTTTGGATTGGGGTTATATATCACGATTTGCGGTAAGGCGGTGTTGCCGTAGATAAACGTTACCCCGCCTACTTCAATACTTATAGGCGCGTAAAGCGTTATATAGGTAGACCCCGTTCTTTCAATCATAACTGCCGACGCGCCGTTATAAGTTCCGTAATAGCGTAATAACGTTGCGGAAATTTCCTCGGAAGTATCGTGTTGTGCTTTGTAATTTTTTACCCAATCGTCTTTAATCTTTTGTGCAATATCTTCGCTCAATTCGGGCGGTTTAACATTGCTGTTAGTATGGTAGGCGAAAATTGACTGCAAGTCTTCCTGCGTCAGCCAGCCCCTGTAGTAAGCCGTTTGCAGGCTGTAAAAGGGAGCGCTTGAGTTAGTTTCGGGCATTGGCATAGGTGTGGGCGGTTCGGGCGGTTGTGGTTCGTCGATTACTTCGCCGTTGGCGCTGTAAAGGAAGGTGGAAGTACATTTCGTAACCCAGTCGCGGTTATCGAACTTGTATCTCATTCGCGCCTGCCAGTATTTTTGTGCGCCGCCCGTCGGTACGGAAATGGTTATAGACTTGCCAATATCCAAATCTTTTACACTTTCGATTTTCTCGCGCGTCATCGAAGTATAAGATTCCTGATAGGTTTGCGAAGAGTACAGTTCCACGAACACCCATATGGTTGAAGGAAGCAGCGTGAAGTTGTTTCTTACCTTCGCCCATACGGCGCCTTCGCCCCCGCCGATAGACAGCGTTAAGTTGGTCGCTATGCCCTTGGTGGTAACAAGCTCTTCGTCGGTGTCGTTCCACTGTATATTGGTGTCCGTTTGGTTTTCGGGAATTTCTTCAGGTGATGCGCACGCGCACGCAAATACGGACGACAGCGCCAATATTCCCGCCAATAATCTTTTTATTGCCCTTTTCATAGTAGGCTCCTTCATATTTCTTTTTACTATATTTTATACTCTGCGTAAAAAGAAATCTATCAAGTTAACCTTGCATTTTGTCCAGTTTTGCATTGCGGACACATTTAATTATTAAAAACACGTTTAACGCAATTATAATAACCGCAAGGATAATCAGAACTACGGCAATTTCGTTATGCGTTAAGCCGAAGTCCACGCTTGCAACAGTTTCGTCGCCTTCCCGCGGGTATATGTACAGGCAAAGGCAAAGTGTAACCGCCAATAAAATAACGGCACTTAAAACAGCCGTAATAATTACCGCAAGGCGGGAAACGCGTTTTTGTTTAACGGAAGTTTGCTCTTCCTTTTTAACGGAATTTTCTGCGTTTTGCAAAAAGTAGTCGGAGCTTACACCGAAAAGCTCGCACATTGCCTTGATTTTATCGGACCTTGGTGTTAAGGAATTGGTTTCCCACTGCGAAACTGCTTGGCGGCTTACGCCTATCTTGTAGCCAAGCTCGTCCTGTGACATTCCGTTTTGTTTTCTTAACTTGCGAATTTGTTCGCCTATCGTAGTCATAAATTGCCTCTTTATTTACCGTATTCGGACGGTGAAACGCCGAAGTATTGTTTGAATACGCGCGAGAAGTAGAGGGGGTCGGAATACCCGCACGCCTCGGCTGTCTGCGATACCGTGTATTCGGAGTAGCGGTTGGATATTTCGCCGAGAATAATTCCCCGCGCAAGCTCCATTCTGCCGTTCAAGAGATATTCGCGCGGACTGACGCCCACTTCCTTTTTAAAAAGCCGCCTTAAATAGTCGTAGTTCAAGGGGAAAGTTTTAAGGTAATCGTCAAGCGAAAAAGTGGGGTCGGAAAGACTTTTGTCTATTCCGTCCGCAACAGTAGATACCACAGGCGAATACTTTTTGCTTGCGGTAAAAGCGTTTATGTACCCTACCAAAAGCGAGCCGAGCGCCGACAAAACAAGTTCGCTCTTATAGTTTTCGCTTTTAAAATACTTAACCGCCTCGCCTGCGGTAAAGGCGATTGCTCCGTCGTCGTCGATAACGGTAACACTCTTTAAGGGCAGCAGCGCTTTTTCAACCGTAACTCTCAGACCTTTTTCAAGGTTAAGTTCAAACTTGGTCAGCGGGGGAATTATTATTACTTGCCCCGCCTTAAAAAAAATACTTTGCGAAGAGGTTATGCTCCCTGCCGAGCGGGCAAGTATGACCTCGAAATTTTTGCTCGTATTTATTGCGGTATCTTCGCCCGCATATATAATGCCGTTCAAATTATTTACCCTCGCAGGAGCACTTGTGCAATGAAAGTTCCTTGTCGTAAATAAAGCAGTCCAGATCCTCGTTATATTCCTGAGAATCGGAGTAACCGCAATGTACAAAGAAGGGCACGGCGCTTTCATAGGGCAGACAGTAAACGGACTTTGCTCCGCTTTCAAAAAGTTTCAGTTCTGCGGCGTACAGCAAAAATTTGCCGTAGCCCTTTTTGCGTGCCTCGGGCGCAATATAAATTTCGCGGATATCGCCGCAGCCTTCCTTAAGGTTCCAGTCGTTTGTTATGTCGTCAATCTGATAAATGACGAACCCGACGTAGGCGTTTCCGTCGTGCAGTATATCGATGCTTATAAGCCCCGCCAAAAGGTCGGGCAGGATATATTCGTCCAGAAGGTGGGCGGTGTCGTCCGCGCAGTCCAATTCCTTATAGTAATCTTCAAACAGTTTGTAAAACTGCTCTTTTGTTTTATCTGTAAGAGGTGATGCTTTTATCATACATTAAATTCCTTTAAAATTTGTTTTTTGGTATTGGTGAATTTGACGTTTATTTTGCCGTCCTTAATCTCTATTGCCGTGCCCGTAAATTCGGCGGGGGAAACGCCTTCACGGTCGGAATAGCGGTTGCTCCTTATCGAACCGCGGAGTACGGGATAGTTTGCAATCGCGTTGTCCCACGTTCCGACTTCGGCATAGTCCGTTTTGTGCGAGTGCCCGCACAGCGCAAGGTCTGCGCCGTCGGTTAAAGATATAAGCTCCTTAGCCCAACCGCTCCAGTGGCAATTATCCGAAACATAGCCCGAAAGGGGGTAAGCCATGTGCGCAATCACGAAGTTGTACTGTCCGTCCTGCCAGTCGAGGTTTTTCAGCCATTCACTCTCTTGCTTTCTCACTTCCGCAAAGTTGGCGATGGGGCGGATAAGAGCCTTATCGTCCGCCATGTCGTTGTTGGTGTCAAGTACCACCATTGAAAGACTTCCCGCTTTATAAGTGTAGTAAAAACCGCGTTCGGCACAGCCGACGTATTTTCCGAAGTCGTTCGCAAGCTTGCCGTTGCACTCGTGGTTGCCCCGCGTGTAAATTACGGGAACTTTACCTCCGGTTATGCTGTGCGCAAGCTTATATATGAGCGAAATCTGATATTCGCTCGAAACGTCGTTTATTATATCGCCGTTTAAAATAAGCAAATCAAGCTTATCGTTAAACCATATACCCGCATGTGCAGGTCCAGAAACGCACTCGTGCGTGTCCGAAAGATTGTATATCTGCAAGCCGTCGCTTTCGTCAACGGGACGGAAGGGATAGGACTTTTGAATTTTAATTCCGTTTGAAGGCAGGTATGCGTAGTTTAAAATTACGCCCTGCGTATTAATGCTGTATTCGCGCGAACTTTCGAGTTCGCTTGCGGGAACGCTTATTTTGTGAAGGGTGGAAACGTTGTTCTGTCCGTTGGTCTGGTCGTAGTAGACGGTATCGCCCACGGTTACGCTTGCAATGGACTTATGCGACGTTGCAAACGCTATCTGGTATTCGTCGTCCACCGCAAACACAGTAGTTCCGCCCGAAATGTAGAAAGGAGTTGCGTCAAATAAGCATACAAGACAGATTATAAAAATTATTACGGAAATTCCGATTGCCGATATGCGTTTGAACAGTTTATTGAGGCGGGGGAACGCAAAAACAAAAAATGCGACAAACGCGAACAGTCCCGCCGTAATAAAGTAGGGCGCGCCCTCTATTAAAAAGTAATTAAGTTTGGAAAGCACGAACGCAAAGAAGAAAAAGTATAAAAGGGCGAGCGCGGGGCAGGCGCAAATTACTAAAATTTCGACAATGCGGTTTCTACCGAGCGCGGTATTGAGTACAAGCGCTACAAGGGGTAAAAATGCTAAAACCGCGCCGAAAAAGGGGAGGGCGGGGGAGGTGTTCCACATTTTTGAAAATATTGCCGCGCCCAGCGCAAAGTAAAGTAAAAGCCATATACCCGAGAGTATATAAGCCGATAAGCTGAGTTTTGAGTGCAGTATGTCTTTGAATTTATCTTTCATTGTAAATTAAAAATACGGCAATCCGTTTTAGCGGATTGCCGTGCCCTTATTTATTATTCCGCGACGGGATATACGCAAACCTGCTTTCCGTCTTTGCCCAGTCTTTCAAACTTAACGGTACCGTCAACGAGCGCGAAAAGCGTATCGTCTTTACCCATAGCAACGCCCTTGCCTGCCTTGAATTTGGAACCGCGCTGTCTTACGAGAATGTTGCCCGCAAGCACGAACTGACCGTCCGAGCGCTTAACTCCAAGCATTTTGGGATTACTGTCTCTGCCGTTGTGGGAAGAACCCGTACCTTTTTTATGGGCGAATAAACTTAAAAATATCATTATTCTATCCTCCTTGTGTTACTCCGCTTTTTCTTCTACCGTCTTTTTAGCGGTTTTCTTAGCGGGTGCGCCGATTGCGGTTACTTTAACCTGCGTGTAGGGCTGTCTGTGACCCTGCTTTTTCCTTACGTTTTTCTTGGCTTTGTACTTGAAGACGATAATCTTCTTTTCCTTGCCCTGAGAAACGACTTCGCAAGTAACCTTAACGTTTTCCACTTCCTTGCCCACCTGAATACCCTTTTCGTCGGCAGTCAGAATAACGGGGAAAGTAACTGTGGCGCCTACGGCTACGTCCAACTTTTCAACCTTAACAAGGTCTCCGACATTGGCTTTGTACTGTTTGCTACCGTTTTCAAAAATTGCGTACATAAAATTTACCTCCTCTAACCAGTCTCGCCGGACGTTTACCCTTGGGGTACAGGCAGCGCAGAGCGCGTTTAAAAAGCCCGTTCCGAGCGGCTCGTATATAATTTATCATAACGCAATTTTAAAGTCAAGCGAATTTCGGCTTGTCTGAGGTATATTTTTACTTAAACGGGACAAGTTATATTTACAAGGAGTACTTATGGAACAGTCAAAATCAAACAGTGAAATTGTTGCGGAAATTTACCGCAACGCACAGCTTGCCTTAACCTCTATTTCGGACATTTTACCCGAAGTGGACGACGGCGGTATACGCGAAGAAATTATGCACCAGCACGAAGAATACGAAAAAATTTGCTCGAAAGCGTCCAAGCTTGCTTTGGAGAGCGGACTCGATTTAAAGGAGCCCAGTCCCATGAAAAAGGCTATGATGTGGAGCGCAATAAAAATGGGTACGGCAAACGACAATTCCGCGCAGAACATCGCTCAGATGATGATACGCGGTACGGTTACCGGCATTACCTCTTTAAAGACCGCTTTAACGGATAGCGAAAACACACTTCAGCCCGACGTTAAAAAGCTTTTAACCGAGCTGATATCTTTGGAAGAAGGTTTTGAAAAGAGACTTAAAAAGTTTTTATAATAAATAAGAAAAGGAAAG
>JAIDSQ010000087.1 GCA_029061155.1 Clostridia bacterium
CAATATAGATAAAGAAATAAACTTTTTGACTGACATAATGTAACTCCTTTTTTATAAAATTATATCTAAATTATTAATAAAATCAACAAAATAAGGCTTACATAATGTTTACATTCAGTTTACTTTTCTATTTTTTATCGTATTTATAAGCATAATCAGGAATACAGCAATGGTAAGCAAAATAAAAAGCAATAATATTAAATATCCGTAAATATCTATATTCAAAGGTTTTTCAATTAGATCTCCTGTAATTTTAGAAAAAACGGTAAAACCAATAACAACGGCAATTGCGATAGAACACAATAAAATCACGCCCATTATAATCGTCAATACTAAATATAAACCAAATTTTGATTTGATTTTATTGTTATTTTCTGTTTCTTTATTACATAAAGTCAACGCTAAATCATCGTAAAAATAAACCATATCAACATTAAATATTTTGCAGATACAATCCAACTTTTCTTTGCTTGGCATAATATAGTCAGACTCCCATTTATAAATTGTTTGGCGCGACACACCTATTAATCCAGCCAGGTTTTCCTGCGACAAGCCTTTTGCCTTTCTTAACTTATAAATCTTTTCGCCTAAGTTGTTCATGACGTTATACCTGTATATATTTTTATAAAGTATAACATACAACACAAATTTTTACTATCGATTTTTGCTTTATTATTAATATCATCACAAAAAGAAACGACGCAAACCGGAGTTTGCGCCGCCTCTATATGATAAGGGGGAAAATGATGAGTGAGCTAAAGTAAACATCGTTTACATTTACAATTATACATAATTTATCCGTAAATGCAAAATAATGACGAATTTTTTTTGAAATAAAATAAATTTATACACTATAACAACATTTGTTATAAATTAACAAGCGTTGCCCCTGATTGCTTTTAACACCTCTTTAATCGCGTTTACTGTAAAGTCGACCTCTTCTTTTGTGTTGTATTTTCCGAATGTAAACCGCACCGCAGACTTGACCCTTTGAATGCTTAGCCCCATAGCTTTTAAAACGTGCGATGAGGTTACCGCGCCCGCCGAACAAGCCGAACCCGTTGAAACGGCAACGCCCTTCATATCGAGCAGAAAGAGTATATTTTCGCCGTCGCAGCCGTCAAAGGAAATATTTGCGTTTGCGGGAAGTCTGTCGCCCCCGCCGTTCATATGCGTGCCTTCAATAGTCAGCACCTGTCCGATAAAATAATCGCGCAAATCTGCAATATAGCCGTTGTTTTTGTCCATATCGCGCACGGCGTTTTGGAGTGCAACCGCACAGCCGACCGCGCCCGCCGTGTTGGTCGTTCCGCCGCGCAAGCCCTGCTCCTGACTTCCGCCTGAAACAAATCTTTTAATGTGCGCGCCCTTTCTTAAATACATTGCCCCGAAACCTTTTGGCCCGTAGAATTTGTGCGCCGATATACCCAGCGCGTCGCAATGCGCCGTGGGGAAGGGCAGAACACCCGCCGTCTGCACGCAATCGCAGTAGTAAAACACTCCCCTCTGCCTGCAAATTTCACCTATCTCTTTAACGGGCTGAATTATTCCCGTTTCGTTGTTTGCGTGCATTACAGCGCAGAATACTGTGTCGGCGCGCAGTGCGTCTGAAATATATTCTGGCTGTACTACTCCGTGTATGTCAGGGTTTACGCAGGTCACTTCATACCCCGCCTTTTGCATATCCTTTGCACTTTCGATAAGAGCGGGGTGTTCTATCGCGGAAACAAC
>JAIDSQ010000088.1 GCA_029061155.1 Clostridia bacterium
CAGGTTCCTCAATAACCTCTGGTTGCAACACCTCTTCAACGGGTTCTTCTACAATCTCAGGCTCAACAACCTGTTCAACTTCGGGTAACGGCTGTTCTTCAACTGTCTGTTCAACCTCGGACTGTGCGGGCTGTTGCTGTTTTTCAACATCCTCCTCGTCCTCCGCAGCCGCACTTTCTTCGACGGCAACGGGCGCAACCTGCGCGGACACCTCTTCTTCGTATTCTTCAACGGCGGCAGGCTTTTCAAACGGCAGCGACTTTTCCACCGTAAGCTCCACTTCCTCGTCGTCGATAATTTCTATAATCTTGAACTTTCTGTTCGTCGAAGTCAGCTTGCGTTTTACAAGCCCTCTCTCCATAAGGGCAACCGTGCCTTCGTAAGGCAAGTAGAAATCTTCGGCAATATAGCCCCCGTCCTTCTCCGCGCCCAACTGTGCGAACAGGTCGGCAATTAAAAGAAGAGCATACCTTGAACGCCGTGCGCTACGGATGCGGTACATGCAGGGCGTATTTTTCGAGCCCTGCTCGACAGAGAACTTACTGCCCTCGTACTGTGTGGGGTCGGTTGCAAGCGACAGGCACAGCGTTCTTCCGCGCACGGTGAACTTCGCAACCGTCTTTCTGCCGTACATAAAGGATTCACATCTGTTGCTTATGCGCGAACGCACTTTTTTGTAAGATAAAAGCTCGTTTTTAATGAGGGAATACCATTCCTTCGCCTCGTTCTTCAACTGTATGAGTTTTGCGGAATAGGTATAGACATAACCCATTCTCTCGAAACGTTCGGTTATAATTTCCTCGTAAGGAACATAGGGCTCGCCAGTATTTTCAACCGCGGCAACAGGAACTTCGGGCCCGACGGGTTTTTCAACAATCTGAGCGGGCGGGGCGGTATTCTGGGCAATCGCGTCGCCCCCTTCCTGACTTACTTTTACAAGCCGCAATATGGTTTCCGTCGCGTCTGCGCTGTTGAGGAAGGCAAAATCGTCGTCGACCTCGTTGCGGTAAGGACGGCCGGGGAGCATGCTCGTACGCATGAACATATCCAGCTTTTTATCTTTATTTTTGAGTTCCGCCTTGGTTTCGGGATCTTTGATGGCTATACCAATAACGTCGGCAATCGTGCCGAGTTCGGCAATCCTCGTTTCGGAAAGAATACCTCGGCTCTTCTGCAACGCGTTCAATGCAACGTTTCGCCAAACCTGAACAAGATTTACAAAGTAAATAATAATCCACGTAAGCGCAATTATTAAAAGAATAATGATGAGCGTAATCGCGCCTGCGGACGATTGCAGGAACCCGAACAGATATCCGAAGAACCCGCATTTATTGCCCGTGTAAATACCGACAACCTGATCGAAAGTCGGACGGTAGGCGTCAGTACCTTCGGCGTTGTCGCCGCGGGTCGTATATCTCGTTACTCCCTGTGCGTCTGTGTTTATATCTATAACGCGGTGCGTTATAAGCACTATGCCGTTGCCCTGAGGCAGTTCGTAAGTAATGACCGTGCCTATCTCAATGTCGCTTTCGCTTTCTGGAACGCGCCCGACAATCATATCGCCTGTGGGGATTTCAGGCTCCATAGAATCGCTGACAATAGCGAACAGCCTGTACTGACCGAACGTAGGATAATAGTGCTTGACGAAAACGCACAAAAGCGCGTTAACAGTCAGCGTTATCGTAAGCACGAGAAGTAATATGAAACCGACCCACCTTAAAACTTTCAGGGCGGTTTTTTTGCCGTTCTTATCTATGTCCTTTTGTTCAGCCATACGGCTCCCCCTTTAAACGCTCAACGCATAAATACACACAGTCAGCGTTTAATACCGACCGCAAAAACCTGCGGTCGGTATTATAGTTTGCTTATTTAACTAAAAACTTATAAAATTTTATGTAAATTTTCGTTGGTTATGCGGAATACGACTCCGAAGTCAATACGACGTTGATAGTGTTCAACGTAACGCTCTGTTCAAGCTGACCGTTGGAAACAAGTATTACATACAATACTTTTTCGCCTGCGGCTACATTGCCTGCGGTTGTATTGGTAACAGATACTTCTATTCCGTCACCATCAAGCGACGTCCAGTCAGCAAGGTCGGCTGCTTTAGTAGGCGCTGTAACGGTGGTATTCTTATCAACAAGCTGACCGTAAAGCTCATACGTGATATTTGTGCCTTGCACTTTTGCAGAAGTAACCGTAATGGTATAGTCTTCTGCGTATACGGTGTATGCGGGTAAATTAGCCGAAATTATGTAGTTACCTTCGTTAACAGTAGCCTCATTTTGATCCCAGGGAACGAGCTTGCTGGTGTTATCCTCACCTTTAAGCTCAACAGACGTAACATCGCCGAAACCGAAAGTATTGAGCGAACCGACACTTGCGCTTGCAGTAATGCTGTCCTGATAACTTCCCGTCCACGCTGCAAATGAAACTGCAGCGATGCCTACGATTGCAGCGGTTGATGCCGCTACCATCATTAAACTTGTCTTTTTCTTAATTTTCATAATCATTTTCTCCTTTATCTTGATTATTTATTTTTATTTTTTAATAAAAATTCTTGATTATTGCGTCTGTGTTTCCACCTATGTTCATACAAACGTTATTAACATACGATATGCACATTAGTGATAGTTCCACTGTCATCCAGTGTTACAGTAACTGTATAATTACCATTACTCGTATAAGTGCCGGTTCTTGAAAATTCACCTGTCGAGTCATTATAACTTATTCTATCGTATTTATTACCGCGATTGGTTGTAATTTGCTCTTCTGTAAATATCTGTTTTACGCCATCAATGCATATATAGAAACCAGTAGTATCATCTTTCTGAATTCTGAATTGAGCGAAAGAATAAGTATTGCCTGTTTGGGTTGAGGTGTATACTGTTTCACCAAATTGAATCGTAACCACTTTTTCAGCGCTTATAATCTCAGCCTTAAACTCAACCGTAAGCTTACCGTCGGTATCTAACGAAACGGTGTAATCACCGCCGGCGCTTGCGGTAAAGCCCGTCGCCGAATTATATGTTACGTAATCCGCGCCAGTCGTTACCGTAGTAACTTCCGTTTCGCCGTAGTAAACTTTAAAGCTCTTGGTTTCGCCGTTCGCTACCGTGAATTGGGCGTTACCCTTTGCTAAGTCTACTGTAGTATCGCCTGATATAAACTGACGAACAATTCCAACCGGTGGCTCTTCTGTCGACGGAATAAAACTTACCGATATATCAGTGTCCGTTACCGTAACGGTATATGTACCTCTGTCTTTTATAATAAATCTGCCGTCCGTTAAGGAAATATATTCTCCGCTTATATCGTCATCAGCAATTGTAAGAGTTTGTCTGTTATCACCTAAATAAACATCAAGTACATTTTCTCCGCCGACGTAATCAAATGTTGCACTGTAAACCGTATCACTGTTTTTACTTAAGCCTACAGATTGCTTGCAGATTCCGTTAGAATCGCTAATTTCAAGCCTGTCGACGCATTTGATAGTAACTGTGCTCGCAGTAGCATAGACAGCATTATTATTGGTGGTGTATGTAAGATAATAAGTACCTGCTACTTTTGCCTCGAATATATACGTTGCACCCTTCGGAGCAGGATTAATCGCCGTATCTACCTTATATGTATTTGCATCATACTGTAGTCTGCTGTTGTGTATGATACCCGCAAACATATCACCCTTATTGAGCGTGAACTTCTCACTCTTCTTATCGGCTGCCGTTTCGCCTACGAATATTTCATATTTATCGCCGACGCTTGTTATAATGCCATACGAGTTTTTATTCTTGCCTTCTTGTCCTTTAAAGAACTTTGAACTGCTGCCAAGGAAAGCCCTCATAGTGTGAGGTGAATCGATAGCATCTTTAAAGTTAGAAAAGGCTATTCCGTCATCCTCATCGGTAACATAGGGAACAAAAGTAAATGTTGCGGTAGATTTTTCAATAATAATAAAGTACGTACCGCTTTTCACGCCGGCAGTTTTATAAAAATACTCCGCGGAATTTCCGTTGGTTGTTACGCAATTTTTGCTATTATTGCTGAATTTATTACTGAGACCTGTTAAAACCTGATTATTGTTGAGAATATTAAAATTTTTGTCTATTCCGTCAACTATATGGAAAGTAATGGTATAACTGCCGTCATATTCTTCAAATACATATGCATTGCCGTCACCTTCGATTTTTAATGTATATGTATCAACAGGCTGTTCGGCAGTCGACCAATTTCCTAATGTGCCGTTAGCGGTTATAGTGGAGTTAGGTGTAGTCCACTTTGCATAACTCACCGAGAAGGCGACTATTGACGTAATTACAGCCAAAGTAATTAAAACAGCTATTATGACTTTTTTATACTTTAATAATGTACTCATATATCCCCTCCTTTAAATTTTTCGGCGCTTTACTATGCTATAAGTTCTATCTCCGTCATTTAATATTAAATTTTAAAAAATTATTACTGATAAATAATTTCCCTTCCCGATTACGGGAAGGGAGGTAGGGCTTGTTTGAGCGCAGCGAGAATAAGCCGTTGGATTGAGCCTTACCTCTTTTATTTATACATATACGCTTTAGACTTCAAGTATGTTACAAACTAACATTATTTTTTAAGTATTAACATTATACTCTTAACATATGTACTTGTCAATACTTTTTCACTAAAAAACTACATTTTTCTTACTTACCATATTATATATAGCGTTTTTTTGCATTAGAAAGCCGCAGGGCGTGTTTAAACACGCCCTGCGGTATAACCTTTATTTTTTACTTTTTATTGACTATATCTTTTATAGCGGCATATGTTGCGGGAGATAGAACGTGTTCAATTTCGCAGGCGTCCGCCTCGGCATCCAATTCGTTAACGCCAATACTTAAAAGAAAGTTCTTTAACGTGCAGTGTCTGTCGTAAATACTTTCCGCGTACTCCGAACCCTTGGCGGTGAGATAGATATGCATACCGTCACATTCGACGTAGCCGCCCGACTGTAGTAATTTTACAGCTTTCTGAACGGCGGGCTGCGACACGCCTATTTTGCGCGCAACGTCCACCCTGTGCACGAACTCGCTTTCACGCGATAAAAGCAAAATTGCCTCAAGATAATCTTCTGTAGATTGATTTTTACTCATCTTTTTCCCTTCCCCGTTTTTACTCTTCGCCGGCGAGCTGCGCCTCGCGCTCGGCAACCGACAGAGATTCGATCATCTGTTCGATATCGCCCATCATAAACGTATCGAGCGAGTACAGCGAAAGTCCTATTCTGTGGTCGGTAACTCTGCCCTGAGGGAAGTTGTAAGTGCGGATACGTTCACTTCTGTCGCCACGTCCGACAAGGCTTTTGCGGTGTTCGTCGTAAGCCGTACGGTTGATGGAATTATAATAATCGTACAGGCGAGAACGCAGTACCTTGAATGCTTTATCCTTGTTTTTGAGCTGACTTCTTTCGTCCTGACAGGTAACCACTATGCCTGTGGGAAAGTGGGTTATGCGGATTGCCGTTTCGGTTTTGTTTACCTTCTGACCGCCCGCGCCTGAAGAACGGTACACGTCCACGCGGATATCCTCATCCCTGATTTCGACTTCGACGTCGTCAGCCTCAGGAAGTACGGCTACGGTTACGGTTGAGGTGTGAACCCTGCCCTGCGATTCCGTTTCGGGAACGCGTTGAACGCGGTGCACTCCGCTTTCAAACTTGAGCTGTTTATATGCGCCCTTGCCGTTTATATTGAATACTACTTCTTTAATTCCGCCGAGCTCGGTTTCGTTGATGTCCACGACTTCGATTTTAAGGCGGTGGTGCTCGCAATAGTTTAAATACATTCTGTACAGTTCATAGGCGAACAGCGCAGCCTCTTCACCGCCTGCGCCGCCGCGGATTTCCATAATACAGTTTCTGTCGTCATTCTTGTCCTTGGGCAGAAGAAGAATTTTAAGCTCATTCTTAAGTGTGCGCAGTTTTTCGTTGCAGTCCTGAACTTCGGCGGAAAACAGTTCCTTCATTTCGGGGTCGGTTTCTGCTTTTGCCGCCTCCTCCGCGTCCGTCATCTGCTTTAGCGTCTTTTCGTATTCGGCGTATTTTAAAGACGGCTCGGAAATTTCAGCCTGATCTTTGGCTATTTTCGTCCATTCGGCTGTATCGGAAATTACTGCGGGATCGGCAAGTTTGTCCGACAGCTCGCAGTAACGTTTGTAAATCTCTTCAAGTTTTATTAAAAATTTTTCTTTCATAAACCTTACGTTTAATCGGCGTATCTTAATTACTTATGTGCTTGATTGACTGATAGCAAATTAAGCCATAATAACTGTTAACCCAAACAGCGGAGAAACAAAGTTTATACGCTGTTTAAAATGCAATCTTTAAAAATCTTTCTACGCCGCTCAAATCCTTAATAACCATAGCGTAAGCGCGCCTTTCAAACAGCTTTAATATTTCCTCTGTCTGACCTTCGCCGCACTCTAAAATGAGCATACCGTCGCGGGCGAGATATCTTCTTATATTCTTGGCTATACGCCTGTAAAATTCAAGTCCGTCGTCGCCGCCGTCAAGCGCAATTCTCGGCTCGTACTCGCGTACTTCCTTCTGCAAGTTTGGAATGTCCGAAGTCTTTATATAAGGGGGATTGCAAACAATAAGGTTAAATCTTCCGCGCACGTTCTGGAAAAGGTCGCTCTGAACAAATTCAACGTTGACGCCGTTCAACTGCGCGTTTTCTTTTGCAAGCATAATAGCCGCGTCCGAAAGGTCTGCTGCGGTTACCGAAACCCCGCGCCCCGTACAGTTTTTGGCAATAGAAACTGCTATACAGCCCGAACCTGTGCACATATCAAGCACTTTATTGCCGTCCTCGACCGATTTAACTGCTAACTCCGCCAGCATTTCCGTTTCGGGTCTGGGAATGAGCGCGCGTTCGTCCACCTTAATTTTACAGCCGTAGAACTCTGTGTCGCCTATGATGTACCAAAGCGGTCTGCCGGTAAGGCGCTTTTCTATAATTTCGTTTATTTGCTTGCTTTCCGAAGGAATAATCATTCTCTCGGTCGTAAGCTCGCTGCGCTTAATGCCCAAAGCAAGCGAATATATCCATTCTGCGTCGCTTTCGTCAATACCGCGCTCCGCAAACTTCTTCTTTGTTGCGGCAAGCATTTTGGAAAGTATACCGCTCGTTACAAACTCCGTTTCTGGTATTGTTTCGTCAGCGTCCATTTCAAGCACTTTATTGAACGCCGCAATTGCAACTTCTATCATATCAAGCTCGGGTTCACGCGTTGTAAGAGTCTTTTGTATGAGCTTGCCCGGCGCTTTGAAAAAGTTAATAAACTTATTGTCGAACTTAGCCAAAAACTTCAGTACTTCATACGAAAAGCCTGCAATTACAGGCAACAGCACAACGTCTATTGCTATGTTCATTAAAATGCGGAGTATGCGGTTTTCGATATATAACACATAGGTGTAGAACGCCCAGGTTGCAACCGAAATAAGTACTATGCTTATAAACAGCACGATAAACAGGAACGAAGTTCCGCATCTGTCGTGCAGGCGCGAACATTCCTGAACCTTTTCGGGGGTGAGTTCCACGCCGTGTTCGTAGGCATTAATGGTTTTGTGCTCGGCGCCGTGATACATATAAAGCCTGCGTATATCTTTTAAAAACAATATAAGCGCAAGGTACGCGATAAAAATTACAAGCTTTATTACGCCTAAAATTACGTAGTAAGACCAGTGCGTTTCGTTAATTATCGGAGCAACCTGACCTAAAAGCCCTACGAGAAAGCGGGGCAGAAATATGAAAATGCCGACAGCCAAAATCACACCGAGAATTGCGGAAAAAATGGATAATACGTCCATTAAGCTGACTTTGAATTTTTCCGCAAGCCATTTCTGAATTCTGCCCGAACCCTCGTCGTCATCGCCGATAACTGCGGCGGAGCGCATTAAAGTTTTCGTTCCGCGTATAAGCGACGAAACGAGATTAACCGTTCCGCGGACGAAGGGTATTTTAGAGGCGCGCTTATAGTGTACGCTCCTGTTAAGGCGTTTTGCCTCGACCTGAATTTGTCCGTCGGGGTCGCGCACGGCGGTAGCCATACACGTCTTGCCCATCATCATAACGCCTTCTAGAACAGCCTGACCGCCGATATATGTGCAATTTTTCTTTTTCTTATCTTTTTTAGACATAAATACCAATTTCCAAATTTTCAGACATCATCGAACGTCGGAATTTCGCGAATTTAACCATAAATAAATATAGCTCCAATCGCTGTTGGAGCCACATTTTTAGATATTGTATCTTTTCTTAAACTTGTCTACACGGCCGCCTGTATCAACGAGCTTTTGCTTACCGGTAAAGAAAGGATGGCACTGGTTGCAGATATCCACCTTTAAAGTATCCACTTTTTTAGTAGTTCCGGTTTTGAACGTAGCTCCGCAAGCGCATACAACCGTTACTTCATGATAATCGGGATGTATTTCGGGTTTCATAACATTTCACCTCGCTTATATTCTTCTGATGCTTATTTATTATATACAATAAAAAATGCTAAGTCAATTGATTTTATCCCGACAATTATAAATTTCCCAAAAAATAAGGTAAATAAAAATTACTGTTTTTTAGTTGCCAAAATAATGTTTTAGGCGTATAATAAGTTTAGTATGGATAACTGGGTACTCAAAGGCGTACGAAACCTTTCCAAAGAGTCGTTGGAAACCATTGAAATTTCCCCCACTCAGGTAAAGGTAAAGGTAACGCATCTTCTCATTTCCAATTTTGACGCGCTCCTCTTCAACGGGGATGTTGCGGCACAATACCCCAAGACCATCGGCAGATTCGCCGTCGGTTTAATTACCGAAGTCGGCGAAAAATGTTATGGAGTCAGGAAGGGCGAGAGAGTCTATCTCGAATCGGCAAAATCCTGCGGAGTATGTCTGAACTGTAAGAGCGGCAAACGCGACCGCTGTGAAGATATTCAGATTGCCGGCAGGGACTTTGACGGGTTCATGCGCGACTTTGTCGTCTGTGAATACACGGAGGTTTCTCCTCTGCCCGATTCGGTCGATAATATGCAGGCGCTTTGCATAGAAATGGTAGGAATTGCCGAAAATATTTATGATAAACTTAATCTGTCCGCGGGTCAGAGAGTTGCCGTTGTGGGACTTGACAGTCTCGGCAATATAATCGCGCAGGTTTTGCAGTATCATAAGGTAATTCCCATCGTCATCGACAACACGCCCGAAAACCTTGAAAAGGCAAAGAAGTGCGGTATTTACTACGCATTCACCGCCGACGACGACTTAATCGAAAACGTTATGGACGCGACAAGCGGCGACTTGTGCGACGCGGCGATTTATTCCGCGTGCTCGCGCCTGCCGATGTCCCTGCCCCCGCGCCTTGTCGGCAAGAAAAAAGCGCTTGTGCTCAGCGGATTCACTTCCCTTCACAGTGCCGTTGACGCGCGCGATATTCTCGAAAAGGACCTTACGGTATTCGGCGTTACCAGCGCGGCAAACTATACCGACTCCGTCATCAATATGCTTTTACACGGCGCAATCAACACCGACTGCTTTGATAAGGAAATTATCAACGAGTTCGACCCCGTTGCCGTGCTTACCGAAACGTGCAACAACATGGCGTCTTCCAACAAGAGCAAACTGACCGTACTTAAAATGATTTTCTGACGCGCGGAAAAAGGGATTATCCCTATGCGCAATTTGACGAAAATATTTTTCTCTTTAAACTTTTTGTATATATTAATAATTGCGGCTGAAATCGTCGCAATTATTTTTTTATGCCTGTATATCCCCGCGTTTATGTCGGTTGCGGCGGTATTTTTAATCGTGTGGTTAATTACGCTTACAGCCGTCTTTTCGGTTGCGAAACGCGGTTCCTCAACCGAAGTCAACTTTGCGCTCGTGCTTATGATAACAGCCCTGCCCGTGATAGGCGCAATCATTTACGCCCTGTTTTCAAGAAGGCGCAGGGAATGCGGCACGCTTACCGTCAAAAACTGCGAGCCGAAAACACCTATGGAAAACGCCGCGCTGTACTATTGCGGAACAAGCGGAGCGGGCTATGACAGGGCGCAGTATTTCAACGGCGGCGAGCAATACTTTACGACGCTTTTCCGTGAAATCGAAAAGGCGGAAAAGAGCGTTTACCTCGAATACTTTATAATCAGCCGCGGTGAAATTTTTTGCCGTTTATTATCCGCGCTTAAAACTGCGAAGAAAAACGGCGCGGAAATTAAAATTATAGCCGACGGCGTAGGCTGCGCCTTCAAAGCAAACAGGCGCGACTTTAAAAAGCTCAAAGATATCGGCGCGCAAATCAAAATTTTCAACAGACTCGTCCCCTTTTTATCATCCCGTCTCAACCTCCGCGACCACAGGAAAATTGCCGTTATAGACGGCAGAACGGCGTTTACGGGCGGAATTAATATCGCCGACGAATACGCCAATATAGACAGCCCTTACGGCTACTGGAAGGATACGGGCGTTGCCGTGTACGGAAACGTTGCCAAAGTTTTTGAAGGAATGTTTTTATCGCTGTGGGAGGGCAGCTGTAAAATCGAAGTACCCGAAGGAGGCGCGCACCGCTGTCTGCCCTTCTACGACAGTCCATGGGCGCGCGCGGGGTTTTGTGAAAGCGCGTACTTGCACGCCATAAGCTCGGCAAAGCAAAGAATACACGTCTTCACCCCTTACTTCTGCACGAGCGAAAAACTTGCCTGCGCGCTTGAATTTGCTGCGAGGCGGGGTGTGGACGTACGTATAATAGTTCCGCATATCCCCGACAAAAAGTATGCCTTCGAGCTTACAAAGACTTACGCGCTCCCCCTTATGGCGTCGGGCGTAAAGTTTTACGAATACACTCCCGGCTTTATGCATGCAAAAAGTATGGTGTGCGACTACAGCGTTTTTATCGGCAGTTACAACTTCGACTTCCGCTCAATGAGATTAAACTATGAGTGCGGAATAATGTTTGAAGGCGAAATTTGCGAACAGGTTGAAAGAGATTTCTGGGAATGTCTGCGCCTGTCCGCGCCTATGTCTTACAAGGTGTCCCCGCCGCGGGCGCTTATGCGGTTTTTCTTAAAACTCTTCGCTCCGCTGATGTAAAAAGCGTTTACCGCCCTTGACAAAAGCTTTTCGCGCAGGTATAATAATATTATACTGATTAATGAGGTTATGCTAATGAAACTTTTGATTGCATCTGACGTTCACGGTTCGGCAAAGTACTGCCGTCTTTTGTTGGACGCTTTGAACCGCGAAGGTGCGGACAAGCTTGTGCTTTTGGGCGATATTCTCTACCACGGTCCGAGAAACGATTTGCCCGAGCAATACGCGCCCAAAGAAGTTATTGCTATGCTCTCCGAAGTTTCCGACAAAATCATATGCGTGCGCGGTAACTGCGAGGCGGATATCGATCTGGAAGTTCTGCCCTTCGGCATTTCGGACAATAGCCTGCTCTTTATCGACGGTCTTAATATTCACCTTGCGCACGGACACAAGTGCGAGCCTGTTTTAAACAAGGGCGACGTCTACATTACTGGTCATACGCACGTGCCTTTAAAGGAAGAAAAGGAGTATTATCACCTCAACCCCGGTTCGGTTTCAATCCCCAAAGAAGACAGCGCACACTCCTACATACTGTACGAAAACCGCAAGTTCGTGTACAAGAATCTTGACGGCGAAGAATACGACAGCCTGCAAATCTCAGGAGCAAAAGTCACGCCCTCTTCGGCGGTTGTAAGAAGAAATCCCGTACTTCACAGAAAAGTAGTAAGAAGATACAGATAGCAACGTGACGTTGCATCCACGAATCTTTATTGCGGCAGTATGTGATTGGCTAATCACAAATCAAACTTAATAAGAAAAGCGCGTCGGGAAAACCCGACGCGCTTAACTTTTAACTTAGATGTTAAGTAAACGAAGAATGTGTCCGCTTACGATCATAAGAATAAGATCGATAACCCAAATAAGCCAACCGCCGAAAATACGGATGACGCCTGCAACGATCTTACCTTCAGAGATACGGGTAATTATTCCGAGAATCCATGCGGTAAAAGGAATAATTGCCAAGATAATGCTTACTAAACGACCTAAGCCGAAGTAATCACCTTTTTTAGCTGCCATTTCTGTTTCTCCTTGTTTTATTTTATTACGAATATATTATATCATATTATATTCATATGTCAAGTTGAATTATCCACATTTTTCTACAATAAAAACGCCCGTAAAAATAGCGCAGCAGTAAAATACCGCTGCGCTACTATATCAGGTCTGCACCAAAAAATTTTTAAATGAGATGTGGCTGAAACTCATACGGCTTACTGTCGCGCTCGGATAAAATCGGAGGACTATTCGGTCATTTGTATGTGTTGCTCACAGAAAATATATATTACTTATAGCGGTGCGCCTTAATACCAAAATATTACGGTTTTATAATTACGACTTCCAAACCTTGCTGTCTTGCATAATCAATAGTAGACATTGTTCCGCCCGACTGTCCGTCAAACAAAGCAATCATTAAAGACGAATTATTGACCATATACCTGTTTCTTTCAAGCATACACTCTGTCCCTATGTACTCGTCGTAAATACAGCGTATGCCGTCTAACCGTTCCAAAAGACTTGCATATCTTTGCCTGTCTTTTAAAGACCATTTTATATCCTGCGTCCTGCAAGGGAGTGCGCCTATAATTTTAATATTGTTATAATGCTTTTTAATTTCAAGCACGGTTTCGGCGCATATCATATCAAAGCCGAGCGCCATTCCGCACAGAAATGTTTTATAACCTCTTTGTACGGCTTTTTGTATTTCTGCACGCAAAGCCAATTTCATAGCCTTGCATCTCTCGTCCTGCTCGTCAAATTTCCACGGCAGTTTTTGACTCCTATGCCCTGTAAAACAAACTGTATTACTTAATTTCATTTAATACCCTTCTACAATTATACCAAATTACATACCGTTGGTCAACCAACTGTTGGCACACCAACAACTAAATTTTTGCTAATTTCATATAATTATTGTGTTGGTACACCAATAACCAACTGAGGATATGTGTTATGAGATTAGTAGATGCAGTTTACGCGAGAATTATCGAATTAGTAAAAGAAAGGCAAATCACAATTAATGCTTTGGCGAATTTGAGCGGTGTTCCGCGTCCGACAATTGCTACAATGACGAGGAGCACCACAGTAAAACTTTCTACTATTTACGGAATTTGCGACGGATTGCAAATTACTTTGCAAGATTTTTTTAATTCACCATTGTTTAAACCCGAAAACATTACCGATTAGTTATTGAATACACAAAAAAACGACCTTACGTATTTCGTAAGGTCGTTTTGAATTTTATATCTAATTAAACTAATTCGATAATAGCCTCTTCTGCGCTGTCACCGCGGCGTGTGCCGAGCAGGTAGATGCGGGTGTAACCGCCGCCCTGACCGAGTTCTTCGGCGCGCTGTGCGTACTTGGGCGCAATCTCGTTGAAGAGCTTTTCCATAAGGGGATGCTGAATATCCGCAGTTCTTGCTTTGTAGTCAGCCTTCTTTTCGCTGAAAGCCTTTACTTCCTGCAAATCTCTGAGCTTTGCCATAAGCGCACGGCGAACCGCAAGCTTTTTAGGGCTGTCCTTTATGGCTTTAGTGGTAACTTCCTTACCTTTCTTATCGGTTGTTACAACAGAGGTTTCCAAGTTGTCGTCGTAAACCTTGATTGCTTTGGTTATTATTTTTTCAACGTAGGGTTGAAGAGCCTTCGCTCTTGCCTCGGTCGTGGTAAGTTTGCCGTACCACAAAAGTTCCGATGCCTGATTGCGAAGTATTGCCTGTCTTTGCTCTGCCGTTCTTCCTAATTTACCGGGCATTGTATTAATCCTCCTTGTTCGCAAGTTGTAAGCCGTAAGATTGTAACTTCAAGATAACTTCGTCCAAAGACTTTCTGCCAAGGTTTCTTACCTTCAGCATTTCGTCCTCGGTCTTTCTTGTCAAATCTTCTACGGTGTGTATGTTCGCCCGCTTTAAGCAGTTGTAGGAACGAACGGACAAGTCCATTTCCTCTATTGCCATGGCGAGTATTTTCTGCTGTTTATCGTCCTCGTTCTTTACGAGTATATCCATGTCCTTAATGCTTTCGGAAAGGTCGACGAACAGCGAAATGTGGTCCTGCATGATTTTAGCTGCAAGCGACACAATCTCTTTTGCACTGAACGCGCCGTTCGTCCATACTTCCAAAGTAAGCTTGTCATAGTCGGTGTTCTGTCCTACGCGGGTGTTTTCAACCGAGTAGTTAACCTTTTTAACAGGCGTGTATATGGAATCGATGGGAATATAGTCGATAAGTTCGGTTCTTGTATGGTCGGCGCCCTTATAGCCTCTGCCCCTGCCGATGGTAATTTCCATATCGATTTTACCGCCCTCGTCAATGGTGCAGATGTGCTGGTTGCCGTTTATTATTTCTATTTCGGCGTCTTCGGATATATCGCTTGCCTTTACTTCGCAAGGACCTACTTTATAGAGGTGTAAAACCTTTACATAGTCCTTATCGGTAACTTTTGTCTTTATAGCAAGCGTCTTTAAATTGAGGATAATTTCAGTTACGTCCTCTTTAACACCAGCGATTGCCGAAAATTCGTGTTTGACGGTTCCGTCAAGAAATCTTATGCCCTGTGCCGCCGCTCCGGGAAGTGCGGATAACAGTATTCTTCTAAGGCAGTTGCCTATTGTAAGACCGAAACCCTTTTCAAGCGGTTCAACAACGACCTTTGCATAAGACTGGTCGTCGCTTTCCTCGACTTCGATTTTGGGCATATCCATTTCGATCATTTTGCTACCTCCTGATTTTAATTATTACTTGGAGTACAACTCGACAATCATGTGTTCGGAAATCTGGCTGTCGATATCATCTCTTGCGGGAAGCGAAAGGATTTTACCCTCTAACTTTTCGGGGCTGAACTCAAGCCACTTAGGCATATTTGCGGGCTTGGTTGCCTTTATCGCTTCGAAATATTTATTTGAGGTTTTGCTTTCCTTAACGGTAACTACGTCGCCTACTTTAACTATATAGGAGGGAATATTTACCTTTTTTCCGTTTACGAGGAAGTGTCCGTGGTTGACAAGCTGTCTTGCCTGAGAACGGCTTGCGCCGATCCCCATACGGAAAATCACGTTGTCAAGCCTGCGCTCCAAAAGTGAAAGCATATTTTCACCGGTAATGCCCTTAGCTCTTTCAGCCTTGGAATAGTACGAACGGAACTGACCTTCCTGTACGCCGTAAATACGCTTAACCTTCTGCTTTTCTCTCAGCTGCCTGCCGTATTCGGAAACCTTCTTTCTGCCTGCGCCGTGCGCTCCGGGAGGAGTGGGTCTCTTTTCAAACGGACATTTGCCCGTGTAACATTTATCGCCCTTTAAAAACAGCTTTCCGCCTTCTCTTCTGCAAAGACGGCATTTTGCTTCTCTGTAAGTTGCCATAT
>JAIDSQ010000089.1:0-10199 GCA_029061155.1 Clostridia bacterium
TTATTGACAACGTGTAATAAACGTATGGCGCAGTGAGTGCAGCTTGTGAGAGTGGCAGAGGTCTTTAAAAGATCTGCTCAATAGATCGCAGCTATATCCGATAGATTCCTTAAAGTTATTTTTTGATATATCTTTAAGATAACGCCTGAGCATTGGCGTAATAGGAATTTTCCGTTCAGTCTTAATTTCCGATAATCGCTGCTTACCGTTTTTGACTATAACAAAGTTTTCATCGATACGAGCAGAAGAGAGTTCAGCTCGGCGCATTCCGCAAAAAAGCATTAAGGCAAATGTCAATTTGTATTTGCTTTTTTCAAGTTTTCGCAAAAATTCTTTTTCTTCGGAATAAGTCAGGGCGGTGCCGTTCTTTGCATGGTGTTTTAGAATGGTTACGCCGTCCATAGGGTTGAAAGTTATCAATCGTTCGGCGATAGAAGCCTTGAAAATCTGATTTAAAAGCAAGTGGACGTTTATAGCCGCTTTCGTTTTTCCGACTTTATACAGCTTTGAAAAAAGCGGTTGAATTTGCATTGCGGTAAGCTCGTCAATATACTTGCCTTTAAAGTACGGACGAATGTGCGCACGGTACACCGATAAAAAGCTTTCGTAAGTGATTGGCTTTACCGTAGGTTTTTTTACAACCTCAAACCATTTTTCCGTGAAGTCGAGGAAGAGGACGCGCTTAACTTTTTGTTCCTTGCTTTTGGATTTGCCTTCCGTTCGCGACAGCGCCGTTATAAAATTTTTTATTGCCGTGTCAAGATCCTTGCTCGATCCTGATATGGCAACTTTATTTATACTGCACCGTATTTCGTAAACGCCGTTCGGTTTTAATCTTGTATGGTTTTTAAACCATTGCTCGGTAAAAATTGTTCTGTATTTTTGTGGCATTTGTTTTCTCCTTGTAGATAGAATTAATTCAAATGCCCCGTTTCCCTTAGATTGTTTTGATAAATTTTCTTCCTGTGACTCCTTTGCGCAAGGGAATTGTAAAATCTTTGCGCCATTTTTTTTAGTTCAGAAAATACGCGCGTGTTGTCTACCACGACGCGCAAGTTCGGCAGTTCTTGCGTTAACTCCCCATAAAATAGGTTGAGGGCTTGGATAAAGCCTGCAAGCCTGTCTAAAATGTCTTTTGTTGTCATTTAAAAATACTCCTTTCGGCAAGTACGCCTACGGAGTAATTTTATAATAAATATAATTAAATAATTTAATTACTTTTTAAGCGTAAAAAGTAATTAGAAAACTATCCAAAGTACGAAACGGTACCGCCTGTAACCGAATAGCTGTATTTTTCTATTGAAATTATTTCAGAAATAGTATGGTCAATAGTAATTGTATAGCTTGAATTTTCAACGACGCTGCCAATGTCTTTTGTAACACTTGATAAAGCGTTTCCAGAGCTATTGTAATATGTAAAAGTAATTTGTAAATTTTGAATATCACAGTTCGGAATAACAATATAGGAATCTTTTAAATTCATTATTGTTGCTTCTACACTCTGTTCTAATTTTATATCGCTATTGCTCGCCGAGCGACTTAAAAGTTTAGTTCCACCGTCTGAATTGTGGGGATTATTTAAGCAATCAACAAATTTAACTATACTGAATATAAAAATTCCAATTATCAAGATTACAATTAAGAATTTTAAAAATCCGTGTTTATTTTGTGGTACCGCCTGCGCTACTGGAACTTGTTGGGGGGCAGGTTGTTGCTGAGGGGCAGACTCTTCCTGCATACTATTTCTTGAAGTTTCACGGTCAAAGTGAATCTGGCTCACTTCTTCCTCAGATTTTTTGTCCTCGTAGGTATCGTCATCAAAAGGTTGAGTTTGTTTCTCAATCGCATCTATTGAATAGTTATTTCTTTTTTTAATCTCAGAGTTCCTTACTAAAAGTAATATGATGGCAACTGTCGCAACGACTAACGCCGTGCATAAGAGTATAATTAATAGCCCAAGACTATTAGAAGAAGAATTTGAGGGCTTATTTGCGCTCGGTGATATATTGCATAGATTAAATAGTAATTTATTAAATATATTCATTTGTAGTCTTTAAACCTTTTTCTTTTGTACGCTCCCTGCCGAAGAGGTGAGGAGCGTTTTTATTGTGCTTTTAACAAGTTTCTGACATTCGGGGTTAAGAGAGCGAAAGTCGTCAATTATATTACGTTCCTCGGAAGATAGTCCGTCGTTTATCGGCATAGTAGTGCGGGCGCCGAAGTCGTCCTCTAAGCCAAGCAAGTAATCGGCAGAAACTTCATAGAAAGTTGCTAATTTTTTAACAACATATGCGGTCGGCTCAACTAAGTTGTTTTCATACTGTGACAGCACACTTCTTGATATTCCAGTTTTATCTGCAACTTCCTGCTGTGAATATCCCCGAATAGATCTTAAATCTTTTAAAATATTTCCTATCTGCATAAAAAAATTATAGCAAATCGTTGTTGATATCTTGACAAATGTCGATATGTCAACTATAATTATTTCAAAAAAGTTGATATATCGACTATTGTTGGCATTTCAACTTTCATTAAGGAAGGAAAGAGAAAAAATGTTTTATGCAAGAGTATTACCGCCCTTAGGCGTGTGTATCGGCTTTTATGACAAAAAACTCCGTGACGAATGGATTGCGGATCAGAACAAAAAAGACCGCGAACGTCACGACAAGCTTTTGGAAAAATTGAACGTAACAGAGAGGGATTGTCCTTGGGAAGTAAAGGCTAAGGCAATAAGCGCTAAAGAGGCTATGAAGATCTTCGGAGAGCGTGACGCTTGGGGCAAAAAGAAAATCTGGGTTCATAAAGTATTGTCGTCTTTAACCGACAAGTGGTAAATGAAATGGAAGAGCAGAGGGAAAATTATAAAATTCGGCTTGGTAAGTATACAAAGGCTGAAATCATAGACGGGATAATTCAGACGGTATCTGGAGCGGATATTCAATTGATACTTTCGGGAGCAGAACGCAAGCGCAGTGAAAATGAATACGAGCAGACAAAGAAACTGTCCGACGCCCACACCAAAGCTTTTGATGAATATATAGGGTATGTAAAAGAAATTAGCACGCAATACGGTGACGGTGAGCATTGCACTGTAAATGATATTCCTTCAGAAAAGCGTGATGAAGTACTCAACAAAATGGTTGAGCTACAAGAGCAGGTAAAGGCTTTAAGTAAAAAATTGTATGCAAGAGATTGCAAGCGATGGAAAACCTAAATGAAAGCTTTTCAGTGCAGTAAATGCAGTAAATTATGTTTAGTCCCTGACGGCTGGGAACCGGAGGAAGAAGTCGCGTGTTGCAGCGCGGATTCGGTTGCGGTGGAATATAGAAACAGCTACAGCGATTATGCTGAGAAATCCTGTTTAGAGCACTTTGAAGAACTCCCTGAATCAGAACGTTGGCACGATCCGTTTTGGTGGGAAAAGGAAGGAATTTGTTGAAGATGGGTTTTACGTTGTATATCTTTCTGGTAGTAATACAAATGATTTTGGCTTTGGTAGGCTTTGCACTAATTTTAGCTGGGGCTAAGAGCGATTCAAAGAAACCAAATAAGTTATCGATTGTTGGATATATTCTACAATTTTGCATAGCTCCAATATGTCTTGTCGCTGGTGCATTGTGCTTGTTTTTTCCTTAAGAAAGGAGAATTGAATGACATCACTATTGAAATACCCGGGCGGGAAGTGGCGGATATCAGATTGGATAATAAAACACCTTCCCGAACACAAAGTTTACTTAGAACCGTACTTCGGCAGCGGCGGCGTGTTCTTTAATAAACAGCCTTCGTATCTGGAAACAATCAACGACCTTAACGGCGAAATAGTAAATCTGTTTAAAGTATGCAGGGAACGCCCGGACGAGCTTGCACGTGCGATAGAGTTCACACCGTGGGCGCGTGAAGAATACGTAAACTGTTATGAAATTGTAGGCGACGAAGTAGAGCGGGCAAGGCGAATGCTTGTAAGACATCACCAAAGTTTCGGAACGACAAACAGCAACTTGAATACTTGGCGCAATTCTCAGACTTCCAATAGCCCGCGGTGTCCTAAGCAATGGAGCGAACTACCTGAAACGGTATATAAAATTTGCGGCCGCTTGAAACAGGCGCAAATAGAAAACACTGACGCGCTGACTTTAATAGACAGATACAACAATTCAGATACGCTTATATATCTTGATCCGCCGTACCTTCAGGAACTAAGGAAAAGGAATTTGTATAAGTTTGAAATGACATTCACGCAGCACGAAGATCTGTTAGAGCTTATCCTTCAGAGTAAATCGAAAATATGCTTGTCGGCGTATGACAGCGAACTATACAACGCGCGCCTGAAGGATTGGTATACGGCCGAAAAAGAAACAACGGCGCAAATGGGAAAACACAGGACTGAAAAGCTTTATATGAACTATCAGCCTGATTTGTTGTCCTTCGGTGATAAGTAATGCAGATAGGCTTGTACGACGTTGACAGTCACAATTATCCGAACTTGCCTTTAATGAAAATATCGGCATGGCATAAAGCGCAGGGGGACTCCGTTGAGTTCATTCGACCTCTTGATTCGCTTTTAAAGCACTACGACAAAGTTTATGTCAGTAAGGTTTTCGGTGACGAGTACGAGAAGTTTGAAGATTACAACATTCAAGCCGATGAAGTTGTTTACGGCGGTACGGGATTTGCTATCACAATTGAAAATGGTAAGGAAGTTTATCACAAAGACCGCGATCCGAACTTACCGTATGAAATAGAGCATATCTATCCCGATTATTCTCTATACCCTGAATTAACAAAGAACACCGCTTACGGGTTCCTTACGCGCGGTTGTTGTAACAATTGTGGTTTTTGTATCGTGAGCAAAAAAGAGGGAATGTGTAGCACAAAGGTTGCGGATCTGTCGGAGTTCTGGAAGGGGCAGAAAAACATAGAGCTGCTTGACGCCAATTTACTTGCTTGCAAAGACCGAAAGGAACTCCTTCAGCAGTTGGCAGACAGCAAAGCAAGGGTAAACTTCACGCAGGGATTAGACGCTCGGTTTGTTACGGAAGAAATCGCAGTAGCTATAACAAAAATCAAAATAAAAATGATACATTTTGCTTTTGATTTTATGAAGAATGAAAGTCAGATAATGAAAGGCTTGAAGATCTTCAAAGAAATAAGCGGACTGCCAGACAATAAGCTTGTTGTCTATATACTTACAAATTACAATACAACGATTGAAGAAGATCTGTATCGAGTAAGACTTATAAAGGCGTGCGGTTATCTTCCTGATGTGCGAATTTACAGAAAGCATACGGCGCCGCAGATATTGAAAGACTTACAGCGTTGGTGTAATAATCGCTTTCTATACCGTTCGTGTGATTTTTTGGACTATGTTCCGCGAACTGGCGGCAAAACAGTAAGAGAAATATATTCGGATTTACTGTCCTTCAGCAATTAAATATGTCGGCGTGCAGGTAAATACTGTTTGCTGGCAAACATTTTTTCTACTTTCTACGCCCCGCAGCAATGCGGGGTTAGAAAGACAAGGAAGGAATATGAAACCAATCAAATGGATAATTAGGCTGATACTCTTGGCGATAGGCGCAGGGATATTGATATTTTTGATATATCTCGGTTACGAAATCAAAGAGCTGTTCGGCTTGTAAATAAATAGAAAGGAAAGGAAAAAATGAAAAGTGTAGGTTGTGTAGTTTACGAATTAGACGTAAACGAAATTAAGGCGTTGCCGCTTGGCTGGCAGGTTCTGAGGTACGACACGTTGTACAGGCACTACAAGCTTATGCAGGCGGGCGTAGACAGAGTAAGACAAGAAGGTAAGCGGTACGTTTATTTTGTATTCGAGGCTCCAAGTCCGAAACTAAAACCTGAATATAATTCGGCAGAGGTAAGAGCGTGAGAGGGTGTCCTTATTCAGAATGGAGCTGGGCGAAAGATTGCGAAGTTTGCAAAGCAACGCCCGCGGACAAGCCTACGCACGGCGCAGTCAAGTGCGACTTCGGCTATGAAGATTGCACGGAGTACAAAGCTAAAAATCAGAAGTCAAAGCCAAAGGAGCAGCCATGACGGGAACGGAAAATTGTGCTTTGGATCTTACGGATCCGCGGATAAGAGAACTAAGCGGCTGCCCGCTCAGGAAGAACGTTTTCGGAAGACTGTTATGCTATTGTGGCGGTTGCAATTATGAGGACGTTACGAACTACATAATGTGCGAAGTAGACTGGGAGAGTTGCAAAGACTATCGGGCACAACAAATAAGGGATAGAATCAAAGGTATCACACGGGGCAAACCGTTGATATAAAAAAATTCATTTAAGGGGGCGGCAAAGCTCCCGAAGGAGTAAAAAGGCAAATGGCTAAAAACAATCAAAGTAGCAAAAAGCTAAGCGCATTTTGGATCGGCTTAATTGTGTTTCTGATAATTGCAACAATAATGGCTGCTTTAATGGGCTGGCGAACAAGCGGGTTCACCGACTGGACATACGGTTTTAGAAGTCCGATAGCGTCCACGCCTGATAACCCGAACACACCCGACAATCCGGACAACTCCGGCGATTCTTCAGACTTTGGCGGAATAATGCTTATGTCAATGCAAATACCGCGAGAGATGTACAGATCGTACGGTATTCCGGACGAAGTAGAAGAAGGCGCGACGGAAGTATCGGCAAAGATAGACGGGCGTTACGATTACTTGGAATGGTCAGTAGCGTGGGAGAATCCCGACAGCGAATGGGCAAGTGGAAGGAATATAGACGATTTCCTTTCCCACGGCGAAAATTATCGCGAGAACGGAAGTTCATTTTGGGTAGGTAATAATCAAGGTCAAAGAATTGGAGAGCCTGCAATTATAACCTGTAAACTTATAGCGAACGGTAAAGAGTATACGGAAAGTTGCCGTGTAGAACAACTGCGTATGCCCAAGTCGTTATGGAATGTGGATCAAGACTACATGGTCGGAAATGTGACAATAGACAGTATAAAAGGGAAAACATTAAAAGTAGACGGTCTTAGTTACTTTGACGGAACACTTGATGTTGACGATATAGTAGGTGACTTCAGTATAGTTTTAGACTCAATGCTTTTAAACAGCTTAGAAAACTTAGGGTATTGTTTCAGGAACTCCACAGATCAGGTTGGCGGTCTTACGCAGAATAAGGGGATAGTTACATATAAAAACGTAAAGCCTTACGAACTGGGCGAAGAACGGACATTCGGATTTGATTTGTCCTTGGTTTTGGAAGGTGAATATGACGAAACTCAATTCTGGAACGCTTTTTACGATACGGTAACGAGCAGCCCTTCATATAATGACGGAAGTCAATCTGTATTAAGACTGTACTATAATGCAAACGTCATTTACGGCGACAGCGTAGTATTAGACGGATTCACAGGCGAGGCTCGCGTGTACGTGACAAGCTTTGGCGATTTAGTACAGTGGGCAACAGGCATTGAATTAAGCAAACCAATAATTATTTTAATGTAAAAGGAGAAAAAGATATGGCAAAATACAAACAAAACAATAAAAAGTGGAGTTGGAGCGGATTTTGGATTGGCGCAATTGCGTTAACAATAATTGTTCCAATACTGGCTGGCGTAATTGGCTGGCGAACAAGCGGGTACACGGACTGGACTTTTGGTTTTAGACAACCTACAGCGTCCGTACCGGACACACCTAACACGCCCGATGACACATACGGCGGGAACGCAGCGAGTGCCGGCGGTGTGATTCTTACCGAAAATGAAAGTAACGGCATTTCGCTTTTAAGCGCAGAAATACCTGTTGAGGCATACGAGGCAAACGGTATTTCACCGTTAGCGGAAACGGCATATACCCTTACTGCCACGATAGATACTGACGACGAAATTTTATCACAGTTGGAATGGAGCATAGGTTTTGTTAATCCCTCTTCCTCTTGGGCAAGCGGAAAAAGCGTATCAGACTTTGTACCGATGTCGGTATCGTCGGATATGCATTCGGCTACGCTGTCGTGTGCGCAAGCTTTCGGTGAACCGATAAAGGTAACTGTTAAGGCTAAATGGTATCCCGATGTAAAAGCGGAATGTACGGTAGATTATATAAAGCGGGTAACGGGCGTAACCGCTGCGGTTGCTACGGGTAATGATGTTCCGTCTGTTCCTTCGGGCAAATATTTCTTGAATTTTACGGAGAATAAAATTAATGTTAGCCCTACATTTGGCGTTGGTACGGTGCAGGGCGCGTTTACAGCAGGTAACAGTATAACTATTAAACTTGCAGATAGTAAATTAAAAACGTATTTGACTAACTATATTTCTTCGTTGGGCGTATCAAGTCAGTTTTCGGTAAAAGATAGTTTCAGTATAGGACTTTCAGAAAAACTTACGCTTGACAAATTTATGAACTGTACAGGTGACAACTCGTATATGGCGCAGTACAAATTAATATTTAACGAGCTTTATGATTGTGTAAATTCAGGGTCTTCTAATGCTAAAAAAGGTGATTGGAAGTTTACGATACCTTATACATATGTTTACGGTTCATTTAGTCAGAATGGAACATCGCCTGAAACGGTAATAGAGTTCTTCTCAAACGGTGTGTCAAAATATAAGTCGGCGAATACTGTAACGGTAACGCCAAACGTAGCGTTTTAAGGCGGTGAAATTATGTTAAACAAGCTGATAAAAAGCAAGTTTATAGTTGTTGTAATTGCCTTGCTGTTGCTTGTCTTAACGGTAATAGACGGGCGGGGTGTGTTCCCCGCCTTTGCCGAAACTTCAAGCTATACAAGTGTATTAAATGACTTGAAGAAGGATAGTACGTTTAAAACAAGTGATTATCCAGACAATGCAAAAGATTATTCCATTAAGGTTATACAGATTGCGGAAGGTGAGCACGGCGAACTGTTCTTGTATACATATCTGCCTTGCCAAAAGACGAAGTATCTTGTTGCAACGGATATCAATATGTCTTTGTCCGAAACGGCAGACGGAACTAAGCTTTATGGCTTAAAACCGTTAAGTTGTTCGGGCGTGTTTGCCAAGTATCTTGTGAAAGATATTACAGTAAGCAGTAGCGCAATCCGCTATTACAATATATCAAGCATTTACCGTGCTTGGGATAAAGACATTGACGAAGGGACAGGCAATAATAATACAAAAAACAGTGTTTCGTTTGAGGTAGGTAAATGTTTCACGGCAACTACTGAAAACGGAATTGTAAAGTATCAATGCAAGGAAACTGAAACAATAGTAGTGACAGATAAATATGTAGATTATTTGCAATACAAAAACGGCTGGCTTACATATGCAGGCTGGACGGATAGTCATTACATAGCATTTACTACAGATAAGCCTATAGACAAGCTTGTAGAGGCAGACGTTAATTTTGCAACTCAGTTGGTACGTTTAAAATATAACCTTTTCACTAATGATTACAGAGAGGTGTATGCATGGGAACCCGAAGAGGAAACCGTAACTTTAAATTACGAGCATAGTTTCGGCGGGAATTCGGCAAGCGGATTATTTTCTAAAAAATACCAATGGCAGTGCGTTCAAAGTGTTTCTGAGTTCAGATCTTCCGTTAAGTCTGACGGTTTAACTTTAAGCAGTGAAACGGAAAGCAATCTGAAAAACAAGCAATGGGTATTGCGTTTTTACGAATCTGAATACGACTACTTTGAAAGCACTAATGACACATATAAAACGCGTGTATCTGACGTAACGATTTTACGCCTCAAATTTGAAACAGACGGTAAGACTTATAACTTAGGTGTTGTAGACAATAAGCAGAGCGGTGACGAAAAGCCCGGCAATACGCAAATAGTAGTCGGCGGTGATAATGAAAACTCTTCCAACTGGTTTGTTAAGTTTGTGAATTATATCTGGAACTGCGGTGAAAAGCTGTTCGCGGGTACAGCCTCGGGCTGGGAAACGTTTGTTGCGATAGTGGCAATTATTGTTGCCATAGTTGTTGCTATGGTAGTTATAGCATTAACCGTTGTATTTCTTAAATGGTTTTGGCGGACAGTGCGCAAGTAAGGGTTTTATGAAGAAACTAAAAGATACGGAAAAGTTTAAGAAAATAAGACTAATACGTATTGTTACGGTAGAGCTGATAATAATGACGGTAAGCGTATGCGTGAGCATAATGCCGCAGCCGTACAACATTATAGTTCCAATAATAATAGGCGCACGCTCGATACTTCTGAAGGCGCGGCTGTATGCTAAAA
>JAIDSQ010000089.1:10299-19983 GCA_029061155.1 Clostridia bacterium
ATAATAATAGGCGCACGCTCGATACTTCTGAAGGCGCGGCTGTATGCTAAAAATCCGCCTGCGCCTGATGTGTCGCAGTATTGCGAACCGACTGAAACCAAACCAAGCAAGGAGAAAAAGACATATGTCGAAAGCAAAGAAAAAGACGGCGGAAAAGCCGTCAAAAAGGCAACCCGCAAAGACAACAGAAAAGCCGTCCAAAAAGACGGCTGGGGAAAATATATCAAAGAAAGTTCCGAATGGTCGGACAATTAAAACGAAAGATAGATATTTGCCTATTGGAAAAAAAGGCAAATCTACAAAACCAAAAGACAAGCGAATAGTTGCCGTTATAGACAGTAATTCCGCTGATGAACTCGCTGTTGTTCGTCTGACAACTCAGGTTCAGACAAATACTAAGCCGTTGCCGTCGTACATAAAGGGAAATAAAAAGAAAACTCAGTTTAAGAATTTTGTTGAAATTACCGATAACGAAGGCAATCCTATAAAGATTGACGGTATCAGATTCATAGAGAACGGTAAGGAATACGATTTGTCTGTTGCGGAACTTAAAAAAATTCGTGACAGTGCACTTAAACATAGCCCTCAAGCCGAGGAAAATAGAAAAAAAATTTCCAAGCTCAAAAGTCGCGGAAATAAAAAAAGATAGGATTAAACCACCTATCTCAATGCCGAATAACGGCGGGTGTAAAGCATTTCAGCCTTACCAGCATTCAGCCCTTAGGGCTGTGGTGTTCTTGTATTTCAAAGACCACAATTATAATAACACAACAAATAGAAAACAGTCAAGTAAAAAGGAGTAAAAATGGCAGGCAAAAAAAAGATAAGTGCGCGTTCTAACCGGGAGAAATCAGAAGAAAAAGAAGTAAAGCCTTCCGTGACGCTTAACATTAAAATAAAAAGCAGCTTAAATAAACGTCCATACGGTTTATTAGCGGGTGCAGGTATAAACAGTTCCGGACTTTCTCCGCGTGAAGCGTGGGATACATGGAAGGATTATCAGAAAACTAATCGGTCAGATAAGCAATCTGAGCCGAACAGAAAACAAGTAATCAAGCCTACTACAATTCAGCCTGCAAAGTCGTTGTCCGCAAAAGCTCCGGGACAGCCGGCTAAAAGTAAAGTAAAAATTCCCGAGTTAAGCGCAGATCTTATATATCAGGCTAACTCTAACAGTCAGTATGATAGAGGGAAAGCGTCCGAGAGTGATTATAAGTCCTACGCCAACAAGATACTGTCAATGGATATTTCTGATTCCAAAAAAGAAAAATTGCTTGGCGAATTAAAGAAACGTTGGGATAAGTTGCTCGGTTATCAGGCAGCGTGGGTTCCTTGGACTGTAGCAGGACCGGCGAAATATAACGCTAAGAAACTTGATAAAGGCAATCAGGTAATGCAGTCGCGCAAAGAAATAGTTGAATGGTTTGACGGCGTAGAAAAGAGCATTAAAAACAGTAAAAGTCAATATTTAGACGATAGCAAAGCTAAGGCTAAAAAAGAAGAGGAATGGTTCAACAGAGCGGTTGAAAGCGGTTGGTACAATACGCCTACAAGTATAGCAACAGGCTTAGCGAGTATAGCGCAATACGATCCTGAACGTTTCATGCAGCTGTATGAAAAATATGACAAAAAATATCATTTTAGAAAAAATACTAATGCAGCGAAACTGTACGAACAGACAAAAGCCGGGAAATACAAGGGAGAGAAAAGACCGCAAAAATTACATGAAACCGAAAACTTAAACACCTACAGGAAAAATATTCAGGCAGGTGAACGTGTATTTATGAAGTTTACGACACGCCCTAAGCCGCAGCTTATATTCGCTTTAAAAAAGCGTGGCTGGCATTGGAACGCGAACGAGGGCGCTTGGAGCATTGATTCAAAGAAATACGATTCGGCGTTTGTTGCCGGGATAGATGAAAATTATAAAAAATACTTGTAAAAAGTGAAGTCAAAAGGAGTAAAAAATAATGACGGGTAAGAAAAAGAGGCAGACCACCGTTGCAAAACCGAAAACAAAAGTAGAGTTAAGCCCCGAGATAGCGGCCGCAGACAAATTAAGGCTTGCAGCACTAAGGGCTGGGAAAAAGGATACAAAATTAAGAAAAGAAGCTTATGCAGAGCTAAAAGCCGCTAAGACCGAAGCGCAAAAAAATGCCGTTAGAGCAAAATATAGAGATACGCTTAAGCAGTTAAAGTTTGAAGCAGATAAAGCTTACTGTACATACGACAACTATATTAAAGATAATTTTGACAGTGGTGTAGTCGATAATGTAAAACACCCGAACGGCAATGACGATTACATTGTTTTTACAACTAAAAAACGATTTATAAACGATTTGCAGAAAGAGGCAGTTAAACACCCTAACACTATAAAGAAAAATCAAACGCCTGCCTCGAAAGCGACAAGTACGGTTATTAAGTCAGCAGCTCAACAGCGTATTAAACGTTATCAAGATACAATTAAAGAATTACAATCTGACAAGAAAAGATTTTCACAGAAAACAGACGCTATAAGCAGAGATAATGTCAAAGCCATTAATGCAACAATAAACAGCTTAAAGGATTCTATTGCACGATTAACCAATAAGAAATAAAAGCCGGCGGAAACAAGAAATGAAAAAACAAAAGAAACAAAGCCGTAATCCGTTTGTCGGAGCGACTGACATATATCTGACTAAGAATAAAATTGCCGTCACTACTGTAAAGGAAACGAAAAGAAACAACGTTAACGTAACGACAGTTAAGACAAAATATTATAAACGAAACGACACTAACAGGCGCTGCTTGCGTATGGTACAATCAGAAGTTCGCTGCGGACGAAACGGCAGTAAGTACGAAAAAGTTTAAGAACAATGATTATAGAGATAGTAGGTAAACCGAGAGCCGGCAAGACGGCGTTAAATACTTTGTTTATGCTCCGTGAATTGATGTATAACGGACTGTTTATGCAGCGTCAATGCGAGAGGATAATAAGCGGACTTAACGCGACAAGAAGGTATAAGCTTGCGCTCCCGGAGAAACCGCCTATTTACGCAAATTACGAGGCGCATATCAGTATGGGCTATAAGAAGGAATTTAAGCCTTATGTGCTTAATCCGTACTTACTCGGAATACCTACGCCGCAAACGTCGGACAAGTTGCAAATGGTTCTTCCCTGCAGCTGCTTACATATTACGGAAGGCAGAAAATACTGGGACGGGCGTGAAAGCTCGTCAATGCCGGATAATGTTAGCCGTTGGTTTGAAACGCACGGACACAACTATTTGACGATAATAATAGACGCTCAGCGCGGCAAGGCGCTGGATCTGAATATTCGTGAGAACGCTAACAAATTTATCGAAGTGCAGGGTATGGTAAACGATAAGGACGCATACGGAAGAGTTATGCGCTCGACATGGTATTGTCGGGAGTTCTACTCGTTGCAGGATTATGAAAATTACCTTGCGGGAAAAACGGCGAATTTCCGTGCGACAACTTACCACTATGAAGGTAACATTTTTGAATGTTTTGAAAGCCGTAATTGTAAGTCTGATTTTGTTCCTGAGGATAAGAGCGGTAAGAACTACAGCATGTTAGAGCAGTTAAGCAGCGCAGAGGTTAAAAAGCTACCTAAGCCAATAGCAGAAGTTTACGATACGACCCGCCCTACATGGTACAGATATAAGCAACTTATAACAAGCGTTAAGAGGTCTAAGAGTTATGCAGCATAATGAAATGAATGACATTTATAGCGGAGAACCGCAGGAGCTACAGGAAGTGCATGAACATAATCCGGCAGAACTGGCAGCACAGTTTATGCGCAGGCAAAACCTTCCAAAGTTTGAACTCGGAGAAAATGAGGATTTTTATATTACACGTGAGCGACTTGCAGAAATAAATAGAATCTATTTTCAAATGCTTGATGATATGCGTGAAGGCTTTTCGGTGACACCGCAGGAAATGCGCTCGTACATGGAGAGCGTTGTATGTGTTTCTTATATGAGCGAAATTGAGAAAATGCAGAGAAGGGGAAAAATAGATGGTATACATAAAAGAGAAGTGTTCAATTTAAAATCATCTCAAATGAACCCTGCTTTGGTCCGTCGTTGGTATCAGATAACATCCCGTCCGAATTATGCTATGAGTTTATGTCTGAAGGAAGCACAGCTCGAGGCGGAAATAGCAAATTCTATATACCGTGAAAAAATTGCAAAGCATGAGTTATTTCTTTACGGTTCACCTGAAGATAACGACGAACAGTCGGAAGAAGAGTATATCAAGGCAAGCACACAAGAATTATTTGACGCGTTTGTTTCCAGACTTGTTCCAAAACGTAAGCGCAAGCGTTTCATTAAGAAAAACGGCGAATATTTAAGCGGAATGCTTGAAGAATTTATCCGGCAGCAGCGTGCAATTTTTAAACTTCCTTGTTCTGAAAATGATGAACAGATTAAAGAGGGAAATATAAAGGCAGACGCACAAGAATTTTTTGACGCGTTTGTTTCCGAATTTGTTAGAAAGCGTAAGCGCAAACGTTTTATAAAGAAAAACGGCGAATATTTAAACGGCATGCTTGAAGAATTTATCCGGCAACAATTTGTAATGTTTAAACTTTTACATAAAGAAACAGAGAATCCGGCAGAACCCGAATCAGAAGAACTTGAAAATTTAGTAGTAGAGGCTACGGAAGAGGCGCAGACGGAGTTTGAGCAGGTAATTGATGAAACTTTAGAAGAGGATCCTGAAGAGCCGGATTACAGAGAATACGAACCCGAAGAAGATGACTTCAGCGACTTATACGAATTGGAAGAACCCGAGGAAGAAGGAGAACTCGAAGAGGAAGAAAGCGAACAGCAGAGCGAACCAGTAGGGGCAGAACAACAACCGCAGGAGCCTGAAAATGGCGTTTCCGAGCGTTCAGAAGAAACGTCAATAGAAGAAACGGACAACGAAAAATAAGAACAAATAATCAGGGGGCTGACGTTATGATCGAAAAAATATATAGATTTAAATGTGCTGACTGTCCGACATCAAAAGAGTATGCGACAAAAGACGAGGGACGGGCGTTTGGCTGGGCGATAGCGAACGGCGGCAAAGAGTGTTATTGCCCGGCATGCGCGTTCCGTCACCGTTCACCCGGGCGCCTTGGCGTTAAGAAAACCCCGCAGGAAGCAAACAGCTTAAAGCCTAACTGGGCTTATGAAGACGATTAGAAAACGAGGATCAGACAAATTAGCACAGGTGAAAGCAATGCGTAAGATTGACATTATCAAAGTGTTTACAAGACTGTGTAAGCCTGAATACGACTTATTGAAGTACATAAACAAAATTCAGGGCGGGCGATCCGCACCTATAAATTTCTATAACGCAGCGGAAGTTTTGGGAGTGGAAAAGGACGACGTGCGCAGGCAAATTAAAAGGCTTGTAGAGGCAGGTGTTTTAATTGCCGACGGCAACGACTTTCAAATCAATTCAGAAGTATTTAAAACAGATTAAAAATAAGGGAAGAACGCCATGCAGGAAACGACGGCAAAAAAACTTAATCCATATATAACGCCGCCGCAGTCGCTTTTTGGTAACGGTAAACGACGTTTTCCCTTTGGCGCAATTTTTGTGGGCGGGCTTATTCATAGCTATTCCGGCGAGCTTTTGGAAAACGGCGAATTAAGCGATTTTACGCGTACCAAAGCGGCAATAAGCAAAAGGATTGGGCGTTCCTATTCAACCGTTTGGCGGGCAATTAAGTTCCTTGTAGATAATGATAAGGTTAAGCTGGTAGAATCTAAGCAAAATACTTACATATTTGAATACGAAAATTCATTCATTCGTATAGACGAAAGATTATTGACTGACGAATTCAACATTTACGACGAAGAAACAAAAAAGGTAAAAGAACGTCGTAAGCTTTCTGATGTTGAGATACTTGTGGGCGGATTGATAATTACGCGTTGTGATAACTCAAAACATACCGTAAAAACATATGAAGCATCAAATAAGGATATTGCGGACGAGCTTGGAATAAGTGAAAGCTCCGTGGATCCTGCAATTCGGGTTCTGAAGGCGGCTAAGATTATAGTGCGCAAGACCGAGGATGTCGGAGTTAACAGATACAAAAAGAGCAAATATTCGATTAATAGAAAATACCGTCGTATAATAAAAGAACAGCAGAAGGACGAACAAGAGTCGCAACCGGGGAAGTCTGAGAAACAACCGGAAGTTAAAAATTATAAAACATTCAGAGAGCTAAGAGAGGCGCAAGAAACTGAGCGCCTTGCGCAGATAGTAGCCCGCGACAATAAGTATTACGAATCAAAACACGCAGCGGAAGATACTGCCGAAAGGAATTACGCCAAAGCGATGACGGACGCGCAATTCAGAGCCGCAGAGAATGAATTAAAATCTTTGGATATCGAAGTAGCGAAAGCAGAGGTTCTCAATGGCGCAATCCCGGAAGAATTAAAAGCAAGGCATATAGAACTTATTAAGCAGCGCAGAGCAGCTTTAAAGCGGCTCGGGCTGTCTGAAAAGGATTTAACGGTTCCCGATAAATATAAGAGCGATGCTCGCGGCGCTCCGGGGAAGGCGTAAAAATGGTAGGTGTAGGCTAACTGAATATATTTTTTAAAGCATAGGACAACCTATGCTTATTGGCGTTATTAAAATTGACCCGCTCGGTAATATGCCGAGCGGGTATTTCTTTGTATAATTTTACTTAACTAAAATTGAACATATACTGTTCAAAAAAGGTTAGGTAACCTGTCAGAATCAGGGCACAACTTACATATATAATAAATAACTAAATAACTTTTTACGCCGCATATGCGTGTGGAGCGCAATGTCGGCGTGGTAAAAGCGGTGGGAAATGCACGCGCCTACGGCGCAGAAGTAGTTTTCGGGAATTAAATGACGATAATTTTTAAAGTCATTTTTAAAAAATGCGGAAGGGCGCGCAAATCTGAAATGCGCGCCCTTGTATAGACTGATAAAGTGAAACTTCGCCGCGCACCCGCGCCGCCGCGCCTTGTAATATCGTTTCGTTATTGTAAATCATTTATGACCGCGTAAAACAAGCGTAGTCGGCTTAATTTTTAGGCTAACTCCAAGCCGCTGTGCCTAAATTAGCCGCGAACTTCCCGCCGCCGCGCGCCCATACGTGCACGCCAAAGCCCCCGCGCGCAACACACCCGCAAAATTTGCACATACTGATTGTATGCAGTATGAAAAAGTTTATGTAGGAATGTATTTGTACGTTGATCCAGACGGAAACGAAAAGCCCATTGCGCTTGAATGGACGAATGGAGAGCGGTACCCGATTTCAAAAGTAATAGACAAGCATACCGCGCCGCCCGCGCATGTCGGCAGCATGCCGACGATCCGTTACGCCGTGTTAATGCAGGGGCGCGAAAAAGTTATCTACTATGAAAAGTATTACAACAAGTGGTTCGTAGAAAAACAGATGTAAAAAAGCCCGCCAGATTGCGCGGACAAAAGGTAGGGGAAGGGGCATTGTAAATTGGGACTAAATTGGGACTAAATTTAATTTCAGTTTCTTAAAAATTGCTAAAAGTTTCCGGAAAAATGAAAAAAGCGGTAAAAAAGCCTGAAAAGTGCTGTTTTTACTCGCTTTTTATTGTTGGTGCGGACGAAGGGACTTGAACCCCCACGGTTGCCCACAGGAACCTGAAACCTGCGCGTCTGCCAATTCCGCCACGTCCGCAAAAAGCTTAATAATTATAAATCAGATTTTATATGATGTCAAGTATTAAAATGTTGCGATATTTAATTTTTAAAATATAATTTGCAATACTGAACAATTAAAAGCATACCCCCATTTCTCTCCTATTACTAATTCAGAAATTAAAAACTACAAATTATGTTTTTTATTTAGATTGTTGCTATTAAATCTTAAATTTAGTATAATTTGATTGAAATTAATTTTGAGGTGCAAAATGAAAATATTAGTTACAGGCGGTACTGTTTTCGTAAGCAAATATATTGCAGAATATTTTTCTTTAAAAGGCTTTGAAGTTTTTGTTTTGAACCGCAACACCAAACCTCAATTACCGAACGTGCACCTTATTGAATGCAATAGAAAAGCGATAAACGGAAAGTTAAAAGGCTTACATTTCGATACCGTTATCGACGTAAATGCATATACCGGCGAAGATATAAATTTATTGCTTGATAGCCTTGATAGTTTTGACAATTACGTTATGATAAGTTCAAGCGCGGTTTACCCCGAAACGCTTGATTTACCTTTTAAGGAAAGCGATAAATGCGGTAAAAATAAGTTTTGGGGTAGTTACGGCATAAATAAAATAGCCGCTGAAAACGCCCTATTTAAGAGAGTTCCCAACGCCTATATAATAAGAGCGCCCTATCTCTACGGCGAGTATAACAACGTATACCGTGAAGCGTTTGTATTCGATTGCGCAGAAAGAAATATGCCGTTCTATCTGCCGAACGACGGTTCGATGCTGTTACAATTCTTTCACGTCGACGATTTAAGCAGATTTATTGAAATTTTACTTAATACAAAACCAAAACAACAGATATTCAACGTCGGTAACACACCTATTACTATTAAAGATTGGGTAACAATATGCTATAAAGCGGCAGGCAAAGTACCTCATTTTAAAAATATTTGCGACGATACCGAACAGCGCAATTATTTCCCTTTTTACAACTATGAATACGTTCTTGACATTACGGCGCAAAATAGTCTTATGCCCCGCCTCTTACCTTTGCAAGAAGGTTTGCAACGTGCTTACAACTGGTATAAACAAAACCGCAACGAAGTTAAAGCAAAAAACTATTTCGATTACATAGAAAATAATTTTACTCATAAAAAATAATTTCTTTATTATGAGCTTTTGCATACTCAATTTCTTCAGAAACTGATTTACCGATATATCCGCCTATATTTACTACGTAAATTGCGTCTGATATATCGATTTTTTTATAATGCGCTATTACTATATTTTGCAGTTCAATATCGTTAAAGACCTTATCTTCAGAGTTATAAACAGGTTGAAGAACACAATAACCTTTGTCTGTTTCAAGTTTCGTTGCAATTCTCATAATATCCTTTGAAAACCGCATGCTGCCGCAAATTGTAACTACCTTAACACTCATAAAATTTCTTCCACCTTGATTTTTAATTCATTCATTTTTACTTAGTAATTTCAAAATAAACTTCTCGACGCCCTTATCATTATTACTTTCAATTATTATTTTCGCAATATCACGAACTTCACTTTCGGCATTAGAAACGGCAACACTCAGTCCACAAGTCTGAAAAGCCGAGATATCGTTTAAATCGTTACCGATAGCAATACAATCAGAAACGTTTATATTGTGCTTTTGCCGTAAAAAATTGATAGCTTCTCCCTTTGTTGCATCAAGTTTTGATATAGTTATAGTAGCATTGTTATCCATTATTTGAATTAAATAATCAGCTTTCAATTTATCAATTTCTTTGCATAAATGAGCATCTAAATTAGGAAAGAACAATGTAAGCTTTGGAACGGCTGTCGGAAGATTTAAAAAATCTGTTCTTATAATATTTGTAATTTTACCCCAAAACTTTTCGGCGTCATAATTGCAAAAGTATGCTTCGTCCGTTATTGCGGCAATATTATGTTTACTGCCGTCAATCGTTAAATAAATATCTTTAACATCTTCAACGGATAAGTAATCTTG
>JAIDSQ010000009.1 GCA_029061155.1 Clostridia bacterium
ATATCATCGGCGGCGTTGTTCGTGAGGGAGGTCAATAATTACAGATGTCAACAAGAGAAGAAATAATTGATTACGAAGAGCATAAAGAAGAAATAGAGAAATGGATTAATTTAAAAGGCGAACTGAAATACAGACGTTTTTTGAATTTATTGAAAGAGAAAGCAGTGCCTGTAACTTGGGAAGTTTTAAAAGATACATACAGGTATGATAAACGTTTACTGTTTAATTCTTTTAAATATTTGTCATTTTTTGAAGAGTTTCTGAGGGCGCAGTTATGGAATATAGGCAATGCCACATATGAAACTTTAGAGAATAATTATTTTTTTAATATTATGGGGACAGTACTAAAAAATAAGCACAAAATAGATTACTCTGATTTCTCTTTTGAATTTCTTGAACAAAATAAGGAAAAGATAAATTATTTAAGACGAAGGGTTGCTCACAACAAAATTATTTTAGAGGGGGATAGTAAATTTAGCGTTGATGAGTTGTTGACTGCCATGTATGTGACTTTACCCAAAAGCTATCAGGAAGGTTTTAAAAGCGCTATTACAGAATGCAGTTTTAATTTGAGTGTTCCGGAAAATATTGTAGTAAATTTAACATAGTATAAAATGTTCGAGGAATGGTAGCAATAGCATTATTATTAAATTATAATCCATAAGTGCTAAGGAATTGAGTGCTTTGTTAATATGTTAAAAATTGACAAAAAATTATAAAAACTAAAATTTTTTTAAAAAAGGTATTGACATAAATAATAAATGTGTACTATAATGTACTTGCTTAACCTGTTAAGCAAAATTTTTTTCGTATTGCTTAACAAGTTAAGTGGCAAATTCATTCGGGTAATGCGCTATTGCGTGTAAAACGAGAAAAAACTTTCTGATAGTCTCAAATAGAACATTATCCGTAGTTTTGCTTTTGCCGCATATTGCAATTAAATTGATTAGGAGGGTAAAATGAAAGTCAAAAAATTGCATGTATTCTTGTTGTCGATAATTTTAAGTCTTGCTATTTGCTTGCCTTTACTGGGCTTTAGATTGACAACGGCATTTGCGTCTACGGATGTAGACGTTGATAATTCGGCAAGTTTTTCAACAGACGTAATTTATCAGATTATGACTGATAGATTCTGTGACGGCGATTCAAGTAATAATCCTACCGGTGCTATTTATGATAACAATCAGTGGGGTAGTTCTTCTCGCAATAACAGGCTTTATCACGGAGGGGATTGGAGAGGAATAATAAATAAAATACAAGACGGATATCTTACCGGCCTTGGCGTTACTGCTCTTTGGATTTCCTCGCCTGTTGAGAACATCAGTCTTTTAGACCCTGCCGATAATAGTGAAACATGGACCAGTACTTCGTATCACGGTTACTGGGCAAAAGACTATTTCCGTACAAATCCTTATTTCGGAACAATGAATGAGTTCCAGGAGTTGATTGACGTGGCGCATGCGAACAATATCAAGATTGTTATAGACTTTGCTCCTAACCATACTTCCACGACGAGTAACTTCGATGAAACTTGGAATACTTCCCGTTATCCGTTAGACGGCGCATTGTACCGCGACGGAGAGCTTTTGGGAACTGTACATACCGATGCGGAAAACAATTATTTCAACCATGAAGGTTGGATAGAAGATTGGGATAGCCTTGAAAGCATACAGTATCAGACTATGTACGGTCTTGCGGATTTAAACCATATGAATCCGACAATTGACCAATATATGAAGGATGCGGCAGACTTATGGCTTGATATGGGCGTTGACGGTATTCGTGTTGATGCCGTTAAACATATGTCGTTCGGTTGGCAGAAAAACTGGGTAAGCAATATTTATGAAAATCATTCTACGTTTGTTTTCGGTGAATGGTTCTCCGGCGGTATAGTACCCGATTCAGACATGAGTTATTTCGCCAACGAAAGCGGAATGAGCCTTTTGGATTTCAATTTCGCAAACGCAACACGTAATGCAATCGGTTCACTTTCCGGAACGATGTATGACGTACACAATTCAATAGAAGGTACTGCGGCAAATTTTGAACAAGTAAATAATCAGGTTACCTTTATAGATAATCATGATATGTCGCGTTTTATGACGCTTGCCAACAATTCGTCAAGCAGTGTTGATACCGCATATGTATTACAGCTTACACAGCGTGGTGTTCCTGCAATTTACTATGGCTCTGAACAATATCTGACGGGTTCGGCCGATCCCGATAACAGAAAAGATATGCCTTCTTTCAATAAAACGACGAACGCATATAAGATTATATCAAAACTTGCTCCTATGAGAAAGAGCAATCCCGCACTTGCTTACGGAACTTATACTTCGCGTTGGATAAATAACGACGTATATGTGTATGAAAGACAATTCGGCGACAGTGTTGTACTTGTAGCTATCAACAGAAATACTTCAAGCAGTTATGATATAACTAACCTGTTTACAAATTTACCTGCGGGTACATATCAAGACGCTCTTGGCGGATTGAAGAACGGCTCGCCTCTTACGGTAATGGCAGGCGGTAGCGTACCGCATTATAAACTCGGCGCAGGAGTTTGCGCGGTTTGGGCATATAATGCGGCAAGCGAAAGTAGTCCTATAATAGGTAGTGTCGATCCGCTTATGGGAATTGTAGGAAATAAAGTAACTATTACGGGCAGAGGATTTGGTAATTCTGTCGGAACCGTTGCTTTCGGTACGGCGAACGCATCTGTAGTGGATTGGTCCGACAGTCGTATTACCGTTATTGTTCCTAATGTTAAAGCGGGCAGATATGCTGTTACCGTTACAAATTCAAAGGGTGTAGAAAGCGGAGCGTATCCTAATTTCAAAGTTTTAACTAACAGTCAGGTTGCATACAGATTTATAGTAAATAATGCAACGACAAGTTGGGGACAGAGTGTCTATCTTGTAGGAGGGGTAAGTGAACTCGGCAATTGGACGCCTACTCTTGCTATAGGCCCGATGTATAACCATACTTCTTCGATAGCAGAGTATCCCACATGGTTCTTTGATGTCAGTGTTCCGGCAAATACGAAGATTGAATTTAAATATGTAAAAATAGACGGTTCGGGAAATGTCGTTTGGGAAAGCGGAGCTAATCATATAGTAGAAACCGATTCAACAAACGGGCAAATTACCGTTAACTGGCAAAATTAAAAATTATAGGAGAAATAATTGTTAATGAAAAAGAAAATTATTGCAATTACGGCCATCTGCGCGGCGATTACAATGACTGCCGGTCTTGCAGCTTGCGACAACACACCCAAAGACGAGGGAACGTATTATACCGTTACCTATATGGACGGAACAACGGTACTTAAAACGGAAAAAGTAAAAGAGGGTGAAACGCCTGCCGCTTATACTCCCACAAAAGAAGGGGGCTACCAATTTGTAGATTGGTTTGCAACTCCGAGTAAAAATCACAGATACGATATTACATCAGCAATCACGGAGGATGTAACTGTTTATGCGGGCTTTACACTCTATTCGGACGATACGCGTGATTTCTATGTTATAGGTGCGGGCACAAGCACAGTACTTATCGACGGTTGGGGAAATATCAACGATGCGCATAAGCTTACAAAGACCGACGGCAAGAACGAATATAAAATTACTCTCGACCTTCTCGAAGGCGACCAGTTCGTCATCGTTGCAGGCGTAGAATATGAAAGCAAGAGGGGTGCCGGCTATCTCGTTACGTCCGCGCTTGCAGACGGAACGGAAGTGTTCGGCGGCGCAGGCAGCGTTTACGACGATTCTTCAAAGGGCAAAAATATTGAGGTTAAATATTCGGGCAATTACACTCTTACGCTGAATACCTATCCCGGTGACGACTATTATAATACGGCAGGCGAGGGCTACACCGAAGCGCGTAAAGAAATTTACAGAATGGGTACTTATGACACGATAAGCTGGGAAAGAAACGGCAACCCCGAAGTGACAACAGTATCTGTTACCGATTACTTCATTAAAGGTAAAAACATTTCCAAGTGGGGCAACTATATAAACGACGCCCATCTGATGAAGAGGGAAGGTAACAATTATTCGCTTTCCATTTACCTTGAAGAGGGAGAAGAATTTATGTTCGCTTCCTGGAATACAGTTACGGGTAACGGCGAGCAGACTTCGGCTCTCGGCAGTACTTATATAAAATCAAATGCGCTTGACACGGCGGCGCAGGCATTGCTGAACGGTTATAGCGAAACTGGTGGAAATATGACTGCCAAAGCTTCCGGCGTATATACTTTCAACTATAATGAAAGCACAAAAGTTCTTACAGTCACCTTAGAAGACAAGGCTGAAACTCAATACGACTATTATCTTGACGGAAAATACGGCGACCAGAACTGGAAGGCTGAAACGCTCGGCGGGCATAA
>JAIDSQ010000090.1 GCA_029061155.1 Clostridia bacterium
TCCTAGGCAACTAATTTACAGTTCTTTATGACGTACTTTGCGTTGAAGGTTGTAAGGTTATCCACCGCAACGAGGTCTGCAAGATAGAAGGGCGCAATGCCGCCGCGGTACTTAAAACCGTAACACTCGGCGGGGTTGAGCGTGGCGCAGGTTACCGCCCACACGGGGTTAAGTCCGTCCTTTACAAGACGGCGCAGGGCATCGTCTATATGCCCCTTTTCCTTTAAATCGGCGGAGTGTCTGTCGTCAGTGCAAAGAAGGAAACGGCGCATATTTTCGGCGGTGATATATTTTGCGTTGCCGAGGTTTTGCGTGGACGAACCGTGGCGCACGTGCACATACATTCCCTTTGAAATTTTTTCTTCTATCTCATCACCCGTTGCGCACTCGTGGTCGGTGGAAATGCCGCCGCACAGGTATGCGTTCAAATCGTAGCCGTGCACCGAAGGCGCGTGTCCGTCGATTATTTTGCCTACTATGTGGGCGCTTTCAAGCTTTTGCATTACGTCCTTGTCGCAGTTAATTACGCCGGGGTAGTTCATAAATTCGCCCAGACCGAATATGAAGGGCGTATTTATATTTTCCTCTATGTCGTTGCCGTTTAAGACTGCGCCGCTTGTTTCAAACGGAGTTGCGGGAACACATGAAGGGAGCTGAAGTTTAACTTCGAGAGGAACGTTTAAAGACGCCATTGCGATATATTCGCAGCCCGCCATTCCGCAAACGTTGGTTATCTCGTGCGGGTCGGCGATAATAGTCGTCGTACCTCTCGGCACGATTAAGGACGCGAACTCTTCGGGGGAAAGCTGTGAACTTTCGATATGTACGTGTCCGTCGATATATCCGGGTGTTACGGTAAGGTCGGAGCAGTCGAGTTCAGTCTCGCCTTCGTATTCGCCTACGCCCACTATTTTTTCACCCACTACGCCTATATCGCCCTTTCTTATTTTGCCTGTAAAGACGTCTACGTAGCTTGTATTTTTCAAGACAAGGTCACACTTGATTTCGCGCCGCGCGGCGCGTATATATTTTTCTAACATAATACACCTCTTTGCTATAATAACATAAACCCGCCGCTTTTACAAGCGGCGGGCAGGTAAATTTGACAAAATATAAAGTGGCAACTTAAACTGGGGAGATGCGAGCAGAACGAGGCGCGCGAGTATTTGCGAGGGGAGCGTACACAGAAGTACGTGACCCGAGAAAAACGGAGCGCAACAAAGTTATGCGAAGTATATACACAGTTTACTTAATTAATGCTGTTCTTAAGGAGTTTAGTACGGCGATTAACATTACACCCACGTCGGCAACTACCGAAACTATCAGGGGGAAACCGGGGATTGCAATGTCAAGCGCCATTATTGCAAGCTTGACCAAAAGCGAGCCTATTATGTTCTGGAACACTATGCGCCTTGTGCCCCTTGCAATTTTTCTGCTCTTGGGGAGAAGTGATAAATTATCTGAAACGAGTACGACGTCGCTTGCCTCGATTGCCGCGTCCGAACCCACTTTACCCATTGACACGGCGCAGTTAGCTGTCGTCATAACGGGGGCGTCGTTAATACCGTCGCCTACGTAAATGAGTTTGCCCTTTTGCTTTAAAAGGTTAGCCTCGCTGAGTTTTTCGTCGGGTAAAAGCGACGCTTTGCAGAGGTCTACGCCCGCGCCCTTCGCCACTTCTTCGGCGCGCGCCTTGTTGTCGCCCGTAAGCATTGCGGTGTATTGTACGCCCTGTTTTTTAAGCTCGGCAACCGCCTCTCCCGCGCCCTCTTTCAGGCTGTCGTCAATTTCGATAACGCCGACGTATTTTCCGCCGTGCGCCACGTATACGAGGGTGGAAAGGCTGTTCACCTCTTCAAACGCAACGCCTTCTTCCTTTAAAAGTTTGGCGTTGCCGCATAAAAGTTCTTTGCCTTCGCAAATGCATTTAATGCCCCTGCCTGCAATTTCGCGCGCGTCCGAAACTTCAACCCCTTCCATTCCGCTGAAAGCTACGGCTATGGGGTGGGAAGAAAATTTTTCGGCTGAAACGGCAAGCTTAAGCGTGCGTTCGTTTGTATAACTCTTAACGGAAAATTCGCCTTTTGTAAGCGTGCCCGTCTTATCGAATGCTACTACTGTTGAAGTTGCAAGCTCGTCAAGACAGGTGGAACCTTTGACCAGAATACCGAACTTGGCGCACCTTCCTATGCCGCCGAAATAGGACAGCGGAACGGAGATGACGAGCGCGCATGGACAGGAAATTACGAGGAAGCCGAGCGCCTTGTATATCCAGTCCGCGTACGTTGCCCATACGAACAGCGAGTTTATTGCGCACACGATTGTGGGAACGAGAGCGGCAACTATTATTGCGCACAGGCACACCGCGGGGGTGTAGTATTTTGCGAATTTGGAAATGAACTTTTCGGGTTTGGACTTTTTCGCCGTGGAGTTTTCGACAAGTTCGAGTATTTTAGCAACAGCCGAATTTTTATATTCGCGCACCGCCTCCGCCTCGATTACGCCCGAAAGGTTGATACTGCCCGACAGAATTTCGTCGCCCGCCTTTACTTCGCGGGGGATTGCCTCGCCGTTTAAACTCTTCATATCAAGCGAGCTTTCGCCCTTTAAAATTTTGCAGTCCACGGGAACCTTTTCGCCCGCTTTTATAAGAAGGATATCGCCCGCCTTTATCTCTTCGGGGGAGATGACGCGGGGTTCGCCGTCCGAAATTACCGTTGCGGTGTCGCTTTTAAGGTCCATTAACGCGGTAATGGAATTGCGCGACGCACCCACGGCTATGCCTTGAAGGAGTTCGCCTATCTGATACAAAAGCATTACGGCTACGCCTTCCATAAAGCCGTCGCCCGCAAATATGCCGAGCGCGATTGCGCCGAGCGACGCTATAGTCATTAAAAAGTTTTCGTCGAACACTTTGCCTTTGGAAATGTTTTTTACCGTCATCCAAAGCACTTTATACCCGACGGAAATGTAGGCAATTCCGTAGAATACGTACGTTAAAATTGTAAGCGCAAGCGCGTCCTTTGCGATAGTTAAGTCGAGTACGAGCGCGGGGACAAAGAATACTACGGATATCAATATACAGAGTATATCCGCAAGATGGGCTTTTATTACGCTCTTCTTTGCGGGTTTACCGTCGACTATTTTCACGTCCTCGAAGTGGGTTATTGTGTAAACCGCCTTTTCCCTTGCCTCGGTCGTGCGCGCGTTCAATACCACGCACATATTCATATAATCGACGGTTGCAGTTAAGCCTTCTATTTTATTCAGATCCTCTTCGAGTTCCCTTGCGCAGTTGGCGCAGCAAAGACCGGTTATCTTTATTTTTTCGCCGTCTGCGTTTGCGGCGGGAACGTCTTCGACCACCTTTACTTCCTCGAAGTGGTTACAGCAGTATTTGATTTTTTCAAGCGTGGTTTCGTCGCAGTCGGCGTACACCTTCTGCGCCATAAAGTCGACGGAAACGCTTTTTACGCCCTCTATTTTTTCGATTTCTTCTTCAAGCTCCCTTGCGCAGTTGGCGCAGTCAAGCCCCTCAATTTTGATTACGTTATTCATTGCAGTCCAGATGCTCCTTTGCTACGCCTATCATTGTTAAGACGTGCCAGTCGGAAACGGAATATAAAATGTTTTTGCCGTTTCTTCTGCTTTTTACTATTTTGTTGTCCTTTAATATTTTCAGCTGGTGCGAAACCGCGCTCTGGTTTCCTCCAACCGCGTCCGTTAAATGCTCGACGCACAGTTCACCGCCCGACAGGGCTAAAAGAATTTTAAGGCGGGAAGGTTCGGAAATTACTTTGAACCTTGCGCCCATTTCGCCTATTTTATCGTCCGAAGGCATCGAGGCTTTTATCCCCTCTACCTTGGCTTTGTGGTCTTCATTGCTGCAAGTTGCCATGTATTAACCTCTAATTATTAATATGTGAATATGTATTCATATGTTAATATTATAATACCCTCGACAAAATATGTCAAGCATTTTTCGGGATAAATTTTATCACTTTTTATTTTCTCCGAGAAAAATGCTTGCGGTTCGTCAAGGGTTTTTTTATAAAAATTTAATTATTTTGTGAAATAATTTGCTCGAAGGCGTTTTCGTCGATTATCTTAATTCCGAGCTTTTGCGCCTTTTCAAGTTTGGAACCCGCTGCCTCGCCCGCAAGAACTAAGGTGGTTTTGGCGGTTACCGAACTCTGACACTCGCCGCCGCGCTCTTCGATAAGCTTTTGCGCCTCGCTCCTTTTATATCTGGAAAGAGTGCCTGTCAGCACAACAAATTCGCCCGAGAAAACGCCCTCCTTCTTCTCGGCAGTCTGCGGAGTAACGCCCGCCTCAATAAGGCGGTCAATCTCGCGCGCGTTGTCCTCGTCGGCAAACCAGTTGACTATGGCGCGGGCGGTTACTTCGCCTATGTTTTCGAGGGATACAAGCTGTTCTTCGGTTACCGAAGAAAGATTTTTTATATCCCCGAAGGTCTTAGCCAAATCTTTACCCGCTACCTTGCCGACGCCGTCTATGCCGAGGGCGAAGATGAACCTTTCAAGGGGCACGGTTTTGCTTTTATCTATCGCGGACAAAAGATTGTTTATCTTTTTGGTCTTGTAGCCTTCAAGCTTTTTCAGGTCGTCCGCCTTTAAATAGTAGAGGTCGGAACAGCGGGTAACGCCCAGCTCGTCGTACAAAAGCCCCGCCGTCATTTCGGAAAGCCCTTCGATATCCATTGCGTCCTTTTGCGCAAAGTGCTCAATCTTACCGGTTATACGCGGTTTGCAGTTTTTGTTTGGACAGAATATATTTGCGCCGACTTCTTCCACCGCGCTTTGGCAATAGGGACATTTATCGGGTTTATGCACGGGAACGCTGCCTTCGGTATGTTCGACCGCGCCGAGTATTTCGGGAATGACTTCGTTGGAGCGGCGGATAAGCACCTTGCTGCCTATTTTGACGTCCTTTCTTAAAACGTCGCCGTAATTGTTTAAGGTGGCTTTTCTGACGGTCGCGCCAGCAAGGTCGACGGGTTCGACTATTGCAAGGGGGGTTAATTTCCCCGTCCTGCCCACCTGCCATATAACGGCATTTACGGTTGTAACGCTTTCTTCTGCCTCGAATTTATACGCAGTTGCCCAGCGGGGGAATTTGTCGGTATAGCCCAAAGCGTCGCGAAGAGTGCAGTCGTTTAATTTAACTACCGCGCCGTCGGTTAAAACGTCAAGCTTTTTTCTTTCCACTTCAATCTCTTCGATTGCCGACTTAACTTCGTCCGCGCCGTTGCATATTCTAAGGAACGGGTACACTTTAAAGCCGTTTGATTTTAAAAATTCAAAGTGCTCGCACTGCGTTTTGAGTTCCTGTTCTATATAGTTAACGTTATAAAAAAGTATTTCGGGCTTGCGCTCGGCGGTTACCTTGGGGTCAAGGTTGCGGATTGCGCCCGCGACGGCGTTGCGCGCGTTTTTAAGCTGTTCTTTGGCGGTCCTGTTGTACTCTTCAAGAACGCTTAAACGTATTACCGCCTCGCCCTGCACTTCCAAAAGCCCCTGATAATTTATGGTTAAAGGAAAGCTTTTTATGGTAAGGCACTGCGCCGTTACGTCCTCGCCCTCAACGCCGTTGCCGCGCGTGGTTGCGCGCACAAACTTGCCGTTGTCGTATGTTAAGCACATTGTAAGCCCGTCAAACTTGTACTCGACGGTGTAGACGGGGTCTGCGCCAGATTTTTCTACGCGCGCAAAGAAGGCGTCAAGCTCGTCATAGGTCACGGCTTTATCCAGACTGTACAGTCTTGAGATGTGCTTGTGGCGCTCGAAGGCTTTTATAGGTTCTCCGCCGACGCGCTTTGTCGGGCTGTCGAACTCCACTTTGCCGCTCTCTTTTTCCAGCCTTACAAGCTCGTCGTAAAGTCTGTCGTACTCCCTGTCCTCAACGGACGGATTGTCAAGTACGTAATATTCGTACGCCCATTTGTTGAGCGTATCTATTAATTCACGCATTCTATTCATATGTTATTATCCTATTATGTCAAGCGGGGCAATTGCGGCGGACAATTCTTTAATGCCGTGCCCTTCAAACGCTACGTTTATCACCGCGTCGTTGTTTTTGACGGCTATTACCATACCGTTTCCAAATTTGGCGTGGCGCACGCGCATACCTACGCTGTACTTGCCCGCGGGCGCCGCCGTCTTGGGTTTTGCCGAACCGAACGTCGGCTTGAACGATACGGACTTGCTCGGCGCGAAATCACTTTCGTAACCGTCGTCAGAGGAATATACCGCCCTGCCGTACGAAGGGCGTTCGTCGTACTTGTTTTCAAACCTGTTACTTATATAAGTATGCTTAATGCCGAGCTCGCCTGCAAGTTCGTTTATAAACTTTGAAGGCTTTGTCAAATCTCTGTGACCGTATAAATAGCGCGATTTAGAGCGGGTAAGATAAAGCTGTTTTTCGGCACGCGTTATTGCAACGTACATGAGCCGCCTTTCCTCTTCCACACCGTCGCCTTCGCCTTCCGAGCGCGACGAGGGCATTATCCCCTCTTCAAGTCCGCAGATAAAGACGGTGGGAAATTCAAGCCCCTTTACGGAATGTATAGTTGCAATTGTCACGTAGTCGGACTCGTCCATATCGTCGGTGTCCGACGAAAGTGTTACCTGATTTAAATATTCGTCCAAGGTCGCGCCGGGGTTAAGCTTTACAAAGTCGTCCACGGACGCGATAAATTCGTCTAAGTTGGCAAGCTTGCCGTCCCCTTCGTCCGTGCCGTCGTCGTACGCCGAACGCAGGTCGGTCAAAGCGATTACTTCGCGAACAAGGTCGTTTACGCGCTCATCCTGTGAGGAGATTATAAAGTTTTTTATAACTTCGGCAAATTCCTTTACCTTTTGCTTTGCGCCCTTTGTCAGTGGCAGTTCGTCAACGTCAAGACAGGCGTCGTACAGAGTAAGCCCCGTGCTTTGGGCGTAGCTGTTCATAAGCTCCACCGATTTTCCGCCTATCCCGCGCTTGGGAACGTTTATTATTCTTTCAAACGCCTCGTTGTCGAAGGGGTTGGATATAAGCCTTAAATATGCGAGAATGTCCTTGATTTCCTTGCGTTCAAAGAAACGGAAACCGCCGAATACCTTGTACGGTATGCCGTATTTTGTGAACTCCTGCTCGTACGAGCGGGTGAGCGCGTTTATGCGCATTAATACGGCAAAGTCGGAATAGTTTGCACCGCGCGCAACTGCGGAAGAAATTATCCTTGCCGAATACAGCGCCTCGCCCGCCTCCTCTTCCGCCTGATAGTAGACGGGTTTTTCTCCGTCGCCCGCGCTTGTCCAAAGCGTTTTGCCGCGGCGGGCGCTGTTGTTTTTAATTATGCTGTTGGCAAGCTTAAGTATACTGCCCGTAGAGCGGTAATTGCGCTCTAACTTATACACTTTTGCCTGCGGATAGTCCTTGTCGAAGGCGAGAATGTTCCTTATTTCGGCACCGCGCCAGCCGTAAATGGACTGGTCGTCGTCGCCGACGGCAAACAGGTTGCCGTGCTTTGAGGCAAGCAGTTTAATTATGTTGTACTGAACGGCGTTGGTGTCCTGAAACTCGTCGACAAGCACGTATTTAAACTTGTCCGAAAGGTATTCCAGAGTTTCCCTGTCCGCGCGCAGCAGCCTTAAAGTCTGCAATAAAAGGTCGTCGAAATCGAGAGCGTTGTTCTCCTGTAAGTGTTTGTTGTACCTTTCATAAATGCACACGATGTCGTCCATACCGCGCTCGAACGCAAACTTCCTGCCGTACTGGTCGGGGTCCAAACCGAGCATTTTTGCGTTGCCGACGTGATACTTTGCGCTTTTTAAAAGGTGTTCGTCGTCGAAGTCAAGTTCCTGATATGACTTCTTTATCACGTTGTTGCGCTCGACTTCGCTGTAAATGGAAAAGTTGGATTTTATACCTATGCGCTCGCCGAACTCTCTTAAAATTTTGACGCACATAGAGTGGATTGTGCATATCCACTTGCCGTCGCCGCCCTCGCCGAGCATATCCAAAAGCCTTTCCTTCATTTCGCCCGCCGCCTTGTTGGTGAATGTTATGGCAAGTATCGAAGAAAGGGGCGCCTTGCGTTCGGAAATTATGTATGCTATGCGCGAAGTCAAAACGCGCGTCTTTCCGCTGCCCGCGCCCGCAAGCACCAAAACCGCGCCCTCGGTGTCGAGTACGGGTTTTATCTGTTCTTCGTTAAGTTTTTCAAGTATTGTGTTCATATAAAATAATTATATCATACCGGAGTAAAAAACTCAATCAAATATTATATTTCCATTGCCTTCTCTTTTCTGTATTTTTCCAAAGCCTGCAAATACTTTGAGGACAGCGTCAAAGTGTAGCGTTGCTTGTCTTCATAGCTTAAAGTGTCGTAATATTCCTTGTCCGTAAGTCTGCCGATTGCGTCGGAGACTTCGCCTTCGGTATCCAAAAGCTCTTTTACTTTCAAATAGAAACTGTCGTGTTTTTCGCCGCTTATCTGTTTTTGCACTCTGCCCTTTAAAGCGGACTTGACCTTTATTTCGTTTAAGCCGTTTTTTCTCGCCTCGATTGCGCCTTCGTCGAGGTTTCTTTTGCACTCATCCCAGAAATTGTTTTTAAGGCGCTGTTTGGCGGCGCGCGCCGCTTGTTTTAAATTATCCATAATATAATTCCTTTCCTTATAATTTTACGGTATTTTTGCAAAATACTACATATTGCGACTTATTTTACAAAGAAAAAGGTCTGACCGATTTATTATATCGGACAGACCCAAACTTATTAGTTCTTGTTTCTTTTTCTTGCCGCTTCGGCTTTCTTACGTTTCTTGACGGAGGGAGATTCGTAGAATTCTTTCTTACGCAAATCACCTATTATACCGTCGCGGGAACACTTTCTCTTAAAACGTCTTAACGCGCTTTCAACAGACTCGTTTTCGCCCACTTTAATGGTTGACATCTCTTTTCACCTCACCCTCGCCTATGCGCTTTTTTCAATTACCTTGCAATTATATCAAACGGAAATTATGAAGTCAACTTATTTTTAATCAAAAAATTAAATAATTCCCGCGGCGACGGCTATACTGTTTACCGCCACGCCCACCGCAACGGATATGAGATACAGAGTAAGCGCAAACACTATGTTTCTTTTGATTTTCTTTGTGTTTCTGAACAGCACTACAAGCCCTAATCCAGCGTTTGCACACAAGCCCGCGATACAGCTGCCGAAGGTAATTCCGCCGTGAATGTACGTTCCCGTAATTATCGCGCTTGACGCGCAGTTTGGTATTAAACCTATTAATGAAGTTATGAAGGGCTGGAAGTACGGCCCGCCTATCATTGACGAGGCAATCTGTTCCTCGCCTACTGCCGAAATTACAAAACCGAACACAAGGTTTACGATTAAAAGGTAGAAGGCGATTGTAAGCGAGTGTAAAAGCGGGTTGATTAAATAAACTTTGACGTCGCTGTGCCCCTCGTGCTCGCGCCCGCAGGAATAGGCGTGAATATCTTCAAATTCCGTTTCCGAAAGTTTTTCCGCGGTGTATAAAAAGTTTACAAGATACCCCACCGCTACGCCGACTATAAGCTTGATTACCACTATAGGCATTATTGCCGCCGCTGCCGAACCGCTGGATAGAAGTATGATAAACGCCTCGTCCGAAGTAGCTATCAGTACGGCAAGCAGCGTGCCAGTACGTATAAGCCCTTTATCGTAGAGCTTTGCCGCCATTACCGAAAAACCGCACTGCGGGATTAAGCCCGTGGCGGAACCGATAAGCGGGGCAAGATTGCCCTGTAAAATTTTATGGTTTTTGGTAAACGTGGTTCGGTGTTCCAGAAATTCGATAAGAATGTATATTACGACGAGGAACGGAAAAACCATCAGCGTATCCAAAAACGCGTCTAATATTATTTCCCAGACTTGCATAATACAAATTTATTATTTACAATATTTTACTTTTTAAACGCAAGACCCCCGATGCGTGGGGGTCTTTAATTTATCTCTTCTTCTTTTTGTCTTGCTTTTTAGGCTTGAACTTTTCAATTACTTCCTCTTCCTCGGCGTAGGTCAAGGGCTTTAAGTCAGCCTCGGGATAGCCCGTCTTCACATAGGCTTCGTCGCGCGATAAAAGGGTTAAGCGCGTTTCGCCGTCGAAAAGATACAGCCTTTCATAATCTATTTTAAGCTTGGCGTTTTCGCCCTTCTTGTCGCTACCGCTTGCCTTAACCACAAGGTTGTGACCTGCAACCGCACATTCGGCGTAAACGCTGTCTCCGTCGCTTTCCACTTTATCAACCGTGCAGTCAAGCCCTTCCTTAGAAACCACAATATCCTCGGGACGGATACCGACAATTACGTTCTTGTCCGTATTTTCGTACTCGCTTAATTTTTCAAAACGGCTCAATGTTTTATCCGAAAGTTTTAATTTGAGTTCGCCGCCGACTGCGTAAACGCCGTCTTCCTCTTTTACTATCTTTGCCTTATTTATAAAGTTAATCGAAGGCGCGCCGATATAGAAAGCGACGTATGCGTTCACGGGGTAGTCGTAGAGGTTGGAAGGCGTGTCCACCTGCTGGATTATGCCGTTCTTCAAAACGACTATTCTCGTGCCTATGGTCATAGCCTCGGAAACGTTCTTTGTGGCGTAGACGAATGTTCCTTCCATTCTCGCCTGTAAGTTTATAATTACGTTGAGCATTTCAGCCTGTAACTTTTCGTCAAGCCCAGATAAAGGCTCGTCGAAGAGGTAAAGTCTGGGTTCTCTTACAATCGCCCTGCCTATCGCCACGCGCTGTTTTTGCACTGAAGAAAGTGTTTTAGGCTTGCGGAAAAGCACGTCGGTTATGCCGAGTATTTCAGCCGCGGACTTTACGCGCTGTTCAATAAGCGCCTGGGGAGCTTTCCTGAGCCTGAGCCCGAACGCCATATTGTCGAACACTGACAGCGCGGGGTAAAGCGTGGAGCTTTTGAATACCATTGCGATATCCCTGTCCTTGGGATCAGCCTCCGTTACGTCCTTATCGCCTACAAAAATATTGCCCGACGAAACTTCTTCAAGTCCTGCAACCACTCTTAAAAGCGTGGACTTGCCGCTGTTTTCGCCGCCGACGATTACGATAAATTCTTTATCCTTTGCCTCTAAGTTTATATCGTACAGCGCAAGAGTGCCCGAAGGGTAAATTTTATCAACGCCGTTTAACTTCAAACTTGCCATAACTTTCTCCGTTTAAGAAAATGTGTTTACTTATCTATCATAACATAAATAATTTTTATTTACCAACATTAAAAGGGGGAAAATGAAAAAAATATCAAAAATAATTGTAATTTATGCGCGTAAATGATAGACTGTATTTATGAACGCGAGAAACTTTAACAAGCTTATGACCGAACAGATTGAGGGGCTTGAAGGCAAACCAAAGCTTTTACTGCACTGCTGCTGTGCGCCCTGCTCTTCGACCTGTCTTAAAAGGCTTAAAGATTACTTTGATATAACCGCCCTTTTTTATAACCCAAACATCGAGGACGGGGAATATTTAAGACGAAAGGACGAGCTTATCCGCCTTTTACAGACTACGGGCTGGGGGAAAATTCTGGACTGCGACCACGAAAAGGACAAGTTTTACTCGGCAATAAAGGGGCTTGAGCGAGAACCCGAAGGCGGAAAAAGGTGCGAGGTCTGTTTCAATTTAAGGCTTGAAAAGACTGCACAAATTGCAAAAGAAAACCGTTTTGATTACTTCACCACCACCCTTACTTTAAGCCCTTTGAAAAACGCAACTCTGTTAAACGAAATAGGCGAAGGGCTTGAAAAAAAGTACGGCGTGAAATGGCTGTACTCCGACTTTAAAAAGGGCAACGGCTATCTTGAAAGCATAAATCTTTCAAAAGAGTATAATCTTTACAGGCAAAACTATTGCGGATGCGTTTATTCGGTTCAAAAAAGTTGAAATAATTTTTACGGTATGGTAAAATAAGTTTATGGATATTAACCGCTATTCTCCCTCTTACGGGATAACAAGTAAACATATGACTAAGCTTGCGGACTTTTCCACGGAAGAGCTGTTCGAGCTTTTGTACGCGACCAAGGCAATGAAGGCGAAGTTCCTTGCGCACGACAATACCAGAATTTTAAACGACGTTACCGTTGCGCTTTTATTTGCCGATACGTCGCTGAGAATGAGGTCCGCCCTCGAAATAGGCATAAGACAGCTCGGGGGAATGTGCGTAAACCTTCCTTACAGTCAGGACGATATGCAGGCGGGCGAAAATATCAAGGATATAGTAAACGTAATTTCACGCTACGGCGTGGGCGCGCTCGTTACCCGCGACATCTCGCAAAACGAGCTGGACGAGTTCTGCGCAGTTTCGTCCATTCCCATTATTAATTCAAACAACGGATACTTCAATCCCTTACAGGCGCTGTGCGATCTTTACACCATCTGGGAGAAAAAGGGCAAGCTTGAAGGGCTTAAGCTTGCGTACGTTGGAAAGGGAACTAACCTTGCCGCATCGCTTATAATGGGTGCAATTAAATGCGGTATGGAAGTTGCCGTTGCCACCCCGCACGAATACGGTATACGACACGAACATCTTACCCACGCCGAGCAGTACGGTAAAATCAATCTGACCGACAACCCTGCCGAGGCAGTGCGCGACGCGGATATCGTATACACCGACAACTATGACTATCACGCCGTGCCTTCGGATGAGGAATGTGAAATTTTAAAACCCTATCAGGTGAACAACGCGCTTATGAGCATGGCAAACCACAACGCGGTGTTTATGCATCCCCTCCCCGCATCGCGCGGGTTGGAAGTCACCGAGGAAGTCATAGACGGCAAAAGCAGTTTGGTGCTTGAACAGGGCGAAAACAGACTGCACACCATTAAAGCCGTGCTTGCACTGCTGGTAAAATAAAAATAAAGTTAACTGCCGAGCGGGGTTTATAAAACCCGCTCGGCGGTTTTTTTAATTTATGTCTATAACAACTATTTCGGGGCGGTTAAAAAGGCGCAGGGGAAATTCCGAATTGCCAAGCCCGCGGGAGATTATCATTTTTGTTTTTCCGCTTTGGTGCAAGCCCGAAGTATACTTGGGAAACTTGCCCTGACCTGGGGCGTAAAGTCCTATGCTTGTAAACGGTATGCGCCACTGTCCGCCGTGCGCGTGACCGCACAATACAAGGTCGTAGCCGCAGCTTGCATACTTTTCAAAGTACTGCGGTTCGTGCGCCAAAAGTATTCTGGGGCTTACGTCGGGCGTGATTTTCTGTATCTTGTCGTTTCTCAGCGACGCGCCGTTCAAGCCCGCAACGGTAATTCCGCACACCTCGACGCTGCTGTCGTCAAGGACGGTTGCGCCCGCCTCCATCAAATCTTTCCTGAAAAATCTGTAGCCCTTGTTGCGCATTTCGTGGTTGCCCGCAATATAAATTACGGGGGCAACTTCCTTTACTGCGCTTACCGTTTGCAGCGCGACCGCCTTATTTTTTGGCGTGTATAAGTGAATTATATCACCCGTTACCGCGATAAAGTCGGGGCTTTGTTCAGCAACTTTCTTTACAAGCTTGCTGTTATTTTTTGAAAAGCTTTTGCCGTGCAGATCGGAAAGGTGAACAATCTTTAAAGAGGGCGCGCCCTCTATATTTATTTTATAGCGCGTTGTTTTAATTGCGCTGTTGTTGAACCATACGAAGAGCGCCGATAAAATTATAAATCCGACAACGCCCAGCGCAATCCATAAACCTAAAAGATCCATTACACTTCCGCCACGATTCTGTAAATTGCCTTGCCCTGCTCTTTGAACATTCTCTCGTGCTCGGTTTCCACGTCGCCTTCCACGGGGTTATTTTTCAGATCCTCGCACACGCTGGAAATTTTATAGCCGCAATCTTTAAAGCTTTGCAGGGAAAACTCAAAGAAATCTTTATCGTCGGTTTTCTGAATAACCTTACCGCCTGCGGTCAACAGCCTGCGGTAAATTTCAAGAAAGCGCGCGTGCGTAAGCCTCTGCTTTTTATACCCTTCCTTGGGCAGGGGGTTGGAAAAGTTGAGGTAAATAACCTCGATTGAACTGTCCTTTATATACCTTGTTAAAACCTCTGCGGCGCAGTTTAAAAAGTATACGTTTTTAAGGTTTTCGCGCTTTACGCGCTCGCACGCGTCAATTAAAACGTTTGAAATTTTTTCGACCGCGATAAAGTTTATATCGGGGTTTAACGCCGCCGTTTCGCAGACAAACTTGCCCTTGCCGCAGCCTATTTCAAGGCGGACTGGGTTGCCGTTTTTAAAAATTCCTTTATAGTCCAAATGCTCGTTAACGAGTGCGGAGCGTTTCATATTCTTATCCGCAAGGTCGGCAACCGTTAAAATATCCGAACAAGCGTCAAGTCTTTCTTCAAGGTGTCCCTTTTTATGCATTCTCATAAATAAAGTTTATCATACCGTTAATCTAAATGCAAACCGTGTGAAATGGTCACATAAAAATTTATTTTTATTTTTGAAAAGTGCGTTTAGTTTAACATGTATGAGTTATATATAGATGAGGATTGGAGAAGCAAGCAAGACAAGGCGAACGCGGCTTTGCCGAAGGGCGCATACACTGACGTATGTAACCGAGGCAAAACGTAAGTTCAACGCAGAATTGTGCCGCTTATACAATCATCATGCGTCGGGTAAAATGCGCAGCGTCGGGGCGCGAAGGAGAAATTTTTTGACTTTAATACGCATATTCGACACATTCACCTTTTACGGCGTTGACGTCGTCCTGCTTGCCTTTTTAACGGCGGGACTTACGCAGGTTGTAAAGGTTACACTTTTTAAACGGGCGCAGAAAAAGCTTGTTACGTTTTTGCCTTTTATTATAGGCACCCTTCTGTATGCAATATATGCGGGACTTAAGAATTTAAGTTTTTATTATGTGCTGACAGAGTATACCGAAATTCTGGAACACGGCATTTCGGTTGGAGCCGTTGCCACTCTTTACTACGTGCTGTACGAACAGTTCGTGCGGGTAAAGACCAACGCGACGGAGTCTGAAAGAGTTATCGGCACGCTTATTGAAAACTACGTTCCCAAAGAGAATGTGGAAAAAGTTTCAAAGGCGATTGCCGAGGCGATTGAAAAGGACGTTACGGGAAACGGCGCTAAAAAAGCCGAGGAAATTATATTATCCTACGGCGGGGAAGAGCTTAAGGAAAGCGACGTACAGCTACTTTGCAGGCTTATTATAGAAACACTTGCGCATATAAACGTTTAAAAGGTAAGGACTACCCGTACGGGTAGTCCTTATTTAGTTGAGGCTTTCTATCTTTACGTCGTATTCGACCTGCATTTCGGATAGAATTTTGTCCTTGAACGCCTCGTAATACTTGTAGTTGTACTTGTGCAAAAGCGTGCGCACTCCTAAAATATCGCTGTCAGTTTTAACGCACAGTTCCATAAGCTCGTCAAAACGCTGCTTAATTGTATCCTCCGCCGCCTTTAATACTTCGGGTTTTACAACGTCGTCAAACATTACGCTGTCGGGGTCTAAAACCTTCTTTGCGCCCTGAATCTGCGCGAGCGCGTTAAAGCTTAAAGTTAATTTGGGCGTTGCGTCCTCGAACTTTAATTTAACGCCGCCATCCGCATTTTTAAGTCCGACGGTGTAGTGCGTGTCGCCCGCGTCGCAGGGCACGACCGCAAGGCGAATTTCGTTTTTGAGGATGTTGAGCGCGAACGAGGAACTTTCGTCCAAAAGCCCTACGAACTTACCGTCGTTGAAAACAGCCGTCTGGCGGGCGGTAAATTCCATTTTCTTCTGTTCGCCCTGTCCGCCTTCACCTCCTGACGAGCCGCCCGAGCCTCCTCCGCCCGACGAGCCTCCACTTTCTCCGCCCGACGAGCCTCCGCCCTGACTCTGACCGCCGGAACTTCCGCTTTCGCCGCCGACGTTGTCGCCGTCGCCGCCGCCTTCGGAAGTACCCTCTATATTAGCCTCGATAAAGGGCATATAGCAGGCGCGGGATACAGAATAGTTGGATTCGGCAATGTCCTTAAGGCTTACGGACGAAACGTTTGCCGACTTCTTGAGTTCTTCGGAAAGCGCCCTCTGCATAGCCGTAGAATTTTCCTGACTTATGGTTGCGGGCATTGCAAGCATATCCATCGCCTTGCCCTTGCACATTGCGACAAGAGCCGTAAGTTCGGAATAGTTTCTCCTGTAGAAACAGCCGAGCACGCGGAAGAGTTCTTCGTCCTTGCATTCTTCGCCTATTAAAATAAGCTTACAGAATAAAAGCTTGGGGTAGAAACCCGTTTTGGAATTTATTTCGTTTAAACAGTCGGCAACGGTCAACCCCCTGCCCTGTACCTGAACGTACTTTACGTTGTCGCCGCTCTGCGAGGGCTGGGGCACTGCGACCTGCGCCGTTACCATTACTTCCTCGTCTTCGACGTCTACGCCGACAGCGACTACGACGGAAGTTTTGCTTAAATCGACAAGCCCGAAGTCGTTGGTGAAAAACATTACCAAAAGCGCAAGCATAATGAGCCAGTATAAAATTACAGTATATTTCTTTTTAATCACGTGCCCTCCTCCTTCTCAAAGCCCAGCTAAGTAGAGGGATAATATTAGCGAAGATTAAGAACACTATCCACATCCAGCTTGACCAGAATGTATGAATATCATTGAACTTGTTGTCGAGGAATATAAGCATCAGCAAAAGCCCCGCGTTAATTATAAGCGAGTACAGCGGGCTGTTGTCATAGCCCGTGCATTTGCTTATACAGTGTACCGCAAGCTGTAAATTGAGTACAAGCGCGAAAAGCATTACAATTTCAAGCGCGTACAGGGCAATCAGGTCTATTCTTCCCACCGTTTCGATTGCGGGGAAAAAGAGTGAAATTTTAGAAATTGCAAACTGCCTTGACGCCGAAATATCGCCGTAAACGCCGTAGAACACGGCAAGTATCAGTATTACGAACAATGCTCCGCCGACGTACGACAGTGTTATTTTTGCCGCGTCGCCCTTCTTGTACTTGAAGTGTCCCATAAACATTAAAAGCCAGCACGGCTCGAAAAAGCGGAACATTGTGCCGAGCGACGCGCCCGCAACGTCCTTTAAGGGCGTTTTTAAAATCGGCAGGAAGTTATCCCACTTTACTTCGAGTACGGACATACCCAAAATGAAAAGCATACTTAATAAGAATATGGGAAGGCATATGTCCGCACTTCTGCCTATGTTCTGAAAGCCCTTGCTGGCGGCGTACACCGCGAAGAAAAAGAAGGGAACAAACGCGCCCAGCGAAGGTATCGTGTCATAGAAAATTGCGTGAACGTACACCTTTTGCTCGAACAAAGGAACAATTGTGCATACGATGAAAAACAGTGCAAACAGTCCGTAAATTATTCGCGCGGTAATGTTGCCGAGCGTGTCTTCGATTAGTTCAAAGAGTGTTTTTTCAGTGCGCGAGCACAGGTAGCTTACAGCCCAGATTATTACGCCCTGAACCAAAAAGTCGATAAGTGCGGAAAACAGCAAGTCCCTGCCGCTCTGAAAACTTAAAACCGTCGGATAGAGTATGAATTTTGAAACCGCCGTGTAGGCAAGCAGTATAAAGCATATCTGGCGGACGCTTATTTTATTTGTCATTTATTTTTCAACCTAACCTTATCTTTTACTTTAAATACCTCGGGGCGGTTTTTAAGCGTGTACATATTTGCCTTTACCATACTGTCGTACAAATCATTTTTGACGAGGGGCGCAAAAGGCGCCATAAGCGGAACGCCGTACGACTGTTCGGTGACGAGATAGCATATTATAAACGCCGTAAACACCACTATTCCGAAGGGACCTAAGCTTCCCGATACGATGAGAAGTATCCATCTGAGCGTCGTGCTTGTTTCGACAAGGTCGGGCGTGGTATAAAGACATATTGCCGAAAATGCAATAATTATTATCGCGGGCGTTGAAATTATACCCGCCTGCACGGCAGTGTCGCCCAGAACGAGCGCGCCGACAACGGACAGCGCCAAAGCGACGTACTTTGGCATTCGGATAGACGCTTCGTTCAGAACTTCGAGAACGAACAGCACCAGAAACATTTCGATACTGGGCGAAAGGGGCAGTCCCGAAATGGAGCTTGCGACCTTCAGTAATAGCCTGTAAGGAATGAGCTGTGTTTTGAAAAGCTGTGCCGACACGTACATTGCGGGCAGGTACATACCTATAATAAGCCCGAAAACGCGCAGTATCCTCAGTATTGTCGAGCGGTAGGAAAGCGCGTAATAGTCCTCGCTTGCCTGTATATCCTCGGTTACCATGTATGGCACGGTAAGCGCTATGGGCGAACCGTCGACAATAAGTCCCACTCTTCCTTCACATATTTTAGCGCAGAAAATATCGGGTTTTTCAGTCGAGCCGTTGCGCTTGAACACCGAGCGCGGGCGCTTTGAAATGAACTGCGCGATATACGAAGAATCGGCTACTATATCTATTTTCTTTTCGGCTAAGTTTTTTTCAACCTTTTCGGGGAGTCCCGCGGGGCAAACGCCGTCAACGTAAATCATAGCAACCGCAGTTGCGGACTTTTCGCCCGAGGAAAGCATTTTTACTTTGAGATTTTCGCTTTTAAGGCGCTTTCTTACAAGTCCTAAATTTACCTTAATATCTTCCGTAAAGCCTTCGCGCGGGCCCTTGATTGTGACCTGCGTGGGGGGCTCGGCAACAGATCTTCCCGGGGGATTTTTAAGACCTAAGATAAAGAAATTCTTTTCGCCGTCCACAAATAAAACGGCGTTGCCGTCCGAAATTTCGGATATGGCGTCCTTTATCTTTTTGCCGTCCTTGACCTCGGGGCAGGCGATATGGGTTTTAACCTCTTCAAGCCCCGCCTCCGCCTCGACCTGGCGCAAAGCTTTAATTACAAGCTCGCCGATAAGGTTTTTATCCGCAAGCCCGTCCGCGTACAGAACGGCAAACTTTTTGCCCTTTAAAGACGAAAACTCAAAAACTATTATGTCCTGAGAAGTCAGCACGTCCTTTACGCTTTTTATATTCTTTTCCAACGTAATCATAAAATTATTATCAGTAAATATGAAATTATTATCCCGCAACTTTTAAGAAGTATATAAAAAAATACCGCCCGCGCATTCAACTGCGCGGGCGGTATAAAGTTTATTGCCTGTCAAACAACTCGTCAAGAGTTATATCGTATTTAATTGTAAAATGAATTTACCATTCACGCCATTCCTCTGTAATATCTTCCGCGGGAGAGCTTAAGCCGCATTCAACAGCACTGTCCTGAATTATTTGCCAAATTTCCTCACGCACATCTGTTTCAATTAAACAATAATCCGTTTTTTCATTCAATTTATTTAAAGCAAGTACTAATTTTTTTACCTGAGCCATAATTAATTCATCAGTTAAAACTGCAAGTTTACCCAAGTTGTCAAGGTACTCCAAAAGTAAACATTCACATTTTTTGACATCTTTTTTTGAATAACCGCAATCCTCGTCTTCATTCATATAATCGAGCATAGCCGCCACAACATTCTCTTCTACTTTCTTCTTATATAAATCAGTTTTCATATTTATATGATTACTCCTTTCATTTTTAGTGATTATATAATTTTTATCGTCACTTGTAAAGTGATTAATAAATATAATTTAAGTTGTCCTACCGCAAGTATTTTGTACCTTAATTTTTTTTAGAAAAATATCAAAAAATACTTGACAAGCGATACTATGCATTGTATAGTATTAGACGAAGCGAGGTATAGCGATGGACAGTCAGCTTAAAAAAGGAGTGCTTGACGTGTGCGTTTTGTACGCGATAAGTAAAGGCGAAAGTTACGGATATAAGATAATAAGCGATTTGCAGGGCATAATAGAAATATCCGAAAGCACGCTGTACCCCATTCTGAAAAGGCTTGAGCTGGGAGGTTTCCTCGTGACAAGGACAGCCGAATACAGCGGACGGCTGAGAAAGTATTACAAAATTACGCCGTCGGGGCTTAATAAACTTGCCTCGGGCAGAAACGATTTGCTGGAAATCAACTGGATTTATAAGAAACTGTTTAAGTAAACATTATTATGGAGAGAGAAATATGACTTATCTTGAATGGCGCGACGAACTTAACAACAATCTTTTAAGCGTTTCGGAAAGCGAAAGACGGCGCGTTTTGGATTACTACGCCGAGGCGTATGCGGACAGACGCGAGGCGGGTTTTTCCGAAAAGGAAATAATAGCCGATTTCGGCGCACCCTACGACGCGGCGCGGAGAATACTTTCCGAGGGCGGTTACGATTCAAACAATCCGCCGAGAAGGCGCCCCCCTTACAATCCTCCGCCTCCTCCCAACATGAACGGAGCAAACAATCCTCCGCCTCCTAACTGGAACGCCAACTACAACTACAATCCACCTCCTCCCCCTCAGCCTGCACCCGCGCCCGCAGTACAGCGCGACGACTACACCTGGGTATTCGTTCTTCTGTGTATAGTGTTCTGCGTGCCGCTATTCGGACTTATTATGGGTATGGTGGGCATTACAATAGGGTTCTGCTCGGCGCCTATAGCAATTATAGGTTCGGGCGCAGCGCTTATAGGCAGCGGAATAGGTTCTATGGTTGCGGGCGATTTTTTCTACGGATTAGGCACGGTAGGCACGGGACTTATTACTTTAGGCATTGGCGTAGTTCTTTGCCCCCTGTTCTTTAAACTAATTAAAATTATGTGGCAGCTGTTCCAGAAAGTATTTAACTGGATAAAATCGTTATTCTCCGGAAAAAGGGGGATTGTGTAAATGAAAGGCTTGGTTAAATGCATTATTGCCGGCGTAGTCATAATAGTCATCGGCGTAGTATTACTTATCGTAGGGCTTTCACAGAGCGGTTGGTCGTTTGAGCCGGACGTAGAATTTACTACTGAGACATACACAGCCGAGCACGATAACACCGCCATCGATATTGAGATAGACGCTGGAGTGTTAAAAACCCAGTTTTACGATGGCGACAAGATATATGTTGAATATCCCGTTGCAAAAAATTTCAGGACAAACGTTTACGAAAAGAACGGAACGCTGTTCTTTGAAACGGGATACCGTAAGTTCTTTTACGTGTGGGGAACGCCTAAATTTCCCGAAACCGTAATCAAACTTCCGAGAAACGTTGTGTTTGACGTCGAGCTCGATATTAATGCAGGCACCGTTCATCTTGAGGAAGGAAAGTTCGGCAAAGTCGAACTTGAAATGAGCGCGGGAACTTTAAACTGCGGCGGCATTGACTGCTCTTCTTTAAAGCTGCATATCTCGGCGGGTTCGATGTCCGTCGGCACGGTCAGCTGTAACGCGCTTGATTTGCACATGAGTGCGGGTTCGGCTAAAATCGAAAAGATTAACTGCGCGGATTCAAAAATCAAAGTTTCGGCAGGGTCGATTAAGCTCGGGTACACGGGCGACAGAAACGAATACCGCATTTTAACGGATATTTCGGCGGGGTCGTGTAACGTAAGCTCACAGGAAGGTACGACTAACAAAAAGATTGATATTGACGTTTCCGCGGGTTCGGTAAAGCTTGAATTCGGCGTCTGATACTTTGAATATAGGAGTTTGCTTAAATGGAAGGCGTTTTTAAATGGATTATTGTGGGCTCGGTCATTGTAGGCACAATCGTTGCCTTTATTATTATCTGGCTTGCGCTCAGCGGAAACGTGAAATATGAAATGCAGACCTACACCGCGGTAAACAACAACACCGCACTCGACATCGCAATAGAGGCGGGCGTTTTAAGGACGGAGTACTACTACGGCGATAAAATTCAAATAGAATATCCCGTATCTAAAAGTTTCAAGTCAAAGGTTTACGAAAAGGAAGGAACTTTCCACTTTGAAAACGACTTCCGCGCGTTCTTTATCCTGTTTATTAATCCTAAAATCCCCGATATAGTTATTAAATTACCGCACGGCGCTTACTATGATATCAATCTCGGTATGTCGGCGGGGAAGGTAAATCTTGCAGGCGGAAGGTTCGGCAAGGCGGAACTTCAAATGAGCGCGGGAACGCTTAAAGGCGAAGGCATGGACTGCTCCTCTTTGAAACTGAAAATCTCGGCGGGGGCGGCGGCGCTCGGCACGGTAAACTGCCACTCGCTCGATATGCATATGAGCGCGGGCTCGGCGTCGATAGACAAAATTACCTGCGCGGATACTAAACTGAGAGTTTCCGCAGGGTCGGTAAAATTAGGCTTTACGGGCTTAAGCCAAGAATACAGCATTATAAAGCACGTATCGGTCGGGTCGTGCAACGTTTCGGCTCAGAACGGCATGACGGACAAGACAATCGACATCAACGTTTCCGCGGGCTCGGTTAAACTCGATTTCGGCGTTTGACAATTTAATTACACAGTGATAAAATACAGCCGTATACAGGCTGTATTTTTTTTGAGGTTACAAATGAAGTTTGATTTTGACGCACGCTATTTTAATCCCGAACACACGCTCGACTGCGGACAGGTGTTCCGCTTTTCAAGGTATAAGGACGGGTTTTTGTCCCTTTCCGCCGATAAGATTTGCTACGTTCACACCGACGGCGTAAAGACGGTTGTTGAAAGCGACGATACCGATTATTTTTACAATTATTTCGACCTTGACCGCGACTATGCGCAAATAGTCGAAAGGGCGAAGTCTTACAACATCCCACTTCTTACGCGGAGTGCGGAAAGCTGCAAGGGCTTAAGAATACTCAACCAGAACAGGGAAGAAATGATATACTCCTTTATCATTTCGCAGAACAATAACATACCGCGCATTAAGGGCATTATCTCGCGCATTTGCGAGGGTTTGGGCGAGAAAAGAAGTTCGCCCTTCGGCGAGTACTACACCTTCCCCACCACTTCCGCGCTTGCGGGTGCGGACGTAAGTTTTTTCCGAGGGGCGGGTGCGGGTTACCGCGACGAATATCTCAACAAAACTTCCAACGCTATATTAAAAAACGGTATTCAAAAGCTTGAAGGGCTGGACGGCGAAGAGCTTAAGCGCGAGCTTTTGACCTACACGGGCATAGGTCCGAAGGTTGCCGACTGTATTGCACTGTTCGGGTTCGGAAAAATGCAAAGTTTCCCTGTAGATACGTGGGTGGAAAAGATTTACCGCGAGGACTTCGGCGGTACGCTTAAGGACAGAAAAAAGATTGCGGCGTACTTTGTGGAAACATTCGGGGAATATTCGGGTTATATTCAGCAGTATCTTTTTTACGGAAAACGGTTAAACTTATAATGTGCCTGATTATTTTTCACACGGCGTTTGCGCCGAAATTGTTTACGAAAAACTTGATAGCAAGTACAGGTTTAAGATAGCCGACAAACAGCTGTACCTCTTAGGGGCGCAGGGCGGCGACGTTTTCTTTGCCTATAACATTAAGCCGACAAAAGCCAACCTCGGCAGGTGGCTGCACAAGATGAACGCGCAGGAGCTGTTTGAAACGCTTATTCAGGGCAATATTTCCTACACCGCGGGGTTTGCCGTCCACTACGCTCTGGACTGTACTCTTCACCCCGCCATTTATTCCTATGAAAGCACTAAGCGTTCACCGCTTGCGCATACTAAATTTGAAAACGATTTGGGGCTGTTCATAAGCAGGAAGTACGGACTTAGAAGGCAGATTATACCGCGCGAGCGCGTGCTTGCCTGCACAAGTCCCGTTTACGACACGATGAAACGCGTTGAACCGCTTATCACAGTCACTGGCGTGGAGCGGTGTTTAAAGAGGCATTTTGCATATTCAAAATTCCTGTTCAGAACCAAAAAACAGACCTACAAGTGCGACTACAATTTCGCCATATTGAACGACAACGTTGAAAGCGCGGTAGCGCTCGGTATGGACGCGGTGAAAAGTATTTTAGACGGAAAGGTTGACGAACAGATTTTTTCTAAACATTTTTTACAACATTAAACGCCCAACGGCGCACGCCGTCGGGCGTTTCTTTTAGTTTATTATCCTGTCGTAAATGCTTTTGGACTGCAAGTCGGAAAAAAGTTCGTCCTCGGTTATCTCTTCCAAGAGACCGTCCGAGTAGAACTGAAATATGAGATACTTACCGCCGTCCACGTATTTTAAAGCGTCCTTATAGGTGGACTGCGTATTGAGCATTACGTGCTTTATCTCCTTGCCCTTCCTCGGTTTTTTGGACGAAAAACCTATTCTGAGCATTGGCTGAGGTTTTTCAAACGCCGAACACAACAGGAACACCGCGAACACGATAAAGGTTATATTTCTGTAAGCAAAGAAAAATATGAGAACGCACGCAACCGACAGCAGTCCGCCTATTACGCGCAGTAAAATTGACGTAAGCTTTTCGGGCGCGAAGGTCAATAAAATACAGCGCGCCACTCTTCCGCCGTCCAGGGGGTATGCGGGCAGAAGGTTTACAATCAGCATAACCGCGCTTGCCGAAAATACCGTATCGGTATAGGCGTACGACTGCGGATAAAACCACCATAGCCCCGCCGTTGCAATGCATATAAGCGCGTTTACGGCGGGACCTGCCAAAGCAAGCTTGATTTCGTCCGAACGGGAAATACCCACAGTGTCGCAGATTGCCGACGCGCCGTATGGCATAAGGCTTATCTTTTCGCACGCAAACCCGAGGCGCGAGGCGCAAAAAATATGACCGCACTCGTGCAGGAGCGCGGTCAACGCGTATATTATGAATACGGGCAACCCGCCGAAAATTGCAGAGGCTAAACCGAGTACGATAAACAGCGGGTGCAGAGTTATTTTCACGATTTCCAGACTGGAACTGCGCCTGTTAAGGTGTAGCAGTTTAAAAGCGTTTCGTTGTCGTACATAGACACGCGGACTTCGGCGTTGCCGTCGCTGTAGCCTACGGGTATATTGCCGGCAACCTTTGTTCCCTGTGCCGAATACACGTTGGTAAGACCTGTTATAACGCTTTTGAAAGTTGACGTATGCGCGATTTCAACGGTGTAAATTCCGCTGTTTGAAGTTATCTTGGAAACGGTGCCTTTACAAATGGGATATACGCTGCCTTCAGCGGTGAAGGAAAGTACTCCGCTTTCGGAAACGGCTACTTCCGCGTCAGAAAAATCGCCCGTGACGGAGGTAAGTTTGAACTCGGTATAGGCGGGTTCTTGGGCGGTTTCCTGCGAGAAGGAATTCAAAAAGGTATTTATGACGGTGTTGGGAATGAGAATGTTTGTCACAAATATTGCAATGGCGATTAAGGCAACAGCTACCGCCTCGATAAACACAATCTTTCCGCCGTTATCCTTTGGCGAAATTGCCGTTGTTTTTACTTTTTCGGGTTTGGGAGGGTCGGACAAATCCTCAGAATACACGTATGCGCCGACGCGCTCGTTCACGCTTTCGACTACGCGTTCCTTTAAATCTTCCTGCGGCTGAGGCTGAACCTTACCCTTGCGTTTGAAAATACTCTTCTTTTTTACGACGTTTACCGTGCTGACGGGAATTTCAAGCATTTCGGCATAGTCCAATTCTTCTTCGTTCATACAATCCTCCATGGTTTTTGATTTTGTATACCTTAATGTATTCATATGAAGGAAAATATAGAACAAAATTTATTTATTTTTCATATAATGAAGGGCGCCCGCGCTTTAAAGTGCGGGCGCCTTATATTATTTTAGTTTTTCGGAAAGCAGAGCGAACTGCTCGGGAGTTAAAGTTTCGCCGCGGGCTTTAGGTGGAATTGCGCACTCGGACAAAACTTCCTGCGCGCGTTCCCTTGAAATGTTGTAGCAATTGACGAGGTTGTTTTCAAGCGTTTTGCGCCTTGAAGAAAACGCGGCGTGTACTACCTTTTTATAAGCCTGCCTGTCGGCAACTTCCAAGCCCTTACCGAAAGTGAATTTCACGACGGCGCTGTCAACGTTGGGGCGGGGATAAAAAAGCGTTCTCGGAACACACTTTACCTTGGCGCACTCGGCGCGGAGGGCTACCATTGCGGTAATTGCGCCGTATTCGGGCGTGCCCGATTTAGCGCAAAGTCTGTCCGCAACCTCTTCCTGAACCATTACCGAAAGCCCCCTGCACTTTTCGCCCTCTTCTATAAACTTCATTATAAGGGGTGTGGTTACGTAGTACGGAAGGTTGGCAACAACGAAGTATTCGCCCGTCTCTTTTTCAAACTCTTTAAGGTCGCATTTCAGAAAGTCGCGGAAAACAACTTCCACGTTTTCAAGCCCCGCAAGAGTGCGCGCAAGCACGGGCTGTAAGGACTTATCCACCTCGAAGGCGATTACCTTTTTCACCTTTTCGGCAAGCGCGCGGGTAAGCGTTCCCGCACCGCAGCCCACTTCCACGACGGTATCGTTTTCGCCCACGCCCGACGCGGACACAATAGACGCAAGCAAGTTTTTATCGGTAATAAAGTTCTGCCCGAGCTGCTTTTTAAAGCCGAACCCGCATTCCGACAGAATTGTTTTAATATCAGTTTCCATATTTTAGCCGTCTTTAATTTGTATACTATTATTATAACGACATATACTCTTTTTGTAAACGGATTTTCTTCCCTTTACCTCACTTTAAGATGAAGAACCCCGCGCTTTATCTCACAATGCGCGGGGTTCGGATTTTTTAGTTATTTAATTTAGTAAACAAGGTATGCGCATTTGACCATACTTGCGAGGTTACCTCTTCGCACGTTTTACCCTTTATTTCGGCTATGTTTTGCGCGATTTCGGGTATGCTTTCGGGGGTATTGGGGAATGTGCCGTATTTGGACTTAGGCGGAAGATACGGGCTGTCCGTTTCAGTTAATATTATGTTTAAAGGCAGGGCGCTTATCGTGCGCTTTGCCTTTTTACTTCCCGACCACGTGCTTGTTCCGCCGAACGAAAAGTATATACCAAGCTTTTCAAACTCCTTGGAAAGTTCGGTCGAGTGCGAATAACAGTGCAGCAGCGCGCCGTATTTAAAGGGTGCGTACTCCTTTAATATACCGAGCATATCTTCGGCGCAGTCGCGCGAGTGTATCTGTACGGGAAGTTTCAATCTGTCCGCAAGCTCCAGCTGGGCGCGGAAAGCCTTGTACTGCAACTCTTTATTTGTATCGGGATAGTGATAGTCAAGCCCGATTTCGCCTATCGCAACGCACTTTTTATTTAATGCAAGCTCCTCTATCCTTTCAAGCAAATGTTCTGAATATCCCTTTAATTCGGTAGGGTGAAAGCCTGCGGTAAAGTACACGCCTTCATACTTTTCCGAAAGTTCTTTGCCGTACTCCGACGAAGGCAAATCAAAACCGGCGGAGATTATTTTCTCAACCCCCGCCGCCTTTATATTTTCAATTAACTTGTCTACACTGCCGTAGTCCTCTTGGTTTATGTGGCAGTGGACGTCGATATATCTCACGACAGAAGGCTCCCGTCGGGGATATCCTTTTCGGGGCTGACTATCGAAAGCGTACCGTCGGGCGCCTCGGCGCAAACAATCATACCCTCGCTCATTATTCCCTTCATTTCGCGCGGGGGAAGGTTTGTAACGACGATTAACTTTTTGCCCACCATCTCTTCGGCGGTGTAGTGTTTTGCTATGCCCGACAGAATGGAAAGGGTTCTATTTCCCACCTTTACCGTTTCGTGCAAAAGCTTGCTCTTTTTGACGGGTTCGCACGCGATAACCGTGCCCACGCGCATTTCCACCTTTGCAAAGTCGTCGATTGTTATTGGTTCGCGCTTATCTTCCTGCTGCGCCGCAGCCGCCTCCGCCTTCTGGGCGTTTTCGATTTTTTCTATCATAGGTTTTATATCCTCGAATTTAATTCTTGCAAACAGCGTAGTCGGCTGATTTGTTACCGTATATTCCGTTACGCATTTATCGCAACCCAACGCGCGCGGTTTTGCGCCTATTTCACTTAAAATCTTGTCCGCGGTTTCGGGCATAAAGGGCTTTAATAAATTTGCGCCTATATCCAAGGATACAAGCAGGTTGTACAAAACTTCGGAAAGTCTGTCTTTCTTGCTCTCTTCCTTTGCAAGCAGCCACGGGCAGGTTTCGTCTATATATTTGTTAGCCCTGCGGAATAACGACCACAGGCAGTCCAAAGCGTCGGCGACCTTGTATTCCTCCATTTTGGAGGCAATTTTTTGATAAGTTCCGCGGATAACACTTTCAAAGTCGGCGTCCGTTTCACCCTGCACGCCCGTCTTTTTGGCAATACCGCCGAGGTACTGGTTAGTCATTGAAACGGTGCGTTTTACGAGGTTGCCCAAAACGTTGGCAAGGTCGGAATTGATTCTTTCGCACATCAATTCCCATGTGATAACGCCGTCGTCGGCATAGGGCATTTCGTGCAGAACGAAGTATCTTACGCTGTCGACGCCGAACACCGAGGCAAGGTCGTCGGCATACATAACGTTGCCCTTGGACTTCGACATCTTGTCCCCGCCCTGCAACAGCCACGGGTGACCGAAAATACACTCGGGCAAAGACTCACCCATAGCCATAAGGAATATGGGCCAGTAGATTGTATGGAAACGGATAATGTCCTTGCCTATGATGTGTACGTTTGCGGGCCAGTATTTTTTATATTTTTCCGAAGGGTTGTCTATGTCGTAGCCAAGCCCCGTGATGTAGTTGGAAAGCGCGTCAAGCCAAACGTATACGACGTGACGGCTATCAAAGTCAACGGGAACACCCCATTTG
>JAIDSQ010000091.1 GCA_029061155.1 Clostridia bacterium
ACTGATATATATAGAGCTTCAAGAGAAATTAAAAAAATGCAAAGATTAAGTTCAAATATTTTAAGTATATGGATTTAACCAGAAACTAAAAAAATAAGTGACAATATTGATTAAAAAAAGAACGCAAGTCGGGGTGTTCAACTTGCGTTCGGAAATGCGGCAGAATCAACAAAAAAAGCATACGCTCGCGAGGGGTGGGAGAGCGTATGCCGAGGGTGTGCTTAGTTAATTACTTTTCTACTATATCAAGGTAAACGTCGGGGTCGGCATTTTTGCCGTCAACGCTTATTTCAAGGTGAAGGTGTTCGCCCTGTTTCATTTCCATACCGTTTGCCTGCGCTATCGTGCCTATAACGTCGCCGCACTTAACGCTGTCGCCGACCTTCAAGCCCGACTTTGCGTCGATATACTTATAGGTTGAAGTCATACCGTTGGTGTGGTTAATCTTGACGTAATTTTCGCCGATTATATGGTCGGTTACAATTTCGGCAACGGTTCCTTCGAGAACTGCGCAAACCTGCGTGCCTGCCGCCGCCTCAAAGTCCATACCCTGATGTACGCAGTACCTGTCAAGAGTCACGTCGTAACGGAATTCGTATCCTGCCGAAACGGGAGCGGACTGCATGGGAAGTCCGAATACGCCCGTTGTAACTGTGGGCTTATTGTCGGGGTCCTTATTGGGATCCTTGTTAGGGTCTTTGTTGGGGTCGTTGTTGTCGCCGGGTTTATTGTCGTCATCGGGGGTGGTTACTCCGGGTTTGTTATCGATAATATCCGACGGGTCTTTCTGACCGACCGTCAATACTAACGTAACGGTTACAGCTGCGATTACAAGCAGACAAGCCGCAAGAATCAGATAATAGAGTAGAACTTTCTTTTTGCTTTTCTTTTCTTTTTCCATAAATTAACTCCTTCGATAAAGATATTGACAGCGGTTTTGGATTTTATTCAATACCCGCCGAAAATTATAGGCGAAGCGACTTTTATAGCATTTTTCCTGACACATACGTGGAGGTTAATCTCTTCGCCGTAGAGAATAGTTGAGTAAGGCAGGTCGGCTTTACAATAGTAATTGACACTGTCGGAAAGCGTTTCGGTGAATACAACTTGTCCGTTTACGGACGAAAGAAAACTTTCAAGATCCAATTTGTCGTATTCGGCACATTCTCCGCACACGTCAAAAAGCCCGAGCCTTGCAACTGCGGGGTTGCAATCAACTACGACATCCAGGCATTACTTTGACGTATCGCCGCAAAAGAAGGTGTAATTTTGACCGCTTTCAAAACAGGGCTTTACGGACAGAAGCGCCAGCGCTGCAATCAACGCACCCGCCGCAAGCATTACGGATAACAGTTTCAAAAACCGCATACAGACCTCCTTACGCAAGTTTTATTGACAGGCGGGTGAAATGTTATACTTATAAATTCAAAAAAATTTTTTACGGGTATTGCAATATCGGATAAAAGGTGTTATACTTATTTACGGTCAAAAAAGTTTATATGGAGGAGAAAGATGACTCAAACCCAACTTTTGGAAAAAATCAAACAGACAAAGATAGTGCCGGTAGTAGTTTTAAACTCTATCGAAGAAACGCTGCCCAAAATGCAGGCGCTTGTAAACGGCGGGCTTCCCTGTGCGGAGATTACGTTCAGGACGCCTTGCGCTGCGGACGCTATTGCGCTTACCGTTAAAACCTATCCCGATATGCTTGTCGGCGCGGGCACTGTTATTAACAGAGAACAGTGCGAAAAGGCAATTAAAGCAGGTTCTAAATTCATAGTATCGCCCGGATTCTCGGAAGAAGTGGCTGACTGCTGTAAGGAACACGATATGCTCTATTTGCCCGGTATCGTAACCCCTACCGAGGCAATGGCTGCAATAGCAAAGGGACTTACCACTCTTAAATTCTTCCCCGCGTCCAACTACGGCGGATTAAAGACAATTAAAGCAATCTGTGCGGCGTTCCCTTATCTTCACATTATGCCCACGGGCGGAATTTCTGCGGATAATATTTTAGAGTATCTTGCATACGATAAAATTATCGCATGCGGCGGTAGCTGGATGATGACGGGCACTCCCGAAGAGATTGAGGAAAAGACAAAGAAGGCAGTTACGCTTGTTAAAAACGTTTAATCGAATATAATAATAAACTCGCCGAGCGCATTTTGCGCTCGGCGAATAATGTAGTGAAGTAAATTGATAAAATATAATGCGTGAATTAAACATTGAATTTCAAGAACAATACAAACATCTTGATAAGCTTTGCAAGGAAATGTATTCTTCTAATGAAGGTGTTTCCCTATACCTACAAGACATGGAGCGTACTCCCTATTCTGAGCGACGAGCTGTTTTTGATTGGGATATTGTTTATAAAAAATTAAAGCATGCGCGGTGGATGAGAAATCAACTTGCGCACGAAATTGACATTGACACGAGTTTTTGTGAGCAAGACGATATTGATTGGGTAAAAGCATTTTATAAAAAAATATTAAGTGGAACAGACCCACTTGCTTGCGCTTATAGGGCAAGACAAGAAACGACGGCAAAAAGAAACTCGTATAAATATGAAGTTGCGCCTACTGTTAATATTATTGAAGAAAAGCCGCGCAAATCTTTTTGGGGCAGTTTAGTATCAAAAATAAAAAGTTGGTTTTCATAATTAGGGCTCTGATATAAATAATTGGAGGCGGGTTTACCCGCCTCCTTAAATTTATAATGTACTTCTGAAACCTTTGCCGACTATTTCGTTTGTGTCCGTAAGTATTACGAACGCCGAGGGGTCGGCTCCGCGTATTTTTAATTTAAGCTTTAACGCCTCACTGCGTTTACATACAGTAATTATAATTGTCTTTTCCTCGTTAGTATATCCGCCCGTCGCCTTGTAGGAGGTAAACCCTCGGTGTATACCTTCCAGAATAAATGGGGTTATCTGTTCGGGGTGGGTTGTGATAATAGTTACAAACTTATTCTTGCCTATGCTTTCTATTACGCCGTCAACAACGAACGCCTTTGTGAAAAGTCCGAGGATGGAGAAAAGTCCCGTAGTTGCGCCGAATATGAAGAAGGTGGAAGCAGCTATAAAAAAGTCTGTTATAAGCAGCGCAGTGCCTACGTTCTTTATTTTAGAGTACTTTTTGATAATGAGTGCGATTATGTCCGTACCGCCAGATGATGCGCGGCAGTTGAAGATAATTGCGCTGCCCGCAGCAGTCAAAAGCATTGCGTACACGAATTCGAGAAACACGTCGCCCGTAATCGTTTGCCCTGCCTCCAAGGGGAAAATAAGTTTCATAATCTGCATTTCGCCCGAATAGACAAGACTGCAATACGCAGTTTTGAACCCGCAGCCACGACCGAGGAAGATGAAACCTATTATAAGCAGTAAAACGTTTATCGCCGTCATTATTTCGGTCTGTCCGAGCCAGGGGATATCCGTGGTGAACTTTGCGAGTATTATCGAAAGACCGCTTACGCCGCCCGTTGCGAAGTTGTTGGGGGCTTTGAAGAAGTAAACGCCCGCCGCGAGTATAAGCGTGCCCAGGTTGAGAACAACCCAGTACGTCACGTCGGAAAGTTTAATTTTGAATTTTTTGCCTTCCATTTTATTACCTTATAATAAATACCGTTTAAATAGTACCGCCGAAACCTTTGCCCAGTATCTCGTTTGCGTCGGTTATAATTACAAACGCCTGATTGTCAAGCTCCTTAACTTTTGCTTTGAGCTTTAACGCCTCGCCGCGCTTGCATACGGTTATAAGCACCTTTTTCTTTTCGCTGGTATAGCCGCCCTCCGCGTCGTATTTGGTATAGCTGTGGTTGATAACGTCGATTATGTAATTGCCTATCTCATCGGGTTTGGAGGTGATAATGGTAATATACTTGGTTTTGCCGATACTCTCTATTACTCCGTCCAGAAGGAATGACTTTGCAAACAGACCGAGGAAGGAGTACATTGCGGTCGAGGGGTTCTGGAACGTGGTGACGGATACGCATACGACTATGAGGTCGATTATCATAAGCGCCATACCTACGTTGATTTTTGTGAACTTTTTAAGTATAAGCGCGATTATATCCGTACCGCCCGACGACGCGCCGCAGTTGAATATGAGCGCACCGCCCACACCGAATAAAAGTATTGCGTAGCACATTTCAAGGAAGGGCTGGTCGGTAAGAGGGGTAGGAACTGCGCCTGCGGGGGTAGGAGTTCCTGCTATAAACCCGAGCACATCTAAAGCTTCAAACAGCCATATAAAGCCGGTATAGAACAGTGAACAGTATATGGTTAAAAACGTACACTGCTTGCCTATTATCGCAAGTCCCAAAATTAAGAGGAATACGTTTATAATCGCCATTATAACAGCCTGCGAGAAGAAGGGATGGTTAATGACGTTTGCCAGCATTATGGCAATACCCGCAACACCGCCGAGGGTGAAGTTGTTGGGCGTCTGGAAAAAGTAAACGCTTGACGACATCATTATTATGCCCAAATTCAAAAGCACCCATTTAAGAATTGTTCTCTTTCTTTTCTGCTCTTTTGTCAGCACTTTTTCCTGCAATACGGGCTTTGTCACAACGGGAGCGGGTGCGGGGTCGCCTTCCGTTTCAAGCAGTTTGGAGACGGTGGGAATTTCTTCTTCACTCGGATTGTCGGCGTTTTGTGAAAGCGTTACCGCCGGCTGTGCGGCGGTATCTTCTGTCAGGTTGTCTTTATTTTCAGTTTTCATAAATTACCTTGTTAAACAAATGTTATTTAAGCGAGTAAATATTAACATAACGCAACCGCGTTGTCAATATTAAAAAAGCTTTTGCCTGTAAAGAATTTTTTTGCTTATTGACTTTACAATGTTTGTGTGCTACAATTTAAAAAGATTATTTTAAGGATTTTGCAATGATAAACAGAAAGGCTATTTTTTCAGACGAGACTATAAATTACAAAACCCCTTACGAACCCGTTTCGGGCGACAGAGTAACGCTTAAATTAAGGACGCTTAAAAACGACGTTTTGAAGGCGTATGCCGTAATAAACGGTATCAAGCGTTCCATGACAAAGGTAAAATGCGCGGCGGGCAGCGACAATTTCGACTACTATGCAGTAAGCTTTACCTGCACCGAAAGACCCGTCAACTATTATTTCGTTATGTACGACGAGGACGACGCCGTTTCCTATAACAGATTAGGCTGTGTGGAAAACGCACAGACGGAATACGACTTTTCGTTCGTGCCAGGTTTTAAAGTTCCCGACTGGGCTAAAGGTACGGTTTTTTACCAGATATTTACAGACCGTTTTTGCGACGGCGACCCCTCCAACAACGTGGAGGATAACGAATATTATTATACTGGCGGACATTCCAAAAAGATAACGCATTGGGATAAGTTCCCCGACGAGCTGGACGTGCGCTGTTTTTACGGCGGAGATTTGCAGGGTGTAAGGCAAAAGCTCGACTACCTACAGGACTTGGGCGTGGAGGCAATTTATTTCAACCCCCTGTTCGTTTCACCGTCCAACCATAAATACGATACGCAGGACTACGACCATATAGACCCTCATATAGCGGTAATCGAAGATGACCTGGACCACCGTATGCAGCACTGGGAGCACAACAACGGCTATGCGCCCAAGTATATAAAGCGCGTCACTTCAAAAACCAACTTGCAAAAGAGCAACGAGTATTTTGCCGATTTAGTGCGCGAAATTCACGCGCGCGGTATGAAGGTCGTAATAGACGGCGTGTTCAACCACTGTGGTTCGTTCAATAAATGGCTTGACAGGGAAGGTATATACCTCAACAAAGAGGGCTATGAAAAGAAGGGCGCGTATCAGGTGGCAAACAGCCCTTACAGAAGTTATTTCAAATTCAATAAACCGCGCGAGGCGAAGAGCGATTACGAAGGCTGGTGGGGTGTTGAAACCCTGCCTAAGCTCAACTACGAAGGGAGCGCCGAGCTTGAAAATTACATTTTATCCACGGGCGCGAAGTGGGTTTCGGCGCCGTTTAACGTGGACGGCTGGCGTCTGGATGTTGCGGCTGATTTGGGGCACAGCTTAAGATACAACCACAAGTTCTGGCGTATGTTCCGCGAGCGTGTGAGAAGTGCCAATCCCGAGGCTTTGATTTTTGCAGAGCATTACGGCGACCCTTCGGCCTGGTTCAACGGCAAGGAGTGGGATTCCGTAATGAACTACGACGCGTTTATGGAGCCTGTTACCTGGTTTTTAACGGGTATGGAAAAGCATAGCGAGAGTTTTGACGGCTCGAGATATCTTGACGGAAACGCTTTCTTTGAAAGTATGTTCAAAAATATGAGCAGATTCCCGCGCCCCGCGCTCGACTCGGCGTTGAACCAGCTTTCCAACCACGACCATTCGAGGTTTTTAACGCGCACCAACTGCACTCCGGGCACCCTTAAAACAATGGGCCCGCACGCAGCGAGCGAGAATATTGATTTAAGGGTAATGGCGCTTGCCGTATTAATTCAGATGACCTGGCCCGGTTCTCCCGGCATTTACTACGCCGACGAGGCGGGGCAGGTGGGCTGGACCGACCCCGACAGCAGAAGAACTTACCCTTGGGGCGAAGAGAACAGGGAACTTATCGAATACCACAAGACAGTCATTAAACTGCGCAAGCAAATTCACTGCTTGAAAATGGGCAGTGTTAAACGTTTGGACGCGGGCAACGGGTTTATAACTTACGGCAGGTTTGATGAAGAGGACTGCGCCGTTATAATTGTAAACAATCTCGACTGCGATATTTCTTTAAGCGTTCCCGTGTGGGAACTGGGTATTCCCACGGGCGCGGTATTAAATAGGAAAATAATAACCGACAGCAACGGCTTTTATACCGACGGCGACAAGAGCTCGGTCAAGCACGGCAGAATGTTTATAACGCTCCCCGCAAAATCGGGTGCGGTGTATCATTATAGTTTTAAATAAATTCAGGGGGAAAATATGCAGAATAAATTTTTCAGTGAATTTGACAGATATCTTTTCCATCACGGCACGCATTACGAGTTGTATGAAAAGATGGGCGCGCATTTAAGGGAAATCGACGGAGTGAGCGGAGTTCACTTTGTGCTGTGGGCGCCTAACGCCCGCGCGGTATGCGTCGTTTCGGACGGAAACGGCTGGACGCCCTGGCACGACGTTATGGAAAAGGTGGACGACTGTATCTGGGAACTGTTTGTCCCCGGTATGTGCGAAGGCGTTAAATATAAATACCTCGTAGTGCGCGCCGACGGTTCGGAAGTTATGAAGACCGACCCCTACGGATTCCGCGCCGAACTGCGCCCCAATAACGCCTCGATAGTTGCCGACGTAAACAAGTACGAGTGGGGAGACAAGGAGTGGCTTAAAGAAAAGAAGGGCGAAAACTTTCTTGAAAAGCCTATGGCTGTGTACGAGGTTCACCTCGGCAGCTGGAAAAAAGATTTATCCAAGTGGGACGAAGATCAGTACTTTAATTACCGCGAGCTTGCGCACGAGCTTGCCGAATACGTCAGTTGGATGGGCTACACGCATATCGAGCTTATGGGCATTTGTGAATACCCCTTCGACCCGTCCTGGGGTTATCAGGTAACGGGCTATTTCGCGCCCACGGCAAGATACGGCTCGCCCGAAGATTTTATGTATTTCGTCGACCATATGCACAAAAACGGCATAGGCGTAATACTTGACTGGGTTCCCGCGCACTTTCCCAAGGACGACTATGCGCTTGCAAATTTCGACGGGACTCCCCTTTACGAGTACGCAGATCCTCTCCGCGCCGAATATCCCGAATGGGGCACCAAGGCGTTTGACCTGGGCAAAAAGGAAGTTTCAAACTTTCTAATTGCGTCGGCGTTTTTCTGGGTAAACAAATACCATATCGACGCGTTGCGCGTGGACGCGGTTGCGGCAATGCTTTATAACAGTTTCGGCAGAGGCGAATGGCGTCCCAACGAGTACGGCGGCAATGAGAATATGGAAAGTTTCGAGTTCTTCCGCCACCTCAACAGCATACTGCGCCAGAGGACGGATGCATTTCTTATTGCGGAGGACTCGTCCATATTGCCGGGAATAACCCAACCTGCGAAGAAGGGCGGGTTCGGGTTCGGACTTAAATGGAATATGGGCTGGATGAACGACAGTATCAAGTACTATAATACCGACCCCATTTTCAGACCTTACCACCACGGACTTATGACGCACACCTTCGAGTATGCGTTCAACGAAAATTATATGCTTGTGCTGTCGCACGACGAAGTTGTGTACGGCAAGGGCAGTATGATAAACAAGTTTATAGGCAACAAGCTGGATAAGCTGGGCAGTCTTAAAACGTGCTATACAATGATGATGGGACACCCCGGCAAAAAGTTGCTGTTTATGGGTCAGGACTTTGCGCAGGAAAGGGAGTGGAACTTCAAGACGGGGCTTGACTGGCATCTCTGCGACGACGAAGGACACCGCGGCGTTTTAGAATGTTACCGCGCGCTTTTGCACCTTTACAGGGAACGCCCCGTTCTGCACAACGACAGCGGCGGACCCGCAACTTGCGAGTGGATAAACAGCGGGGATTATAACCGCAATATATTCACGTTTATAAGGCGCAACCCGTGGAATTACAACAACGCGTTAATTTTCGTTTGCAACTTTGCGCCTGTAGAAAGATATGAAATGGGCGTAGGCGCGCCCGTTGACGGCGTATATAAGAGAATATTCTCTACCTATCCCGACCTTTCACCCCTTGAAATCGAGGCAAAGGAAGAGCTTTGCGACGGAAGAAAGTATAAGCTTATATTCAACCTCCGCCCTTACGAGTCGTGCATTTTCGAGGTTCCTTATAAGGAGAGTACGCCCGAGGAAATCGAGACGGAAAAGAAGGTAAGAACGGCAATCAAAAAGGCGCATAAGGAAGTCAAGACGGACAACTCGCACGTGCCACAGGTTCCGCCCATGGAAGGGGAAGAGGCTAAAAAGCCGACAAAGAAAAAAACAGTTAAAAAATTATGATAAAAGATATTCAGGAAAAAATTTTAAAGTTAAAAAAGCAGAACGACGTGTGTATTCTGGCGCACAGCTATATGTCCGAAGAAATTTGCGAAATTGCCGATTTTACGGGCGACAGCTACGCCCTTTCCTTAAAGGCGAAAACTGCTCCGCAAAGCACGGTAATCATGTGCGGTGTGCGCTTTATGGCGGAAACGGTTAAAATGCTTTCACCGCAAAAGCGCGTTTATCTTGCAAACCCCGTTGCGGGCTGTCCTATGGCTGAACAGATGGACAGGGAAGTCATTTCCGAAGTGAAGAAAATGTATCCCGACTATGCCATCGTTGCTTATATCAACACTACGGCGCAGCTTAAAACAATTGCCGACGTGTGCGTAACTTCGTCGAGCGCGGTCAAAATATGCCGTGCAATTCCCGAGAAAAATATTCTGTTTATACCCGATATAAACCTCGGCACGTACGTTAAAAAACAGGTTCCCGAAAAGAATTTTAAGCTCCTTTCGGGCGGCTGTCCCACGCACGCAAAGATAGATAAAGAGGACGCGCTCAGCGCAAAAGCGGCGCACCCCGACGCGCTTTTCCTCGTCCACCCCGAATGCCGCCCCGAAGTTACCGCGCTTGCGGACTATGTAGGTTCTACCTCGGGAATTATGGACTTTGCCGAAAAGTCCGACTATAAAGAGTTTATAATCGGTACGGAAAATTCCATAGTTCAGCACTTGCAGTTCAAGTGCCCCGATAAGAATTTTTATCCCCTTTCAAAAGATTTGGTGTGCCACAATATGAAGGCGACTACGCTTGTAGACGTTTTAAACTGTCTCGAGGGCAAGGGCGGCGAAGAGATTGTTATGGACGAAGAGTTGCGCGTGCAGGCTGTTAAGTGTATCGATAAAATGATAGAGTACGGGGGGTAAAAATGTTCATTACTACTAAGGGCAGGAACGCCCTTAAAATTATGATAGACCTTGCAAACCACGAGGGCGAGGGTTATATATCCTTGAGCGATATCGCGGACAGGCAGAAGGAGTCTTTAAAGTATTTGGAAACTTCCGCAGCTCAGCTTTCTTCGGCGGGGCTTGTTGTAAGCGCGCGCGGGAAGAGCGGGGGGTACAAGCTTGCCCGCAAGGCGGAAGAGTACACCGTCGCGGAAATTCTCGTTTCGGGCGAAGGCTCGCTTGCGCCCGTGCAGTGCATAGAAAACGGCTGTGAAAACGCCGACACCTGTATGACTCTTCCCCTTTTTAAAGAACTTGATGAAGTCATTATGAACTTTTTAACTTCAAAAACTTTAAAAGATTTAATTAAATAATATTTTATAAATTGTACTAATTCCTATTGACAAAACCGCACGAATGTGCGCGCCCCGCGTGAGGGAGTTTGTCTATACAGGTGTAAAATATTTCAAATAATATTGATAAAGTAGCTAATTCCTATTGACAAAATAGGAATTAAATTTTATAATCAAATCATACTAAACGGGTAGGAATTAAAATATTGAAAACTATTTACGTTGACAACGCCGCAACGACGGCAATGAGCGATAAGGCAATAGAGGCAATGACGCCCTATCTTAAGGAAGTTTACGGCAATCCCTCCTCACTTCATACGGTTGGGCAGGTTGCAAAAGAGGCGCTTGAAAAGGCGCGCGCGGATATTGCGGAGTGCTTAAATGCAGACCCCCGCGAAATTTATTTCACTTCGGGCGGCAGCGAGGCGGATAACCAGTGCATACGTTCGGGCGCGCTGAACGGCGCAATGAAGGGCAAAAAGCACATTATATCCACTGCGTTCGAGCATCACGCCGTACTGCATACCCTTAAGAAACTCGAAAAGGAAGGGTTTGAAGTAACCTATCTTGACATTCACGAAAACGGACTTGTAACAGCAGAACAGGTGAAAGAGGTAATCCGCCCTGACACCGCGCTTGTTACCATAATGTACGCAAATAACGAGGTGGGAACAATTCAGCCCATACGCGAAATAGGCGAAGTGTGCAAAAAGGCGGGCGTTGTGTTCCACACCGACGCTGTGCAGGCGGTAGGGCATATCCCCGTAGACGTCAAAGCCGATAACATAGATATGCTTTCGCTTTCGGCGCACAAGTTCCACGGACCCAAGGGCGTGGGCGCGCTGTATTGTAGAAAGGGCATACCTTTGAAAACCTTCATAGAAGGCGGAGCGCAGGAGCGAGGGCGCCGTGCTGGTACCGAAAATATAGGCGGAATTGTTGCAACTTCCGTTGCGCTCAAAGAGGCGTGCGCCAATATGAAAGCCAACGCCGAAAAGATGAAAAAACTGCGCGACAGGCTTATTGACGGACTTTTGAAAATACCACATTCCAAACTCAACGGCGACAGGACAAACCGTCTTCCCGCAAACGTAAATATGTGCTTTGAAGGCATTGAGGGCGAGGGACTTTTACTTCACCTTGACGCTCGCGGAATTTGCGCCTCGTCGGGTTCGGCGTGCACTTCGGGCTCACTTGACCCTTCGCACGTATTGCTTGCGCTCGGACTTCCGCACGAAGTCGCGCACGGTTCGCTGAGACTCAGCCTTTGCGAATACAATACCGAAGAGGACGTAGACGCGATTTTGAAAGCCGTGCCCGAAGTGGTAAGCTATTTGAGAAATATGTCCCCCGTGTGGGAAGAACTTGAAAAAGGACAAAGACAACATCTTATATAAATTCAACCTTATAAATTTTAAAACAAATAACGCCGAGAAAACGAAAGGGCGGATTGATTTCGACCGTTAAGCGTTTTCACGACAAAAATAAAAAATCACGGCAAATATTTTCGCAGAAAAGATTTGCGTGAACTATAAAAAGGAGTTATTATGGCGCTTTACAGTGAAAAAGTAATGGATCATTTCACAAATCCCCGCAACGTCGGCAAGATTGAGGATGCGGACGGCATTGGCGAAGTAGGCAACGCCAAGTGCGGAGATATAATGAAAATATATCTCAAGATAGAAAACGATATTATAGTCGACGTAAAGTTCAACACTTTCGGTTGCGGAAGTGCGATTGCCTCGTCATCGATGGCAACCGAGCTTATCAAGGGCAAGCCCCTTTCGCAGGCGTTGGAGCTTACAAACAAAGCCGTTGCCGAGGCTTTGGACGGACTTCCTGCACACAAGATGCACTGTTCCGTTCTCGCAGAAGAGGCTATACGCTCAGCAATAAAGGACTACTATGACCGTCACGGCATAGCGTACGACAAGGCGCAGTTCCCAGACCCGCACGACGAGGAAGAGGAACATACAGTAGAAGAAGATTAAATTTGATATTAAAGAGGTAAGCAGAATGAAATACAGATTACTTGCTTTAACAGTTACAGTTGTTGCCGTTTTTTGCTGCGTTTTCGGATTCACAGCTTGCGGCGATACAGAAGAACAGCAACCTGCAACGGAGGGATTGGAGTATGAGGAAATTAAAGAGGACGGTCAAGCGGTTGGTTACGCAGTTGCCGGCTTGGGCAAGGCGGAAGATACAAATATCATAATTCCGTCAACTTACAACTCAAAACCTGTAATAGCAGTCAGCGAGATGGCATTCAGATTTTGTACCATGCAAACGAGCATAACGGTACCGAAAAGTGTAAAAACAATCGGGTTGCTTGCGTTTGAGGGATGTATACATCTTAAAAGTATTACTTTACCTTTTGTGGGGGACGGTTCTGGTAAAACTAATTTTGGATGTATTTTCGGCGCCAGAGATTATGATGAAAATTCACGGTATATTCCCGACAGTCTGGAAGAAGTAATAATAACTGGTGGAAACAAAATCGACGCATATGCGTTCAACGGCTGCGGCGGCAGCTTGTCGAGCATAAAGTTGCCGGATAGCATAACCACAATCGGAGACGGTGCATTTACGAGTTGTAGCGGGCTATTTGACATGAAGATACCGGATAAGGTAACTAAAATCGGCGACGAAGTTTTCAAATTTTGCGGCAATATGCAAAGCATAACAATACCTGGTAAAATAACTTCATTCGGCAGTTTGTCATTGGGTTTTTGCGGCAGATTGACGGATATAAATTTCAGCGGCACCAAAGCGCAGTGGAATGAAATACATAAAGCTAAAAACTGGAACTATCTTACTACCGACTACATCGTTCACTGTACTGACGGCGATATTGCAAAAGTCTGATATTTTAAAAATTAATTACAAAATTTAGATTGATTTGTGCCCGCCGCGGCAAGCCACGGCGGGCTTATAATAAAATTATGAAGATTACCGACATACTTAAAAATAAAGAGGCGGGGCTGTCGTTTGAAGTGTTCCCGCCCAAAGTGGCTACCGGGTTTGACAACGTTGTAAACGCAGTAAAGGAAATTGCCGCCATTTCACCCGAATACATAAGCGTAACCTACGGCGCGGGCGGCGGCACAAGCGATTACACCGTCGATATTGCGCGCACCATAAAAGATCTGGGCGTAACACCTCTTGCACACCTTACCTGTATCTGCCACAGCAAAAAGGACGTCCGTGAAAAACTATCGCAGCTTAAAACTCTCGGTATAGAAAACGTTCTGGCGCTGAGGGGGGATATTCCCGAAGGCTACAATCTCGGTACAGACTACAGTCACGCCGACGAGCTTGTGAAGGACATAAAAGCTTTCGGAGGTTTTTGCATAGGCGGAGCGTGCTATCCCGAGGGACATCCAGAAAGCAAGACACTGTTTTCGGATATAGAAAACCTGAAAAGAAAGGTGGACGCGGGCTGCGACTTTTTAACCACGCAGATGTTTTTCGACAACGACGTTTATTACAGCTTTCTTTCAAAAGTGCAGGCGCGCGGAATAACCGTGCCTATAATCCCCGGAATTATGCCCGTCACAAACGCCGTGCAGATAAAGCGCATAACGACGCTTTCGGGCACGTACCTGCCCACGCGTTTCAGGCGGATTGTAGACAGGTTCGGTGACAATCCGCAGGCAATGAAACAGGCGGGAATTGCATATGCAACCGAACAGATAATAGACCTTTACGCCAACGGCATTACAGCCGTGCACGTATACTGTATGAACAAGCCCGACGTTGCAAAGAGCATTAAGGGTAACTTATCCCAAATATTATGTTAGAGCTTTGCGGTAAAGGCGTAGTTGATATAAAGCAGACTTTGCGCTATCTGGGCTATTCCGGAGGGGAAGTTCCCGAAGAACTGCTTTCGGAATGTCGCAATTTAATACTGCCCGAATTGAACCCGCGCGCCGTGTACGAGGTGTACGACGTAAATAGGGACGGCGGAATTTTAGACCTCGGTTTTGTAAAAACGCGCAGCAAAGATTTATATAAAAACCTTGAAGGGTGCGAAAAAATAGCGCTGTTTGCGGCAACCGTTGGTACGGGTGTGGACAGGCTTATTTTAAAGTACAACAAGCTTTCACCCGCGCGCGCAGTCGTGTTGCAGGCGATGGGGTCGTCCGCCGTGGAGTGTTGGTGCGACGAGGTAAACGCGCATATAACGCAAAAATTCAAAAATACCAAGCCCCGCTTTTCGTGCGGGTACGGCGATTTTCCTCTGTCCGTTCAGCGCGAAATTTTCAGCGCGCTCGACGTGACGCGCAGGCTGGGAATTAATCTAAACGAAAACTTATTTATGACGCCGTCCAAATCGGTCACCGCGGTTATAGGGATATTATGACGATAAGACAAAAACTTAAAAAGGGCTTTATAGTTTTAGACGGAGCAATGGGCACGCAGCTGCAAGGCGCGGGGCTGCCCGTAGGCACTCCGCCCGAAGAGTGGAATTTATCAAACCCGCAGGCGGTAAAAGATGTACATACCGCCTATTTGAACGCGGGCGCGGATATTATCCTCACCAACACTTTCGGTGTTAACCCTATTAAGTACGGCGATGCAACGGACGGACTTATCTCTTCCGCGGTAAAAATCGCAAAAGAGGCTGTAAAGGGGTTTAAAGATAAGTACGTTGCGCTTGATATCGGACCTACGGGCAAGTTGTTGAAACCGCTTGGCGAGCTTGACTTTGAAAGCGCGGTGGACTGTTTCAGACGCGTTATAAAAGAAGGTGTGCGCGCGGGCGCAGACCTCATATTTATAGAAACAATGAACGACATATACGAGGCAAAAGCGGCGATGCTTGCCGCTAAGGAAACATGCAGTCTGCCCGTATTTGTCAGTATGGTATTCGGCGCGGACTCAAAAACGATGACTGGCTGTTCGCCACAGGCAGCCGTAGCCGTGCTCGAAGGGCTTGGCGCGGACGCGGTGGGGTTGAACTGTTCTCTGTGCCCCGCAGATATGCGCGAAACTGTTAAGGCAATTACGGAGTGCGCGTCAATCCCCGTAATTGTTAAACCCAACGCGGGACTGCCCAAAATGGAGGGCGGGGAAGTTATTTACCAAAGTGCGCAAAGCTTTGCCGAAGATATGCGCGGGCTTATAGAACTGGGCGCAAGGTGCGTGGGGGGCTGTTGCGGAACTTCGCCCGAGCACATAAAAGAACTTTGCCGAGTGCTTGAAGGCGTGCAGCCTCAACCGCTGACCGACAAGAAAAAAACTGTAATAAGTTCGTACACGCACGCGCTGTATTTCGGCGACCGACCCGTACTCATAGGCGAAAGAATTAATCCCACGGGCAAGAAAAAACTTAAACAGGCGATACTCGAAGGGGATATCGCGTACATTTTAGGTGAAGCGGTAACGCAGACCGAGCGCGGCGCGCACGCGCTTGACGTCAACGTGGGACTTCCCCAAATAGATGAAGGCGCAGTATTAAAGCACGTAGTGCAGGAAATACAGTCTGTTACGAACCTGCCCTTGCAGATTGATACTTCGGATATTTCCGCAATGGAAGGCGCGCTGCGCGTGTATAACGGCAAACCGCTTATAAATTCCGTAAACGGCAAAGAGGAGAGTATGAACGCCGTGTTCCCGCTCGTAAAAAAATACGGCGGCGCGGTGATTGCGCTCACCCTCGACGAAGGCGGTATTCCCGCGACTGCGGAAGGGCGTATTGCCATTGCCAAGAAAATTTTGAAGAGGGCGAAAAGTTTCGGCATTTCTTCAAAAGATATAATTTTCGACACGCTTGCAATGGCTGTCAGTGCGGACGAAAGCGCGGGACAGGCGGTGTTGAACTCGCTGTCATACATTAAAAACAAGTTGGGCGTAAATACCTCGCTCGGCGTTTCAAATATTTCGTTCGGCTTGCCCGACAGGGATTTTTTCAACTGCGTGTTCTTTGCCGAGGCGCTTCAATGCGGACTGTCCGCGGCGATTATGAACCCTAATTCCGACAATATGTTAAAAACTTATCATTCTCACCTTGCATTGTCGGGTAAGGATAATAAGTGCCTTGATTATATAAGTTTTGTTTCGCAAACGCAGCCGCAGGTTGAGGTTAAAACGCAAAACACCGAACGCGATTTAAAATACTGCATAGTAAAAGGGCTTAAAGACGGGGCGGTTGAAAAAGCAAAACAGCTTTTAAAGGACTTGGCTCCGCTTGAAATTATAGACGGGCATATTATCCCCGCGCTTGACGAGGTGGGCAAAGCGTTTGAAAACAAGACTATGTTTTTGCCGCAGCTTCTAATGAGCGCGGAGTGCGCGTCGGGTGCGTTCGGGGTGATAAAGGACGCGTTCGGAGAGGGCGCGCCTGGCAAAAAACTTAAAGTAGTGCTTGCAACCGTCAAGGGTGATATTCACGATATAGGCAAAAATATCGTGCGCACGCTTTTGGAAAATTACGGCTTTACCGTAATCGACTTAGGGCGCGACGTCGAGCCGCAAGCCGTTGCGGACGCGGCGTTAAAACACAGTGCAAAGCTCGTCGGGCTTTCGGCGCTTATGACGACAACCGTCGGCGCTATGGCAAGTACGGTAAAGCTTATTCACGAACAGTGCAGCGGCTGTAAAGTAATAGTGGGCGGCGCGGTTCTCAACAAGGAATACGCCGACAAAATGGGCGCGGATGCGTACGGCAAAGACGCAATGTCAACGGTAAGATATGCGCTTAAAATAGAAGAAAGTTTGTAAATATTAAATCCCCCGCGGTGTAAACCGCGGGGGATTTTGGATTTATTGATTATTCTTTATGGGGCACTTCAGAGGGGTTTTCCTCGCGAGCTTCGGGGGAAACGAGCTTGGGCATCTTCAACCCCGCCATTGCGTACAAATCGTCGAGAGGGGGAAGGGACTTCATCATACCCGACACAAAGTTCGCCGTAGCCGTCTTGCCGTCAGCCGACTGTCCGCCGTTATCCCAAACGGTAACCTTATCAATCTTGAGGTTCTTGATAGCCTCAACCTGAGTTGCAACAAGGTCTTCAAGCTTGTCGGCAATCATAAGGCGTACAGCCTCGTCCGCAGTGCCCGCAGCTTTAACTAGCTTTTCCATACCTTCAGCTTGTTTGGAAAGCGTTTCGTAAACACCGCGCGCCTCAGCCTCCATTTTGGAGAAGATAGCGTCCGCCTCACCGCGCGCCTTACGGCGTACGTTTTCGGCTTGAGCGTCAGCCTCTATTTCTATCTTTCTCTTTTCAATTTCGGTAGCAACGATTATGTCCGCCTCTTTCGTAGCTTTTTCACGCGACGCACGCGCGATTTCGGCTTGCTGTTCTGCGGCGTAACTTTCTTCCTTAGCCTTAGCCGCCTGAACGTTTTCGGCTGCAACAGCAAGTTTCATTGCCTCAGCCTCGCGCTGTCTGAGCATTGCCTTCGACTGGGCAATTTCTGCTTTTGCCTTGTTTTCGCCCTCTATAGCCTTGCTTTCCGCGTCGGCTACGTTAATTCTCTGCTGCATCTGAGCGTTTGCCTCACCGATAGCGCCCTTTCTGTTTTCTTCCGCAACGGAGATTTTCGCGTCGTTTATAGCCTTTGCCGCAGCCTCTTTACCGAGTGCGACTATGTAACCGCTTTCGTCCGAAATGTCGGTTACGTTAACGTTGATAAGTCTTAAACCGAGCTTTTTGAGTTCGCCTTCGACGTTTCTTGAAATAGCTTCAAGGAACTTATCTCTGTCGGTATTAATCTCTTCGATGTCCATCGTCGCGATAACAAGACGCAGCTGACCGAAGATGATGTCCTTTGCAAGGTCGGAAATGTCTTTAAGCTGTAAGCCTAAAAGTCTTTCGGCAGCGTTCTGCATAACCGCGGGGTCGGTGGAAATACCTACCGTGAAGATGGAGGGAACGTCGATACGTATATTCTGTTTTGAAAGCGCGCTCTTTAAGTCAACCGAGATGGAGAGGGGGGTCAGGTCGAGGAAGGTATACGACTGGACGAAGGGCCATACAAGCGCCGCACCGCCGTGAATACACTTCGCGCTGCGGTAAGTTCCGTCTTTGTTGGGCGAAATTTTACCGTAGATAACCATAATTTTGTCCGAAGGGCATTTCTTATATCTTGTCAATACAACCAAAAGTATCATTGCGACTATTAAAATTGCAACTACGGCGATAATTACGCCGATAGTCGAGCCGGCAGAAAGTAAATTGTTCATTATTCGTCTCCTTTAGTTTTATTTGAAATTCTTTTTACTACAGTACATTCGTTTTCCGTCGCAACTATTTCGACTGTTTCGTCAACGGCAAGCCGTTCTCCGCAGTCGGTTACGGCATCAAGCTCCATAAACCTGCCCTGCGCGGTAATGGTGATTTTTCCGCGCCCGCTCCTCGAAGGGGGGACGGAAACGTAGACGGTTGCGCGCTGACCTATAAGTTTATCAACCTGAACCGCGCCGTTGCATTGCAGTTTTGTAAGCGCTTTTAACGCGACCACCACGACAGCCATTGCAATACCGCCGACGATAATTGCAATTATTACCGAAAGCCACTTTATATTCGGCGCGACGGCGCACATGAAAAGTCCCGTCCAGCTGCCCATGGCGAAAAATGCGGTAATGCTCTTGACCGTGAAAATGGAAACGCCGGAGTCCATATCGACGTCGATATCTCCGTCGCCGTCAAGGTCAACGTCTCCGCCGAAGGAGGAACAGCACATAAGTATTATCTGAACAATCAGAAATACGGTTGAAACTATTCCCAGCCAGAAGTAAACCTGCTCCAGAGCGGATAGTCCTAAAAACCATTCTTTCATTTTTTTATCTCCTTGTAAAGCCTTTACAATTATTATATAAACGCACTTGTGAAAATATAAACAATAAATCGATAAATTTCTATCGATTAAATTGAATAATCATTTTACCATAACTATTATACATATAAATAGTAGCATAGTCAAGGGGCAGGAAATATTAGGCAGGTGAAATAATTTTCCAAAATACTTTCACTTTCTTGACAAGATATGCTATAAATAGTATACTTATATACGTAATAATGTAACATAGGAGAATATTATGGCAAAAATATTGTCGGCAAGAGAGGCTAAGCTGCAAAAAAAGCTTATCCCGCTGAATATATTCGTATTCATAATTTCGATAGTAGCCGCTTTATCGCTGTTTTTTATGCCTATTTTAAAGGTTGATATAGGTAAAATACTTTCAAGCCCAAATCTTGAACAGTTTATTGACGATACGTTAAGCAAGACAGTAGGCGGCAGTGTCGAAGGTTCCTCGCAGGAGGGTATCGACTATTCGCCCGTTATAACCACGGTTGTGGGCAATGTGCTTAGCGACGTTAAAGGTTCAATTTCCATAACAGCGTACGACGCAAGCAAGATTGCGCTTTCCTCTGACGAAGGCGCGGCAACCGCAGTCTTAAAGGACTTGTTATACGGCGAAAAGGGACTTGTAACGGAGCTTATAGACAGCCTTATAAAAGGACTCACGAATATCTTCAAAACGGACGAAGGTAAACAGGTGGTTGAACAGACGGTAGTTACTACTGTTGCGACTACCGTTGTCGCAAACCTTCCCGAAGAAGTTAAGGGTAAAGTAACAGAAGAAAAGGTTGAAGAACTTACGACTACTTTCAAAAAACTCAACGACGTAAAAAGTGAGACGGAAGTTGAGGCGGTCGTTGACGAGTTTGCGGGACAGATAAGCACAATTATAGAAGAGAGTATCCCTCCCGAAACAATCGAAGAAGTTAAGTCGTTTGTGGTTGATATGTACAAGGATGCGGTGGATGCGCTTGTCGAGTCGGGCAAGACGGCTGACGACGTCAATTTAGAGGCTATGATTTGCGTTGCCGTTTCAAACAACGTCGACCTCGGCGAGTTCAATATCAACGAAATACTCAGCAGCTTAATGGGCGGCGGAAATAACGGCGGCAATATTGAGGAGAATATAAACCCCTCAAAACACGTTGTAGTTGACGAAACTGACGGTTCGGGTGAAGGAAGTCAGGAAGGCGAAAGAGTTATCGTCACAAACTACGGCGATCTTTTGAGTCAGATGGGCGTTGACGAGAACAACGAAGAACTTGTAAGCAACATTACTACCGCCGTGGAAACTACGGTTAACGACTCGCTTAAAGACGTAATGCAGTACTTTAACTATTACGGTTATTTATTCTACGGTATGCTTGCGTTTATTGCGCCCTGGCTTATACTTGCGCTGTTCTCGTTCTTCCATATGTTTGCGAAGAATAAGCGTCTTATGATGTGGTACGTAAAGCTTTACAGCTTTATCCCCGGACTCATCTGGGTTGCGCTTACCGGCGCAAGAGTGATACTTTCAAAGAATATGGTTCCCGCGATTACAGATTCCATTCCCGAAAATATCCGTCCCGTTGTCGGGGCAGTGCTTGACGGAGTTTCGACGTATACTTGGATAAGCGGTCTGTGCTTTGTTTTACTGTGGCTTGTGTCCATCTTCTGGGCGTTCCCCATCAAGCACAAAATCAGGAAGGAGCGCAAGGCGTGCAAGATGGCGAAGAAGAACGGTACATACAGCTATTACGGCGCGGGCGCTGAATTAGGCTACGGCGCAACTACGGAAGAAAATTACGGTTACGGCAGCGGCGGGTACGGTTCGGACTACGGCAGCGGTTACGGAAGTGATTACGGCAGTGGTTATGGTTCTTCGGACTACGGTAGCGGCTATGGCAGTGGTTACGGCAGCAGTTACGGCTCTTCGGACTACGACGACGGCTTTGACGACAGTTCGGATTATAATTACAACTACGATGATTTAGATTAAGTTTATAAAATGCAGCCACCCCTGCGGACATATGTCCGCAGGGGTGGTTTTGTTGTAATTATGAATTTATGCTTTGGAATTGTATCATAAACAAAAAAATCACATAAAAATTAATAAAAAAAGCAAAAAAACTTTTTAAAGCCGACTAAAACTGTCATATATAGTGGTTTACAATATTTATAAACATATGTTTGCTTTTGTATACAAAAAATTAAGTCTCAGGGAGGTGGGAGAAAGCAGAAACTAAATATAAAACCTTTTACAAAACTATTAAATTAAAAAACAAGGAGAAATAAAAAATGGATAAGAAAAAAATACAAAAATTTATTGATGAACTACAAAAAATGGCGTCGGAAATTAATGATGAGACGCCGAAAGAACAGACTCCTGATGTTGAGGAGGGTATGAATGAGGCAAAGCAGGGAATTGCGGTGTCGGAAAATATGTGCTCGGGATGTGAAGACGAAATGGCAGGGGCAGCAAATACTTTGGCTACATCTTCAAATTCTTCAGACTTAATTTTTGATATTTATAATTCCGGAGCTAAAGGCGAAAACTTAATTGGGTTAGAGACAGGAAAGCCAGTTTATGGTGATGTAGATTATTTGGGATTATTAAATTCAAAAGGTCTCAATACAGAAGATGTAAATTCATGCATATTATACTTAATGGGTAGGGCTATTTCACACCACTATGACTTTAAAATTTATTCATTAACTACAGGTAAATTTATTTATACAGGGTATTCAGTAGAGATTGGTTCTATTACTTATTATCCTATTGATTTGAAGCGTATTTATGACGAAACCGGAACGGCTAATTTTAAAATAGTAGTAGACGATTCATTTGGTGCGGAAAGCATTGTTGTAAATAAATCAAAAGTTACTATTAACGATTCAGTTATCATAGAGTTTGGTCAAGGCGATTTTGAATCGATAAAAGTGAAAAAGTTTCCGGATTCAAAATTATGTATTGCCGATTATGCATTTGACACATCAGGTATGGAAGTAGTTGGAGTAAATAATGACGGGAGCGAAAACCCTATAACCTGGTACCAATATTCTCCGATGAGAAAATTGACTGTCGATGATCGCTATATTACTATTACTTATAACAACTTTGAAACGAAATTACCCATTAGAGTTGCGCAGAAGATGACAGATAAGTACATGCAATTGGAGCATCGTGTTTACAGTAATGGAGCATGGTCAGCATGGGAATTTTACGATACTATTAACGCAAAAGTTGCCGGTTCAGCAAGTGAACAAATTAGATTTACTTTTTCAATTGACAAACAGCAAGTGAATTTGGGTAAAAGTAAAAGTGCTGGAATCGAATTATGGTTAAAAACGAGTCAAAATAATTATTCTACACAAGGACATGTCAGAATTAACAATGCTACAGTGCCTTTATCTCAGGGATATGCACATGCTTATGTCGGGAAAATAAAATCAAGCGATACAAAAAAAATCGAAATTGCGGTTGAGTATGTTGATGCAGATATAGAATTTGATAATTTCTATGTTGTGCTTTGTAGGGATAACGATCCTGCGACATTTAACGCCAATAAGCAGATATCGTTAACAAATGCAATAGCTCAAATGGACTTACTTATGGGTAAAGCCGATACGGTATTTACAGATTTTGCTGCTGACAGTACGCTTTTAGGACTTGACATACAACATATTTACGGACAGAATGATGAAGATTTTGGTTGTGGTAATCATTTCAGACTAAATTTATATGAGCGTTTGGATACAGATGCTTTTACAACAAATGATTTCGTCAAATCACATTGTTACACTGACGCTTATGGAAATAAACATGGTTTCAATGTAATGTTTTATATTGAGTGCATAGATTACGATAATCTAGGGGTAGAAGATGATATTCGTAATCATATTATTAAAAAATATATACCATATTCAGAACTTTCAAATGTAACATATGACAAATATAGCGGAAAATTGCTTTTAAACGAATGGTATTTGGAATATGAGCAAGTAACGGTTGATAATCAAATTTACCTTGAAGAACCAACGGAAACAGTTGTAAAAATACAATCGTCTTTAAGTTTTAATGAAACAACCAAACCTGTAAAATGGCTTAGAAATGAAAACATCACAAAGGGATTTAACAAGTCGGGAAATCTTGTTATGCTTAATGATGATTTCGGCAACTATATACAAATATTTTACAATAATAACGGATTGATTTCGAGTATTAAAGATAAAAGCGGCAATACAATAGAATTGAATTATTCTTCAGGGAAGTTATCTTATATATTAGATAATGCAAGCAAAAAGAAAGTTAAATATGTTTATACTTCAAATAAACTCACTTCAATAAACTATTGTACTGTTGGAAGCAGCGGCGCTGATTCCGTCTATAAAACTCTGAATATAGATTATACCAGAATCTATAAAGATTATGAATTAACTGATGCAATCCTGCAAGTTGAAAGCTCAGATCACATATTAAGTTTAATAGAATATGAAGACGGAGCCTCGTATGATACACGAATAAAAGGCGTAAAAACGTATTCAACAATAAGCGAAATACCAAACGGTACTGCAGAAAATACGCAATACGACAGTTTAACGATGAACTATGACGACGAAAATCGTATAGTGTCAGTAACCGACGAGTACGATAATAAGGAAATATATAAGTTTTCGGATGAAGGAAATCTTATAGAGTATTATGAGGTAACAAACGGCTTAGTGTCCAAGGCGGAAAAGAATGAATATAACCCGTATGGTTCAAGCATAACAATATCTGCCAGTCAGGATTCATTATGTAAATCTTCCTATGAATCGTATAATTTTGTCGATGGTACAAAGACAGAAAGTACACTAAATCTGTTTAACAAACCGTCGAGTGAAAAGATCGGTAATATACCTACCGGAGACGGAACTTATAAAACGCAGGAGAAAAATTATGAGTATGATGAGTTAAACAGATGCATAAGAGAAATTTGTACTGAAAAATTCTTCAATTCTGACGATAATTGCGTAAGTACAAACTATTATATTGCGGACTTATTTTATGACAATTCAACGGAAGTTTTGCTTAAAAAGGTTATTCATGTGGCGCACGACGAAGGGGGTACCCGAGTAGAAGAATTTGCTGATGCGGAAGAATACACATACGACGAAAAAGGCAATGTAACAACCGTAAAGAAATATAGAATAGACGCCGCCGGACATGCTACAGGAGAAGATTGTATATGCTCCAGTTCTGCAACAACGGATATATTCTATACTGAGCAAAGTTATGACAGCAGTCAAAGAGCAATAGGCGAAAAAGACGAACGCGGATTATACACAACTCAGTACGGTTACGTAAGCGGAACTAATTTAGTTAATAAAATAACCTATCCTGACGGCGGCGTGAAAAACTTTGCATACGATTCGGAAAACAGGGTGACACAGTTGAGCGGAACCGCGGATGGTGTAGAAAACAAAAACACTACAAATTATACTAGCGGTGAGGTGACCAAATACAGCAATAGCGGAAACAATGCGCTCGAATATGTTTATGATTCAAAACGCAGGATAAAGCAAATTAATCTCAACAATGTTTTATATGAAAAATATGAATATAGCGACAATTTGTCGGTAAACGGTATTAAAACAGATAAGGTTACTTTAGCTAACGCAAATAATGAAAAATTTGCCGTCGAGGCGGCAAAAGACGGCAGTTATATAAAACAATATTATAACGATTCCCTTATTTTGCAAAATACTTACGACGCTAAAGGTCAATTGACAAATATGTCAGATAGCTTATCGGGTGCAAGTATAACGTATACATATAACAGTGTTGGCGCGCTTTTAACATATTCTTCTGTAAAAGGAGGCGGTAGTTATAATGAAAATATAAATTATGACGTAAAAGGCAGAATAACAAATATAACATATACCGGACTTGTTTCAAGAACAGACAGGTTTACATATGCTTTATCAGCAAAGGATAAAGTACAACAAATTACGACGGGTACGTATACTGTTAACCTTAATCAGGACTTGTACGAAAGGTATACGGGAAAAACTGTAAAAGTAGGCACGACAACGGTTGACAGCGAAGTTGTAACATATGTAAAACAAGGCGACCACGCCACAGGAATGCCCAACCAGATAACCTATCCCGATTCCAATATCTCATATACGTACGACGGCAACGGAAATATAACCAAAATAATGCAGGGCGGAGTATTGCAGGCGCAGTATAGCTATGATACGCTTGGCAGACTGATACGTGAAGATAACAATCCATTGGGTAAAAGCTACTTCTACACATATGATAACAACGGCAATATTACGGCGAAAGAATACTGTGCATTTACTACGGGCAGCCATACATTAGGTACGGGAACGGTTACGACATATACTTATGATAAAGATAAGATGATTAAGTTCGGAATAGAAAGTTGCGTATACGATAAAATAGGTAATCCCAGGACATACCGCGGGAATACGTTAAGGTGGACGAGGGGAAGAAAGCTTATATCATACAACGGCAACACGTTCTCGTACGACGCGCAGGGCAGAAGAATTTCAAAAAACAGCATAAAGTATATATATGACAGCAACGGCAGATTACTGAAACAGTCTAATGGACTTGAGTTTTTCTATGATACCACAGGTCTGGCAGGCTTAACGTATAACGGCACGGCATACGTATACCGCAAAGACGTGCAGGGCAATATAATAGCCATACTTGACAATAATGGTAGAGTAATGGTACAATACTATTACGATGCGTGGGGCAACCATACGATATACGGAAGAATGGCAAGTACTATAGGTAACCTTAATCCGTTCAGATACCGTTCGTACTATTTTGATACTGAAACAAAGCTTTACTTCTTACAGTCTCGTTACTATGACCCTGAAACTGGAAGATTCCTTAATATGGACAGCATAGACTACGCTGATCCTGAAACAATTAACGGACTTAATTTATTCGCTTACTGCAACAATAACCCTGTAATGAATGTGGACCCTGATGGTACTTGGAGTTGGAAAAGTATTTTAAAGACCGTTTGTGCTGTTGCAATAGTCATAGCTGCGTCGGCTGTAGCTATAGCAACTGCTGGTACAGCTGTTGGGTTAATTGCTGCCGGAGCTGCAATTGGTGGTGCTGTAGGCGGAACAATTGGTGGATTAACTAATGCGTATGTAGCATCAAAAAATGGTGAAGATGTTTTTGAGGCTTTTGCCGATGGACTATTTTCTGGTACTGTGACAGGTTCTATAAGTGGTGCAGTCGCAGCCTCGCCAATTGGTTTAGGAGGACAAATCTTAATAAATACGGCATTAAGTACAGGACAATATTGTGTTGAAACTCTTATTTCTGGTGATGAATTTAGTTACTTAGAGTTGGCTATTAGTCTTTTTTCGGGCGTTGTATCTGGCTATTTGGGCGGTTCAGGTGCAATGTCTGTGGGTAATGAATTAGGTGCAAGTTTTGCTTTGAATAGAGTTGTTAAAGCTGGTGTTTCAAATTTTAATACATTATTGAAACCTATATTAAAGTCTTCAATTGGCACAATATTAGGTAATTTAATACATAGTTTATTTTAGGTGACATAATGGATTTTATAATTTGTTGTAATATAAGTTTTATTTTTATGTTATTTGTTTTGAGCTACTTTTTATATGCTTTACCATCATTTTATAAAGTTTTAAGTTTGAAAGGCAATGATTTAGAGAAAAAGAAATTAAATAACCGATTTCAGAAATTTATATCAATTAGAGGTATTCAAATTTTTGATGATGACTATACTTTTTTAATTCATTATAAGTTATGTATATGGTTTCTTATCAGTGTAATTTTAAATTTGATTTCTGGAATAATTTTCCTTATTTTAAACTTCTATTTTAACATTATTCTTCTAATCTTGACTATAATTTTATCGGTATTTGTATGTTGCTCATATCTAATTATATCATTATATATCTACATAAAAAAGAGATATCTCATTAAATAAAATTAAAAACCAACTTGTATAAGCCATCCCTATTTATATGGGGATGGCTCTTATTGTGTAAACGCCCCCCCCTCCCGCGATAGTCTGTATATTCAGCGGTACAGCGGAAAGTATATAAAACAATATTATAACGATTCCCTTATTTTGCAAAATACTTACGACGCTAAAGGTCAACTGACAAATATGTCAGACAGCTTATCGGGTGCAAGTATAACGTGTACATATAACAGTGTTGGCGCGCTTTTAACATATTCTTCTGTAAAAGTCGGCGGTAGTTATAACGAAAATATAAAATATGACGTAAAAGGCAGAATAACAAGTATAACATATACCGGACTGGTTTCAAGAACAGACAGGTTTACATATGCTTTATCAGCAAAGGATAAAGTACAACAAATTACGACAGGTACGTATACTGTTAACCTTAATCAGGACTTATACGAAAGGTATACGGGAAAAACTGTAAAAGTAGGCACGACAACGGTTGACAGCGAAGTTGTAACATATGTAAAGCAGGGCGACCACGCCACAGGAATGCCCAAACAGATAACTTATCGCGATTCCAATATCTCATATACGTACGACGGCAACGGAAATATAATCAAAATAATGCAGGGCGGAGTATTGCAGGCGCAGTATGTCTATGATACGCTCGGCAGACTGATACGTGAAAATAACAATGCGCTGGGTAAAAGCTACTTCTACACTTATGATAATAATGGTAATATTACGGCAAAGGAGTCCTGTCCGTTTACTACGGGCAGCCATACGTTAGGTACGGGTACGGTCACGTCATATGCCTATAATAAAGATTATCTAACAAAGGT
>JAIDSQ010000092.1 GCA_029061155.1 Clostridia bacterium
CTGTGAACGTCCTCGCCCTTCAAAACCTTCATACGCTCGCCGTAGATGGTTTTACGCTGTTCGTTCATTACCTCGTCGTACTGAAGGGTGTGCTTTCTTATACCGAAGTTTCTGCCTTCAATCTGCTTTTGCGCGTTTTCTATGCTCCTCGACAGCATTTTTGACTGAAGACACTGGTCTTCTTCAATCTTGAATATGTTGTAAAGCTTTTTCATACTCTCGCCGCCGAACCTCTTTGCAAGGTCGTCTTCAAGAGAAATGAAGAATACTGAGTCGCCCCTATCGCCCTGACGTCCGCTACGTCCGCGGAGCTGGTTATCGATACGGCGGGATTCGTGGCGTTCGGTACCCAAGATGCAGAGACCGCCCGCAGCGACTACCTTTTCCTTTTCCTCGTCCGTTTCCTTTTTGTAGTTATCATACAGCTCGGCATAGCGCGCACGCGCCGTCTGCTCTTCCTCGGTGAACTCTCTGTCGGCGTAGGAAATAGCCGTTTCTATCATATCGTGGTCGTAACCCTCTTCGCGCATACGCTTTTTAGCGAGATACTCGGGGTTGCCGCCCAAAAGAATATCCGTACCACGGCCCGCCATGTTGGTGGCGATTGTAACTGCGCCGAACCTGCCCGCCTGCGCGACGATTTCAGCCTCGCGCGCGTGGTTCTTTGCGTTTAAGATGTTGTGCTTTATGCCGTTGCGTCTAAGAAGTCTTGAAATCTCTTCCGACTTTTCGACCGTTACCGTACCTATAAGCACGGGCTGACCTTTTTCGTGGCGCTCGACAACTTCGTTGACGATTGCCTTCTTCTTGCCCTCGACCGTGGAATAAATCATATCCGCGTAGTCGATACGCTGTACGGGACGGTTGGTGGGGATTTCGACTACGTCCAGAGAATAAATCGTTCTGAACTCGTCCTCTTCGGTCTTAGCGGTACCGGTCATACCCGAAAGTTTGTTGTAAAGTCTGAAATAGTTCTGGAAGGTTACGGTTGCGTGGGTCTTGTTTTCGTCCTTGACCTTAACCTTTTCCTTCGCCTCGATTGCCTGGTGAAGTCCGTCGGAATATCTTCTGCCGTTGAGTACACGGCCCGTGAATTCGTCGACGATGAGAATTTCTCCGTCGTCGGAAACAATATACTCTTCGCCGTTATGGAACAGCTCGTGCGCCTTCAACGCCTGCTGAATGTGGTGGTTTAAGTCGGCGTTTTCGATATCGCCGAGGTTGGCTATTCCGAAAAACCTTTCCGCTTTTTCCGCGCCCTTTTCGGTAATGGTTACGGACTTGTCCTTTCTGTCAATGATATAGTCCCAGTTTTCCATTTCCTGCAGGATGCGCTGAAGGTCGTCCTGCGCCTTTTTGTCCGCCTCGGAAAGTTCTTTTTTCTTGCGGGAAGGCGTTCTCTTTTCGGCGTCCTTTTTGTCGTCGTCGAAACCGCCCGTCAGGGTGCGGACGAACCTGTCCACGTCCTCGTACAGTTTGGAGCTTTCGCCGCCCTTGCCCGAAATGATTAAGGGAGTACGCGCCTCGTCGATTAAAATGGAGTCGACCTCGTCGATAATGCAGTAGTTGAGTTCGCGCTGAACCATTGCTGGTATGGAAGTTTTCAGGTTGTCACGCAGGTAGTCGAAACCGAGCTCGTTATTGGTCGCGTAAATTATGTCGCACTGATAAGCTTTCTTCTTTTCGTCGTCCTCCATTCCGGGTACGACAACGCCGACGGTAAGTCCCATAAACTTATGAACCTTACCCATCCACTCGGCGTCACGCTTGGCAAGATAGTCGTTGACTGTTACTATGTGAACGCCCTTTCCGGTAAGCGCATTTAAGTATGCGGGAAGGGTGGAAACGAGCGTTTTACCTTCACCTGTCTTCATTTCGGCGATACGTCCCTGATGCAGACATATGCCGCCCACTATCTGAACGTGGAAGTGTTTCATTTTGAGTACGCGCCAGCTTGCCTCTCTTAACGCCGCAAACGCGTCGAACAGAATATCGTCAAGCGTTTCGCCAGCGGCTAATCTGTTTTTCAGAATGCCCGTCTGGCTTTTGAGTTCTTCGTCGCTCATTGCCGCGTACTTGGGTTCAAGCTCCTCGACCTTGAGTGCAAGCTTATTGAGCTTTTTAACGCTCTTTCTCGAATCCGAACCGAGTATATATTTTATAAGTCCCATTTTATCTCCGTTTTACCGCGCACCTGAAAGTTTTTTGCGATACGCGATACTTTCCGACAATAATTCATTATTTTCTATTCTACTATATTTGAACGCATATGTAAAATTGTTTTTGGAAAATTTTTGTAATTTTTTGCAAAAATAAAAATAACCGCGCCGTTTTTCGCGCGATATAAAGTCAATTTGTTTTAAATGAAACCGCGCTCCGCAAAATGCGGAACGCGGTTTACTGTAAAATGGTCAGCTGTGTAATATAATTATACAAATTGGTCTGAAGTGCGTTTATAAAATTCCTGTCTGTACCTGTATGGGTCGGTAACGCTTTTTACGGTCAACGCCCCGCGGGAACAGTGAACGGTTACATTACCGTAATTGAATAATTTGCCCCATATGGATTGCCCGATAAAGATGTTTTTCACTTCGTCCCACGTACTTTCAAGAGTTACACCCTTTGCCTGAAGGAGTATTCTTTTATCGGTTGCGATAAGCTCGTAACCGAAGTGCGTATAAGTTTTTACGCACGCCCAACCAAGCCAGCTTGCTATAAGCAAGCCGAGCATTATGTCTATAAAGATAATCAGAAATTTTGGAATTTGAAACGCAATTCCCATATGCGCCACGAGGTCGGAAAAAGTAACTTCTTCCACTCCAAGAATTTCGGCTATCATCTCGACTTTTTTAACGCTTGAATATATGCTACCCAAAACAGGCAGGCATACCGATAAAAACAACAGCAAAAGAACACACGGTAAAACGAGCCAGTCCATTATTATCGCCGCCTTGCTTATACTTGCCTCTGCAACGATATCTTCGCCCTCGTCAAGCTTGTCTTTAAGCATTTTATTTGTTGATAGCCGACGCCATTGCCTGAGCCATCTGGTTAGCCTGCTGTTTCAGACGATCTTCTTCAAACTGGTCAATCTGAGCCATAAGCATGCTCTTGAAAGCCTCTGCATTCTTTACGGCTATAAATTGGTACTCTCCTGCTGCGGTATTAATTTTAACAGTTCCGAAATTAAAAATTTTACCGCTCAGTTTCTGCGTAACGCTTGTATTCTGAATTTTGTTCAAAGGCGCGTCAAGCGATTTGGTATTGAACACACCTACTTTACCTATTACACGTTTATTGGTAACGGCGAGTTCAATGTGCGAAAACTTGATAGTTGCGGTAATAGCCTTGATAAGAGGTATCAAAAGCAGCCAACAGAAAAGGATACCAAATAACCAAGTCTTAAATAAAAACAATCCGTTTAAATCTGCTTTCTTTACGATAACTTCGTTTCTGCCCAAGTTGTTTTCAACATATTTGCCCATAAAAAACTCCTAAAAATATATTTTTCTGTCGAATTTTGTCTTCGACGGTATAACTTTAACCTATTTCAGGTTAAAAGTCAATTAATTTTCCAATAAAAATTATACTTTATTTAAATCTATATGGAAAAATTTATGTACAGAAAAATAAGAGAACTGCGTGAAGACCACGATATGAATCAAACTCAGATAGCGAAAATACTTGGAATGTCTCAGACGGGGTATTCCAAATACGAAACGGGTGAAAACGATATCCCGACGGACATACTTATAAAACTTGCAAGGTTTTATAATACGAGTATTGATTATCTTTTGGGGGAAACTGACAACCCCGACAGGTATCCGCCTTTTTATAAAGCTTAGAGTAATAAAAAAATCGGGCGCGTTCGTTTGCGAACGCGCCCTTATTTTATGTACAACAAGAACCGTTTAAATCAGATTTCTTTTGGCAAATTGCTTGACAGTGAACAGTCATCACAAACAAACCTTTCATAGTCATTGCAGAATTTAACATATTTCATTGCCTTCCCGCAACTTGGACACAGCCTTTTATTTTTACCGTTTATTGTCACAAATTTAACTTTTTTTGTCAGGTCGTCAAAAATATTATAGTAAACTTTTACTGCGGCTTTCTGACTGATTTCATCAGCAATCTCTTTACCGTGTTTATTCAATACCGAATTTACATTTACAAGTTGGTTACCTGTAAACCTGTCGCTTAAGCTGTTAAGCCATAGTGTGTCTGTAGCCCTGTAAGTATCTTGCCAATTTACAATACACCAATGGTCGTCTTGTTTATCAAGATAAGGTAATTCATATAAGGCAATCGGCTTGCCGCAGGCACAACAAGTAAAAACACTGTCTATATCATCGGCAAATGTTTGCATTTCAATTACATTTCTTGTATTGCATGTACAGTATTCCTGACTATCGGCATTTGTTCCTATTTTATTTACGGTGATTGTAAAAATTTTTCCAAGTTCATCTCTGTCTCGTTTTACATATACACTGTCGAAACGCTCGTCCAAAGAATCAAATTTAGGAGTTGTAACATACAACATATAATCATTGCTATTTTGAACGAGCAGTGATTCCGATAATATCTGTCCGTTGTTTTTTAAGCAAACTATAAAATGATTTATTAATCCGTTAATATCGGTTTTAGAGCTTTTTCCCGAACTTTTTAATTCTATAATCTGGACATGCATAAAACCGCCTCTCATCAAAACATTGCTAATTCTTTTTTATCTGCGGATTACCGCCGCTGTAAACGGACACGCCTTTTGCCCTACGCCTCTATTGGGGTAAATGCGAATTTTTCAACGTCGAAAAGTCCGGTATCCAAAAGCTTTAATTTGGGGATAACCGCAAGCGATAAAAACGCGAGCGACATAAACGCCTCGTACCCGCGCTTTACACCCATTGCGTGCGCTTTTTCTATCAGTGCGCGGGAGTCGCTTTGCAAGCTCTCGGCGTCGCGCGAGGACATAAGCCCGCCGATATCGAGGGTGAGCGAGCTGACTTCGCCCGTAGCCGAATTGACAAGAACCATTCCCCCGCCTATCTCTTTAAGCTTGTTGCACGCCGTCGCCATAGCTTTGTTGTCGTCGCCGAGAAGTATTATATTGTGCGAGTCGTGCGCTATGGTTATGCCCATTGCGCCGCCCTTAAAGCCGTAGCCTTTTAAAAGTGCCCTGCCTATGTTGCCTGTCATTTTGTGCCTTTCCACGACGGCAAGTTTTAAAAGGTCAGTACCCTTTACAACGACGTCGCCGTTTTCGTGTTTTACCTCCACGATTTCACAGCCGGTGACTACGCCGCCCGCCTCTATCGTCATTGCCTTTGCCTTTTCGCTGTTAATTTTTAAAATAAAGTCGTCGGGGGTGAGGTCTTTGACGTGGACGGTATTTAAAACGCTTTTGGGCAGGTAACGCCTTGAAGTATCGAACAGCGGTTTGCCGTCCTTGGCAACTAATTTACCGTTCTTTATGACGTACTTTGCGTTGAAGTTTGTAAGGTTATCCACCGCAACGAGGTCTGCAAGATAGAAGGGCGCAATGCCGCCGCGGTACTTAAAACCGTAACA
>JAIDSQ010000093.1 GCA_029061155.1 Clostridia bacterium
TTTTAACATAAATATAATGAGTACAGCCAAGCACAACGGTATCAGGTTTCACTTTAGGAAGATACTTTTCTACTTCTTCACGGCTTATAACAGTAGTTTTTTCTTCTACTAACGCCGCCAACTGGGGAATTGCGACCACTTGAGTTCTTCCTTCACCATATTTATTAACTAAATTTTTCATAGCTGCGCTTTCAGCCGTTATTGGAGTAGCCAATACAAGACACTTGCCGCCGGATTTTACCGCGGGCTTTACTGCCGGTTGTATTCCCAGAATGGGAAACTCATATTTTTCTCGCAAGTAGTCAATGCAGCTTGCCGTCACCGTATTACAGGCAATAAGCGCCGCAGAAGGATTTATTTTATTTATCTTGTCAAAAATTTCATCAACATAATTTATTAAAATACTCTTATCTTTATTGCCGTAAGGCATTCTGAAGTTGTCAGCAAAATATGTAAAATCAACGCAAGGCAACCTGCGCACACATTCATATAAAAGATTTAGTCCACCTATACCGCTATCAAATACACATACTTTATGATCATTTTTTACCATACAATATTATTAATATTATGTCGGAGAAAAATATATTAAAATTTTTGTAAAAAGCCATTCAAAAACAGTTTACAACTTATTTTTTTTATGATAAAATCACATAAGAAATTAAAGTAAAACCTTTCCAAAGGAGATTTTAAATGCCTAATATAAAGTCAGCAAAAAAGCGTGTTCTTGTAATCGATAAAAAAACAGAGAGAAATAAGGCAATCAAGTCCGAAGTCAAGACTGAAGTTAAGAAATTTCTTGCTTTAGTTAACGCGGGCGACAAAGCAGCCGCTACCTCTTTGTTCCCCTACACCTGCTCCGTAATCGACGGTGCGGTTTCTAAGGGTGTATTAAAAAAGAATACTGCTGCCAACAAAAAATCAGGTCTTGCCAAAAAACTTAACGCTATGGCATAATGATTAAATTATGCAACATTTAAAAGCGAGCGAGTACCGCTCGCTTTTTAAATGTGATTTTTAAAATTATACTCAAATCAATTGATTTTTAAGTTAAATTAGTGTATCATAATATACACGTTTCCGTAGTTAAATGGATATAACAGCCCCCTCCTAAGTCAGCGTTTTATCCAATGCAAAACACAATATATAGTGCTTTTTATACGATTTTATATCTATATTTAGAGTTTTTTATTTAAAAATTTATTATTGGTATAAATTTTGGTATAAAATTTTTAAAAAAAAATTTTATATATTTATGTTTCCGTAGTTCAATGGATAGAATAAACCCCTCCTAAGGGTTAGATTTGGGTTCGACTCCCAGCGGGAACACCACCAAGGCACACGCAAAAGTAGCGCACTCATTTATAGAATATTTTTTCTACCTATTTGATATGTAATAAAACCGTTCGGCATTTACCGAACGGTTTGTTTCGTATGTATCTAATTGATAAATTGAAATTTATCGGGCAATTACAAAAAGCGAAGAACTTTAAAGTTTTTCGCTTTTTATAATCCTTATGGGAAGTGCGCGCTATTCCTCCGTTTTCTTATACTTTACTTATAAACCAGCCTTTTAATCGAAATAAAACGACAAATCCTTCTGTCGCTTTGTTTTTCTTTGTTTCTTCTATTGGCTCATTTTGTTCTTCGATTTCTACTTCAAATTTAGTTTCGCAATTATTACAAACAACCGAGCCTTTTGTTTCCTTTAAAATAAGACCTTTCTGTTCCGCTCCGCAGTTCGGACAAATAGCGGTATTACGCATTTTACACCTCCAATCTATTACACGAGATATTATGATTTATTGTTAGTTTTTAGTCAAGACCTTTGCCCCAATATTAAGACTTTAACGAGTCCTTTTATAATTTTTAGATTAACCTATTCAATTTTACTCAATCGCATAAGTTCGATCCAACAAATTTGGTATGCTATTCCATTTATCCAATCAAAAATCGCCAGATAATAACTCGCACGGTTCTTCGTAAACAGATTAAGCTGTTCAGGCTGTTCCTGCTTGTCGCTTTCGCTTATTACGTGATTAGCCACCACATACACTCTGCGAATAAGCAAGTTTTTATCTACTATTTTTTTATACAACTCTATAACCGCGTCTGTAATAAGTCGTGTCGAAGAAGTATAACGTTTAAGATTTATTGAGCCGTGCGCTGCCTTCGGCACTTTACGTCCATAGTGGTCTATGGTTATCTCGCCATAATAGTTGTTACTTATTTCAGGATTAGTCAAATTCTCAATGTCATAACCCACGGTTAGAACTATCTGATTTGTTAAAAGTCGCTTTTCAACCAAATCAAGAACAAGCAAATCCGTCATCTCACGTACTATTAACATACCCTTTTCATAAGTGTACGGCTTTTGTAATACTTGACCTGAACTTATACTGTTCTCACTCGTTTTATATGATTTAATGTCGGCTATCGTGCATGGCTCCCACCCCCAAGCGTGGTCAATAAGCAACTCCGCATTGATACCAAATAACTTATATAATAAATCTTCATTAGTAAGAGAACACCGAGCGACATCGCCCATTGTGTACATACCGTGTGCTTCGAGCTTATTCGCGTAACCGTGTCCAACACGCCAAAAGTCAGTAAGCGGTTCGTGAGTCCATAGCAAATGTCTATAACTCATTTCGTCTAACTCTGCAATACGAACGCCCTCTGAATCAGGCTGTGTATGTTTCGCTACAATATCCATAGCGACCTTACACAAATACAAATTTGTGCCTATTCCGGCAGTTGCTGTTATGCCTGTCTGCTTTAAAACTTCTTTAATCATCTTCGACGCAAGTTCACGGGCAGTTAATTTATAGCTTTTCAAATACCATGTAATATATCTATGAAAACTTCGTCTATCGAATAAATGTGAATATCCTCGGGTGCAACAAAACTTTTGTATATATCATATATCCTTGTACTGTACTCCATATAAAGAGCCATACGCGGCGGAGCTGTTATATAACTTAATTTCAAAGCACGATTAGCTTTCAGTTCTACATCGTTATACGACTTCCCCTCGAACATTCGATTAGGTGCCTTTCTCAAACGAGCAGCGTTCACCTTATCGACTTGTTGTATAACTTCAAAAAGTCTTGCTCGTCCTGCAATACCGTAAGACTTTAAGGACGGGGAAACAGCAAGGCAAATTGTTTTTTCGGTTCTGTCAGCATCGGCAACAACAAGGTTAGTAGTTATCGGATCAAGTCCTCTTTCCCTACACTCAACAGAAGCATAAAAAGACTTTAAATCTATTGCAATATACTGTTTATCCATTACACTTCTGCCTCCTTTAATTAGTTTTCCATTTTGCTCATTTTTTATTAGCTATTTGATTATATAATATAAAACATTTGTTTGTCAATACTTACACACACTGTATCTTTATGTTTTTACTAATCGTTCGGCATATTTTTTATGAGCATAATCCTAATTTATATTTGGTCTAAATAAAATTCTTTTATTAATTTGAAATATAAGTAAAAAAAAGCAA
>JAIDSQ010000094.1 GCA_029061155.1 Clostridia bacterium
ACCCTCGATAGTTACGAGAATTTTTTACACCTGCCCTGCAATTGCTGCAATTGTTGCTGCTGTTGTTGTGACGAGGACCTTTAATCACGAATATACCGACGGCAAAAATGCCGTCGGTATTGATTGACTTGACTTGTAAATTTTAATATGGTAATGTTTATTTACTATGAACTTTTTAGAAAATTTTTACAACAATTACGACGAAGACGGGCGGCTGCGCAGTAAACACGGTTTAGTGGAATTTACAACTACTATGAAATACATACACAAATACGCTAAACCCGATGACCGCATTATCGAAATAGGCGCGGGAACGGGCAGATACAGCCATGCGCTTGCGCAGGAAGGTTACCGCGTGGACGCCGTAGAACTTGTACAGCATAATATAGATATCTTTAACGGCAACACCAAAAGCGGTGAAAAGATAACGGTTACGCAGGGCAACGCGCTTGATTTATCAGATTTTGCCGATAATAGTTACGATATCACACTGTTGCTTGGACCTATGTATCACTTATATACTCGGGAAGAGCAAATAAAAGCTTTATCCGAGGCTTTAAGGATTACCAAAAAGGGCGGCATAGTTTTTGTTGCTTACTGCATTAACGACCCCACTATTATTCAGTTTTGTTTTGAGCGGGGCGGGCTTAAAGACGAACATTATAAACAGCTTGTCGACCCCGTTACGTTTAAAGCAAAATCCAACCCCGAAGACATATTCCAGCTGTACAGAAAAGAGGATATCGACAGTCTTATGAACAGTTTTTGCGTTGAAAGGCTGCACTATGTTGGAACGGATATGGCAACTAATTATATGCGCGCAGCCGTTGACGAAATGGACGACGAGTTTTTTGATACATATCTCAAATATCACTTCGCGATATGCGAACGTTCGGATATGGTAGGTATGTCGCACCACGTTCTCGACATTTTTAAAAAAGTTTAATAAGTTACAGGGGCGCAGTTTTTACTGCGCCCCTGTAACTTATTATTTAAAAATTTCAATCGCGGCAAGGACAAACGCGCCGTTGCCGGGAAGATAAACGGGCAAATCCTTTCTTGGCAGTTGGGGATTGTGTCCGTTTTTTAAATACGTGTTTTTCGGCGCGGGCATTTTCAATATCTCTAAAGCAAGACTACTTTCACCCACGTTATTCGCCGCCATTGCAAGCATGGGGAAATCCCAGCCCCAGCTCGTGTCAAATTGCCAGCTTTCAAGTATTTTAAAAAGCGAATTTTTCACGGTCTGCGCATCGAGCGCCACGCTTTTGAAAAACGAATATCCCCCTATCGTCATAGGGTGGTCGGTATTATATTTTGTGTACGTGCAGTCACAGCCGTTGAAAGTTTCGTATGCGCCGTCCTTTACCGTGGGTTTTACGTGGCGGGACATAATGTCGTCTATCTTCGTAAAGTCGTAGTCAATGCCTAATCTTTGCGCCCACTCCTTGAAAAGCTTAAACGCGTGCAGTGTATAGCAAATTTCAAAAATGGGTGTATCTCTGTCCTTTTCCACGTTTTCGTTTGCTGGAATCAGGGGCGAATCAAGATGGTATTCGCCATCCTTTAAATACCAGAAGTCCGCCAAAAAGTCCGCAAATCCGCTGAGAATAGGAGCAAACTCTTTGAAATTCAGCGCATTTTTATCGCGCTTATACACCTCGTCAAGCATTACAAACAGGTGCGGAATTTGCCAGATTAAAAAACAGCCTATGTTTGAAGGTGAATCCTCACCGCTCGGCGAAGTCATTTTGGGCGGGCGCATACCCTTATAGCCCTGAAAAGAGGCGCGTTCGCGCGAGCTGTCCATAATGGTCAAATACCACTTCAATGCGGGCAAAGCGTATTCGTACAGCCCCGCCTTAATTGCGCCCAAAACGTGCCAAAGGTGCATTTCTAAATGAAATTTGCCGTACCAGCTGTTGCACGTTACACCCGTTTCCGCGGGCGGATATTTGCCGAGCGAATTGACCTTTAAAAGGTATAAGGAAAGCACGTATCTGCGGTTAATTTCCTCGTCACTGCAATTAATGCTGACTGCGCGGTCAAAGTATTCGCACATACCGCCGTCGCTTTCAAAGTCGCCTTCAAGCGAGATAACAAGGTTACCACCGCGTCCCGCGCCAAAGACAAGTGCGTTTCGGGGCATATCGCTTTTTATATACAGTTTATAGTCGAAGTCGTCACCTTTGCGTTCAACCCCGAAATCGGTAATTTTGTAGTTGTTATCGGGCAAGCCACCGCCGCTTAACTCAGGCGACGGAGCGCGGAAGGAAAGGCTTATTTCAAGCCCTTTTAGGTTTGTTTGCACGTTTATGCGCAAATTGTTGTGCTTTTGGGGAATAAATGTTTTTACCTTCACTTGTTCGCCGAGATATGTGAACCGCGACACAATTTCACCGCGGTACAAGTCAAGCTCCTGACAAATGTCTGTAACGCCATTTAAATCAAGCGGTTTACCGTTATAAGTAAACGCAAGCTTGAATAAATCGAACTTATACGCGTTGAGGCGGTGTTCGTTATAATAAGGGCTTTGCGTGTCGGACAAATACTTAACTTCCCCGCCGTTTGCCGCACGAACGTAGCTTTTGTAGGGCTTGGGTGAAGTCACTTCGCGCTCAGCCCAAATCAAATCGCTCATAGAGCAAAGCGGAATAAAATCGTATTCCTTTGTAAAGGTCTGCAATCCGGTGACGTCACACGTGAATGCATAGTTGCCGTTTCCAACGGACAGCGGATTTTTAATATCAGCGAAGGTATTTACAACGTTGAATTTTTTAATAAAATTTTTATCCATACCGACATTATACTTCACACAATTTAATAAGTCAATAAAACAATTCCCCTGCGCCGAGGCGCAGGGGAACCTATTACCCTTCTACAGTAACTTAAATTTTAAGCGACTGTGAATTTAAGTGTTATACCGCCGTTGGTCGTGTCAAGCGTCCAGTCGTTTTCGAGATCGAAACCGAGTGCTGTCCACGTTTCCGCGACCTTAATGCTGTCAGCGGTAAGAAGTGTCAACGCGCTGTTGTAGTTTCTGTCCGCGAACAATGCCGCTACATCTGAAACCTGAGCGTGACCGCCTCTGCCTACTACAGACGACAAATCGTTGCTGTTGGGTGCCGTTATAGGTTTATCGTATGCATTGTTCAGGATAGTACTCGTGCTTGCGCAGTTAGCTATGATAAGCGTACCGTAAGCGCCGTTCGTACCGCCGTAGATACCCGCCGTACGTCTGTTACCGAATATTACGTTGTCAGTATAGCAGTTGATAATTTCAAGACGGTCTTTGCCGGTTACCTGACTTCTTGCGTCGAGCATACCGACGATACCTCCCTGATAATCGCCGCCCGTACCGCCGATAAACGATTTAACGTAGCAATCCGAAATAGTAACGTCAACGTAGTACGTCGATGTACCAGACTGGATAAGACCTACGATACCGCCTACACGTGTATTTGCAAATACGCCGTACTTGTAGCTGCCGTCTTCATTCTTCGTCATATCGTTAACGATTGAAACGTGGTGAATGTTAGCCGAATAATCAACGTAATCTGCGCTTTCGTTGCTGGTAAGTATCTGACCGATGAGTGCGCCTACACGCTGTGAAGTGCTTGTTACGCTTACGTTCTTAACCTGAACGTAGCTTACGGTACCCGAATACATAACGCCTACGATACCGCCCACACGGTTAGCCGAACCGCTTGTAGTGATATTTTCAAACGTAATGTTGGTTATTGTTCCGCCTGTCAACGATCTGAATACGGCTACGTTTTCAATGCTCGACGCGCCGTTTACGGTTAAGTTGCTTATCTTGTGTCCGCCGCCGTTGAAGAGACCGCTTAAGCCTGCGCCTTCAGCAATCTTATCGGTAAGAGTCCACTCTTCGCCTTCAAAATCAAGGTCCTGAGTAAGCACGTAAATCTTTGTGGATTCGGTTGTCGTTTTGCCCTGAGCAAGGTCTTTGAATTGATCCTTCGTTGAAATTTCAACCTGACCTACTTCGTTATGGTAGATGTCGGAAGTAATTTCGCCGTTGCCGTTAGCAAATACCGAATATACGTGGTATGCGCCCGCATTTGCGTTGGGGAAGTTGAAGGAAATTCTCGTTGCTCTGAACGTGTGGCTTGTGCCGTGTTCCTTAATGTAGTCGGCCGTAATATCGGTGACCGCCTCGGTAGACGAATACGAATACAGCGTACCGATAGCGCTTGTCAGATCGCCCGAGAGGTTATAGCCTTCTGCATTTACAACGAGGTTGTACTGGTTGTTAAGGAAGGAAATGTTTGCTGTGTTGCTTGCAACAAGTACGTAGTAAACAAATTCTACGCTCTCCTTGGTTGATTTAAGCTGAACTTTCATAGTAACTTTGAACGCGCCTGTTGCAGAAGTTGTGAAACCCTTTACTTCCTGTGCGGAGCCGTTGTTGAGCGCCGCGATATCTTCAGCGTATTCATACTTAGTAGTGAAATCAGCCTGAGCCACCGTCAACTGCTTGCCGCTGTAATCAGCGCCGTTGAGTACTGTCATTACAGGGTCTTTAAGGACGGTAAATCTGTCTACTATTATGGAGTTGCCGTTTTCAATCTTATCGCCAGTGGGTCCTATAACGGATATTTCGCCTATGCTTGCAGTATCCTTTTTTACGTTAACAACAAAATCTCTTGTCTGCGTTTTACCGAAGTAATGTACCGTTGCGGTAAGCGTAACTTCAGTGTCCGCATCCGTAGGACGGGTTACCTGAATAGGTGCGTATTCGGCCTTGGAAAGGTCGGAGCCCCAGTAAGTCTTAGTAACTTTTAATATATCCGTATTTGAAGAAGTCCACGAAACTTCACAGCCGTAAATTTTGGTAACCGCTCTGAAATCCTGATAAACTCCGTCTTCGTCCGTTTGCAGATAAAGCATATCGCACGCCGCCTGCAATCTTACGTCAACAGCCGTTTCAAACGTTTCGCTGTTAGTGAAATCGCTCATTGCATAGTGCTTATAATCTGCGTAGGTTTCAAGGTTGAGAACTACGCCTATCTTGTTCCCGTCACCGAGAAGAGGGCTGTAGTCCTTAATCTTATAGACATCGCCCATATTGATAGAGCCGTCTGCGTTACGGAATCTTAGGTGCGCTCTATTATCACCGTTCTCTCCCGCGTTTCTGTCATCCTTGCCCGATACGTTATATTGATAGGTCTTAGTAGTAACAGCCTCTTCGCCTTCGCCAATTGTGGTCGAACCGACTTCTACGTGATACTTTTCAAATATTGCGGAGCTATCCAAAAGCGACGACTGAGCCGTACCGCCTATGAATCTCTTGCTGTCCGCATCGATAGAGTCGGTTATCTTGTACGCCGTCTTGGTTGTAGTGTACTTGCCGCCGTCAATTGTGTAGCCGATAAGCAAGCTGTCGGAAACAGAACCGCGGTATTTATCGCTTACAAGTCCGTCGTGCGCACCCATAGCCGTCTGCGCGGAAAGCGAGTGGTCTATGTGGTTATAGCTGTAAGACTGACGGGAAACGTCGTAGTTTGCGTGCGTTCCCGACGCCTTGTCTATAATCTGCCCGAAGGTTGCGCTTTCGGAATTGTTATCGATAGCCGCGCCGTTGTCGACTGCTGTACAGTTCTTCAGCGAAAGATATCCGGGATTGGAGTTATCCGTAAATCCGTGCATTCTGTTGCCGAATGATAAGCAGTTGTAAAGGAAAACATCACCGTACATAGATTCGCCGCCGAGCTTAAAGCCGTTGCCGTCGCCGTCGCGCGTGGTGTATGAGTTCTGGTTTGCCTCAGCGTACTGCGTATCGAAAGAAGTGCCGTAGCGTGCGTTGCTTACCTCCTGAGTATTTTCAAGGTAGCCGTTTTCATATGCAACGCAGTTGTAGATTATAACTTGACCCAAGTTGCCCGTATCGCGCTTTGCGAACAAGTCCCAGCCGTCGTCGGAGTTGCGGTAAGCTATACAGCCATCGAACACGTTGCCGTAGCCGAGAGTAAGCTTTGCCGCATAACCGTCGGCGTTTTCGCCGTAGGTCTGGTTGTCGTAGTTGTTGTGCGAGGAGCAGTTTTTAATTAAGTTGTAGCTGGGCCATTTATCTACGGTATTGTCCGAGCCGCTGCCTCTGCCTATCTGCAAGCCCGTATCGCGGTTGTCGTACAGTTCGCAGTTTTCAACGAGGTTGTAGCTGCCTCCGACGTAAATGCCGTTATCGCCCGAACCGCACACGTTAATGCCGATAAAGTTAATGAAACTGCCGTTTATCTGAACACCTCTGCCGCCCCAGCCCTGTTTATACATGGATATGGTAGCCTTGCCGGGATGTTCGGCTTTAACCGTTATGGGTTTGTTGTACTCGCCGCTTACATACAGTCTGATTGTGGAATCCTGCTCGTACACGCCGTCTTTAAGTATTACGGTGTCGCCGGGTTGTAATATGGACTCTTCTGCAACGGCGTTAATGATTGAAAGCGATGCGGGGTTTTCCTGCGTGCCTTCGGTACCGATACCAGTGGGGGAAACGTAATAAATTTTGCCCGACGCCTCTACTTCCCTTTCGCCCATTGCCGAGCTTACGGTGTATAAATGTCTTTGAATAGTATCTTCGGTTGTATTCGTTACTCTGTTAGCGCAACCCGCAAAAGATAACGCTCCGCATACCGTTGCCGAAGAAACCGCAAATACTGCTATTGCAGATAAAAATTTCTTTTTAGCGCTTTTCATATTATGATACCTCCGTCATCATATGCAAGGGATACGCCGTATACGTTGATACCGCTGCCGGCTGAACCGAGATAATAAGTGCCTGCCGTTTCTATTGTGTAAGTAAGTAAAGCCGCAGTGCTTACGCCGTTTTGCGAAAGTTTAGTAGCGCCGTTTTCACCCGTGAAAAGCGCAAGGTTTCTTTCAGAACTCGTATTACCTGATACAGCGTATACAAGCACGGTTACATCGCCGTTTGCAACCATATCCGCAGTAATTTCTATTTTGATAGTTCTCTGCGTATTGCTACCGCTCTTGCTGCCGCCGAGTTTCATAATTTTGTCAAACGTGACGCCCGCAACCGTTGCCGATGTGCTGTCAACAGCAACGCTGCCGCCGCCCATAAGGGTAAACGTTTCCGAGCCGAGAGTTACGTTTTCGTTTGCTGCATAAGACTTAGCCTCAACGTTTGTAAGGTCTGTTGAAATTTTGGGTTCAGCAGCCTTGCCCTTAATTGTGCCTTCGATTTCGATTGCGAAGGTGTTAAGCGAACCTGTTGCATACAGATCGTATACGCCCGCCTTTTCAACTTCGATTGTTACGGTTTCATATTTTTTAGAATTAGTTATATCTTCTGATTCGGCTACAACCGTATCACCCCATTTAAGCTGGAATTTATATGCGGAACCGCTACCAAGTCTTGCTTTGAGGGTTATTGTTGCGGGACCTGCAAGATAAAGGGTAATTCCTCTTGCGCCTGCAAACTGAACTCTGCCGTACAGCCTGTTCTGATTATCTTCATAGTTTGCGTCATACTTGTTTTCGCTGTTTGTCGCAAGTCCGCTGCCTGTAGCAACGTATACCATATAAGGAACTATTTCGTCGCCCGCGGAAAGAGTCTTTGTTATAACATGCGTTGCGGTATCTTTGTAAAGGTCGTCGGTTCCGACGTTAACGTCTATAACCGCCTTGAACGTGCTGCTTTCCTTCGGCTCTGTAATTAAATAAGGAACAAACGCGGAGTATTCCCAGATTTCGGCGCCTACGGCATAGTGATATGTAAGAGTTGCCCCGCCTGCGCCTACTACAGAAGGCGTGAAGTATTTAAGAGTGTACTGATTGTCGCCCGTGCCGTACTCAGCCGTGCTTAAATCGATAGTCTCCTTCTGACCCAGACGGTATTCAACGTTGAACTTCCAGGTGGAGGACATCATATCGGTATAGCTTTGAGGCTGTGTTATGATTGCGCCTTCGGAAACAAACTCCATTTTGGTTATGTTGTTGCCGTTTACCTTTACAAGCACAAAGTCGCTCATTACATATGTTTCGGTGCCTACGGTGTAGTTTACGCTTGCCCAAATCTGGTAAACGCGTGCATATCTTGTCGTAAGCTCGGTGCTTTCGATTTCCTGATTACCGTAGTAGTATTTAACGGTTACTCCCTCGGTAAGTTCCGCACCGCGTGTGCCGTCCTCGTTTGCAAGGTAAACTTTGATATCGTCCAAATCTAAAGCTACGGGTTCGTTACCGCCGACTGTTACGTCGTATTCGGTGGTTTGCTTAACTAATTCGATGCCATGAACGCCGCTTATTACGGAAGTTACGGTAACTTCATAGCTTGCGTGCCTTGTTATACCGTCATGTGTATAGGATAAGTAAATTGTGTACGTGCCTTCCTTATTGGTATTGAATTCGGAAGAGTCCACAACAGCATTTTCCGTCGAAACGTTATAGTTAGATGCAACGCCCGCCTCGTCTACGGAAACTAAGCAAACTTTAATGCCTTCGGTATTAAGCCGTTCGCCGATATTGTAAGCCTTTTTAACAGCAGTTGTATCGATTACTATGTCGCTTAACTGAGTTTTGCTTTCATCCGTCCAATTTTGCCATGCCGTCCAGTGAGCGGTAAGCGTAAGGTTGCCTGTAACCGCTCCGCCCTCGTACACCGTTTCACCGTTGTACCAGCCGGCAAAGTCATAGCCCCATTTTTCGGTAGCAGGCTGAGCAAAACTTGAACCGTGATTTACTTTAATTGCCGCAACTTCGGAGCCGCCGTCAACATTAAAGGTAACGTCATACACGTTTAAAGTCCAGTGTGCGGTCAAGGTTACGTCCCCCGTTACCGTTTCCGTAAAGTTATATGCCGTTTCTCCGTTATACCAGCCGTCGAAACCGTAACCCGTTTTCGTGGGGTCGGCGGGTTTTGTAACTGTTTCGCCCTCTCTTGCGGTTGTCGGTGCGATTGTGTTTCCGCCGTCGGTATTGAATTTAACCGCATAAAGACGCGTCCAGTGCGCCTTTAGGGTAATGTCAGCCGTCACGGAAGTCTCAAAATCGTACTCGCTTTCACCGAGGAACCAACCGTCAAACTCGTAGTTTGCCTTAGTAGGATCTTCGGGCTTTTCTGCTTTTTGTCCGTTATTCACGGTCTGGCTTGCAACTTCTTTTCCGCCGTCACTGTCGAACGTAACGGTGTACTTTTTGGTACAAGCGACTGCAAACGCCATACAGACGGCTATTGCACATACCAGAAAAACGGGCAACAAACGTTTGATTTGTCTCATTCTTCTCCATTTCTCCTTATAAAATTTTCTATATTCTTATCATGCGTTTTAAAATATTATTGCAAGCTGTTAAGTGTTTTTCAGGTGCGCATATTCTTGCGCACCTGCCCTCTTATTTGCAGCTTGCTGTAAATAAGTTATTCCGCATAATATCGTTGTTATTCTATCATTTGTAAATTTAATTGTCAATATGTTTTTATAAATTAATCACATTTTTTGTTAACTATTCACAGAAATGAATAAATATTTGTAAACACCGTTCAAAAAATTCATATTTTGCATTATTATAC
>JAIDSQ010000095.1 GCA_029061155.1 Clostridia bacterium
TGTACTTCGGGATATTCCAAAAGCTCTTTAGTTTCTTCGTAGCAATCAAGCGCCCTTTCCGCCGCGCCGATTATATCACCGTAAATACCGTACATAAAATTAACACTGAATTTAATTTGTTTTTCGGTTAAGCACAACCAACGTTTCGACATTGGGATTCTCTTCACACAAAAATTTCCTTACTTCTTCTCCATTTCGGTAGATAGGAAAATTAAATTCTATCCACTTTAAAGGCGATTTGTTCTCCCAATGCGGGTTGAGCTGGATTTCTTTTATCAGATAAGTTAAAAGGTTCTTCTGCTCGTCCTCGTCTATTATATCAAAAAGCTCGGAAAAGTTCAATAGAATTTTGTATATGTTCTCTAATGTTACCGCTTCTTCCTCCATTGCTTTTTTACGCAAGTTTGCGTCGGCAATCAGTTCTTCAATCTCGGCAATAGTTTCATACATTCCGTCAAGGCGTAAATTCATATCATGCAACTTTCTTTCACGGAACTTTGCATCAAAAGGCAACGTATCTATTTCCTTTTCCAATCGTGCCTTATTCAGCTCAATCTCGTTGAGTCTATTCTCAAAGTTCTTTATTTCCTTGTCGATATTTTCATTCTTTCCGATACCTTCGATTCTGTCTTTAATCGCCTGAGCAAAATATTTTTCGCTTACGATTTCCTTTACCGCTTCTATCACAAGCGGCTCGATTACACTCTTCTTTAAGTCTGCCTTATAATAACAGAACTTTCCTCTGTCGTGTTTGTTCTTACCGCACACATAGTAGCCGACTTCCTTATACGTTCCGTCTTTCTTTGTCCAACAATGACGATTGGCATACATCGGACCTCCGCACACTGGACACTTTAACAAACCCGTCAATAAGTGCGTTCTGTCCTTACCGTATTTTGACGCAAACTTCTTGCCTGTTGACTGTCGCTTCTCCTGAGCTTTATTCCAAATCTCTTCACTCACAAGCGGTTCATGTAAACCGTCAACCGTAATATAATCGGCAGCGTTTATTCTCTTATATTCGTTTTTCTTTCCCTTAACTTTTTCAAGAGTGCGCCTACCATAAGCAATTTTACCACAATACACGGGATTCTCTAAAATCAGATTTATAAAATGCGCGCTCCACTCTTCAATCATTCTGTCCGTGCGCACAACTTTTTTTATTCCCTGCAAATTGAGATATTTTGCTATGCCTGTATAACCGATATTTGTATTTACATACTTGTCATAGATGAGGCGGACTAACTCCGCCTCATCTTCGTTTATGTAAAGTTTGTTGTCTTTCAAAGAATATCCGTACGGTGCGGGACCGCCGTTCCACAAACCCTGACGAGCCTTTTCTCTGCGCCCGTTCATTGTTTGTTCAAGAATGTTTTCACGTTCGATTTCAGCAACTGCGGATAAAACAGATATTAAAAGTTTTCCGCTTGTCTGCGAAGAATCTATTCCCTCTTCAATGCAAATCAGGTTTACATCGTAAGTCTGAATTAACTCTAACGAATTGAGAATATCCGCAGCATTTCTTCCGAAACGAGAAAGCTTATACACGAGAATATAGTCCACGCTTTGTCCGCTTTCTATATCGGAAAGCATTTTCTTGAAAGCAGGGCGTCCCTCTATCGACTTACCCGATTTGCCTGCATCTTCGTAATAATCTACTATTTGCATTTCTTCTCGCTCGGCAAACTTTTTCAAGCAGTTTTTCTGCGCTTCAAGACTATACCCCTCTACTTGCATTTCGGTACTTACTCTTGAATATAAAAAACATTTCTTACCTTCTCTGTTCATTGACTTCCTCCGTTTCTTGTGCCGTATCGTTCAATACACTCTGTCCGTACTTCTGAATTAATTGCGCCATCATATCGATGAACGCATTAAAATTTTCTTTTTCTTTATTGTTGTTTTGGTTAGTAATCAAGTATCCTTATTCGGATGTGCTGCCGGAATTATTCCGCATCCTTATAGCTTTGAATACTATGTTCTCTTTCCATCGCGTTTTCCTCCCTTTGCGATAAAATTTAAGTTACTCAGTTTTCTTTTTCATCTGCTCCAACTCAAAACCGAAAAAATCGTCGTAGCCATCCATTATCTTGGCAAGGTCAATGTCGTGTTCGGCGGCATCGTCTATTAATGCTTTATAGCCCGCCTCTATGAGCTGTACCTTTGTGTAGCCGTACTTCTTTAAAAAATAATTTATCTGTTCGGCCTTCTCTCTCGGTACGCTCGTTCCCCATACCATGCACTTAGCCTTTCTTTCAGCTTTGTGCTTGTCCTCGTAGCGCTTGTCTTTTATTGCTCTGTCTTTCTTTTCCATATCAGTTCCTCCGAAAATATTTTATCGTATAAATACGACCCTATATTTTTATTATATCGCAAGGTATGGAACGAGTCAAGCGTTTTACGAATATTAATACGACTTATCTTTCTCGCTGCATTTTCTTTAAACTCTCTATTTCAAATTCATAAAGATAATCAGGCGTATCATTCATAAGTCCGTTAGTAAACATCTCATTGTCTATACGCAGTCCCTTGTTGTCATATTCCTTTGCGTGAAATAACGATGATAAGATTGACTTGTTGATAACCACGTTCATAACCATCTCTTTTAAAAGCTGTATCATTACCCGAAAATGCCTGTCTTCCAATTCGTTTGACTTTATGGGCGGATAATATGGAGTAGCTTCCTCAAGTCTTACTTCGCCGAATAGCTTTTCACAAAGCATCGGTACACCGTAGAACAACGCTTCTGTTATTACTTTGTTTAAGCTTTTATATTCCGGAAGTTCCATTATGCGTTCTATCTGTTTACCTATTTCTATATCCGTTATGCGGATATGTTTTTCTACGCCTATAAAGTTTCTTTTATCTTTCAAATATTTATCTCCTTTGTGTCTCTGACACTACAAAAGCGGGTTTCCCGCTTTTTATCCCGAATGCGGGTTTATCCCACATTCCTTATCCTGCCTACCTTTTTTCTGGGAAAAATCCCACTCTCCCATGTTTTTCAAAGTGGACTAAGCAAGAGTTTTACGACTTCCTGCAAGTCGATTTATAGCGCATAAGAATCACCTCCTTTAAGAGCAAAATTACCCTCCATAATAAAGCCACGAAAACGACATTTTTGGGGTTATTGTTTACAAAATTTTTATTATACCCCTCAATATAAAGCGGTTGAAAATGCCGAAAGTCCACGGTCTATCAAAAATTTCACCAACTTTTCATTTAAAAGCCCTCCATAATAAAGCGGTTGAAACGAACAAAAAATCGGGTTTTGACAAAAAAATTTTTTAAATTTTAATGACCTCTCTACTATACCAAGGACACGAATTTGTAAAAGTTCAGGTGGTACAACAACTTTCATTTTTGCCATTTTACAAGTGGTAGCTCAGTAACAAGCCATTTTCACAACTATTTTGCAAAAAATTTTTTATAATATCTTCTCAAGTGGTAGGCAATTAACAAGTTTGTTTTACAACCGTTTTAATAAATTTCTTACTCTCAAATGCATCTAAAAATTTTACCCCTCAATATAAAGCGGTTGAAACAGCTGAAAGTTGACGGTCTGCACTCAAATTTTTCAATTAATTTTTCATACCTCTCCACTTAACCAAGCACACTTATCTCGAAAAATACAACCGCTTAGCTGAAAATTTCATCAAATTTTAATATTCGGCGCAAGAAAAAGGAAGTCAGTAAGTTCCGACTTCCTTTCAATGTTTATTAAGTTGTTTGATTCTAAATAGTATTATTTTACCCTATACCGAAAAACCGCTCAAAGAACGCAATCAGTCTTTGTATGATGCTCTCTTTCTTTTTCTCGCGTCCGCCGCCGAATCTCGACATCGGCGGCATAATCTTATCTATATCCGTCCCCGTTGTTTTCATTACCCCGTCGCGGAACGAATACTCAATAAACTTACGTGTTTCTTCGTCCTTTAATTTTTCTTCGGCTATTATCGCCGCAAGTTCTTCTTCCTTCTTCTTGGCGACAAATTCTTTCCACTCTAAAAGCACATCGTCCACGTCGTTTATGCCGGCGATAAAGTTTTGGATAAGTGCCTTCTTGCTTCTGAGTTCTAAGCTCGAATCGACAGCCTTATTTATCGTGATAAGCAATTCCTTGTCCGATTTGTGTCCAGTGTGATATTTCTTTACAAGCTAAAGTAGATTGGCAATGTTGAGTTCGATTTGCTTT
>JAIDSQ010000096.1 GCA_029061155.1 Clostridia bacterium
GAGGGATTTCCTTAAAATCTAACATTGCCATAATTCTTACCTCTAATCGTTACTTTGCAATAACTTTTTAGTTTCGTCAATTTTTCTATTGTCAAATTCCACGACATCTTTAATCACGAGCTTTTGGATAGCGGATATAAACGTCTCCATAATCGCATAGTCTGGCTCGCCATTCCTTGTCGGGAGAGAAATGTAATCAGATTTTATTTTAGTTTTGCTTACACTATCTCCCCAAGAATATTTATGACGTAAACTCTTATAAACGCAAACAGCTAAATACAGTTGATTAAGTCTTGTTTTATTTTCGTTCTTCAAATACAGTGCCAAATTGTGGCTATCATTTGAATAAAAATCTTTTTCTTGATAACTGACTACAAAAGTTTTACCGCCGATGAATACACATTTTCCTTCTTCTAAATACTTTTTATCAAAAGAAATATAAGAGCTTACAGCATTGTTGTCAGCGCTCGCACATAAATATGGTGTTGTTCCACTATTTTCTTTAATCTCGCTTGATAAAATATTTGCTGTATTTTTGACATTGAATATATCAACGATTGGATAATCTATAAACGGAAGCGTTTCATATTCTTTAAGTGCTTTTTCTTCTTCTTTTGTTAATGTATAGTCTTTTAACCCTGTTACAGTTAAGTATGCTTCCAGCTCGGCTATATGCCGAGCTTCCAGCTCGGCTATAAAACTCTCCATAAAATCAAAATCTATTCGACCATCTTTGACGGGAAGTTGTATTTTTTCAGTCTTAATTCTTTCCCAACCGGCTTTATTTGTCCATTCGTAATTACCAACAATAGTCTTTGATATGCACCCTGTTAAAAACAAGTATTGACGGTCAGTTAAAATATCATCGGAGTATATCCATTTAATCGCATAGGCGTCTTGCAATACTGTAAATTCTTTGCTTTGGTAAAATGTAGCTCCCGTATTAGCACCATTGGCGGATATAGAGATTACATTTTGTAAGATAGTTGCGTTTTTTCTCGGCACATAATTATTTAAGCCTTGATTTTGAATGCCAGCGGTTAAGGCAGGCAAGTTAAACTCGCCTTCGGCAACGCTCGGCAAATCAGCAGTCTTATAATCTAATGAGTTGGTTTTTATCTTTCCAAACAGCACATTGAGTTCATATTCGCCCCACTTAACGCTTTGCAGTTTCTCGTTAAGTGAGGCATCTATTTTCCCAAGCGGTCGTTCTCCTTGTCTTGCCGCTTTAATAAACAAGAAACTTCCCACGCAAGATAATCGCTGACAGTTTTCTTAAAATCATCAAGTGTAGGCTTGGTATCTATCGGTGCAGTTTGATTCCAGTCGGCACCGTTTTCGGGATTGATAGTACCTTCGTAATATTCGTTTTCGGTAAAGATATTTAGTTTGGTTTTTCCAAAGCGCACCAAGTCTACAATCTCTTGATAACGCTCTTTGGCTCTATCGGTATCTTTTAAGTTACAACTTGCTTTTTTACGGTTTGTTCGCGTATAGCCGTCGTTAGAAAAATCAATAAACTTTACCACGTCATCTTTTTGATGCGCCTCGCCTACACGGAATACATATACATTGGTTTGGACGCTCGATTTACCTATGAACAAGTCTATCGGCATTTTTATACTTGCAAGCAGGGTGCTGTGTTTCAATATTCTTTTGTTATATTCTATTGCCTTACCCGAACCTGCCGAGTTTTGTATTATAATTGCCGCATAGCCATTGCTCATCATAGAGAGCGCTCGTTCAACGAATATCATACCGTTACCCGCTGCCGAATAGGGCGGATTAAGCACGAATGCCGTTGCGGGGAATTTTTTATCCGTATTACCGAAGCCGTAATTACCGTCGAAATCCTTTAAGGAGTCTTTATTCAAAATATTTGAACTACCATCACCCATAAGAATCATATTGAGTATGGCAAGCATATAAACGCTCGGGAGTATCTCCAAACCGAGCAATTGATTTGCTTTGATTGCCGCCGACTTCGTTGCAAATTCTTCCGGCGACTTTATTTTATTTTTTGCGTCGATAAGCATTTCGTTCATTGACGCAACTAAAAGTCCTGCTGAACCTGTAGCAAAGTCCCATACGTAAGAATCTTTGTCCACACGTGCGAGTTTAGCTAAAAGCGTTGCAATATAGAAGGG
>JAIDSQ010000097.1 GCA_029061155.1 Clostridia bacterium
GGTATAGTTACTTTAGAATTGCCGCCGCCGTATGTGCCTTCGCCTGCAATCTTATGACCGTCTGCATAGAAGTCTGTCGTATCAGCATCGCCTACGCCGATTAAGAATTCTTTCTCGCCCGACATAAGTCCTTCCTTGCTGACGGTAACGGTAAAGGTCGTTTTATCCTCGCCCATTACCATTACTTTATCTTCCCAACCTGTCATTTGGCCTTTAATTTTGACGATTTTACCCGTCATATCTGCGTCGAATTTAACCGTAAGAACTAAGTCAGCCTCTACGGGACCCGATACGGGAGCAACGATTGCTTCTTCAAACAGAGGAGCCTCGCCAGCTTCAAATCCTTCAACAGTTACAGCCCAATTCCCGCCGTTATTGTTGTATTCTGTACCGGCCCAAACATTGCCATCATAAGCATCCTCATTGACGAAGAAGACGAGCTTGAACTGGTAGTCTCCGGGAAGAAGTTCAGCATCCAAAGTCGCGCTCTTGCGGTCGCTGGATATAGTCATTTTAGTACCATTACCGCTCCAATCAATTAATGAACCGGGACAGAAAACGATTACGCCTTCGGGTAAAGCAGCTGTGAACTCTACTTTGAGTGTTTTCGTAACCGCAAAAGATATGATATAGGTATAAACATTGCCTACGACATTGTCGCCATCTTTAATTTCGTCGCCCTTTACAGGTCTTGCATCGGTAAGTTTAATTCCCTTTAATGAACCTGCTGTGGAATTAGTATTTGCAAGGTCTACAGAGGAGTTGTTATCACGCTTGATAATCTGCTGTGTGAGATTTTTGCCGCCGTTGGAAACTTCAACACGAGCCATAACTTTGTCGCCGGCAGTATAATTTTCACCAACTTTGGTAGGGTCTGCAAAGTACTGATCCCAAACGCCCAAATCATTGCCTTCTGCATCCTTCGTAACTACGCCTTCACCGGTAGCCAATATAACAATCTTATATTCGTAGTTTGTGCAAAGAATATCTTTTACTGCTAACGAATATATCGTTCTGTCAGCATTAGGCGTAGCCTTAGCGTTTGCCGCATCCCAATTGGTGAAACCACCCATAAAGTAAACGTCGTATCCAGCAGGAAGAGCCTCATCGAACGTTACTCTGAGTTCTGTGGAAATTCTTGTAGGCTCAGGCAATTCGTTGGTGAACGTGTGGGTACCGAGATTAACGGTCTTTGCTCCGTCAGCCATTTCGAATTTGAGGTTGTCGGGATAAGCAACTGCAGCGCATTCGTCTGACTTCGTATTCAAATCCCAGTTAACACCCTGCTTATCTGCGGGAAGTCCGCTTGTTGCGTTATAACCGAGTACAACCGCGTACTCTTTCCACTGATCCTTCGTGTTGTCAACTTCTAACTGAATGTAGTAAACGTTCTTGCCCTCAAGCTTTGTGAAAGCGGGTGCATCAGCAGTTGCCCAACCGGTAAGTCCGCCGGCATAGTATACTGCGCCGTATTCGGGAATATCTACCGAGCCATCAGCTACAGTAAAGTAGAACGTAACTTTACCGTCTACAACGGGAACCTCGCTTGATCCGCTGTTGTCAGGTCCAGGTCCGGGTTTATCACCGTTATCGCATCCTACAAATGCGAAAACGCCAAAACACAGAACCATTGCAAGCATTATTGCTAATACTTTGAGTTTTTTCATTTTTTTCTCCTTTATTAATTAATTAATTAACGGCTTATGCCGTTTAAAACAAAATAAAAATGCGCCGCAATTAAGTTTTTTATCTGTTTGCATTCGCAAACAGATAGGGGCTAGCCCCTATTTCGCCATGCGGCAATATGCTCTGCACAACGTTCGTGAGACTACACCTCACTTTTTGTGCCACATCATATGTATTTTAGTCGAAATATAAGCAAATGTCAATATGTTTATTTAAAATTTTTTAAGGAATTTCAAATTATGTTAATTGTATTCATTTCTTTGCTATTACATTATGAG
>JAIDSQ010000098.1 GCA_029061155.1 Clostridia bacterium
GGGTTCGAATCTCGTCTCCCGCTCCACAAAATTCTTACGCACTGTTTTTTTATGGCGCTATAGCCAAGTGGTAAGGCCAGGGTCTGCAAAACCCTTATCCCCCGGTTCAAATCCGGGTGGCGCCTCCAAAAAAATGCCTTGGCTTTTTGCCAAGGCATTTTAATATAATCTATGCCCGAGTGGCGGAATAGGCAGACGCAAGGGACTTAAAATTTTTGGCAGAAAATAATTAACAAAAAATTCACATAAAAACTGAAAACTTAACAAAAAAGTATGCTACTGTGGCGGAATAGGCAGACGCATGGGACTTAAAATCCCACGCTGTAAAAGGCGTATCGGTTCAAGTCCGATCAGTAGCACCATCAAAACGGGAGAAATTCACAAAATTTCTCCCGTTTTGTTATCATTGGGAAGTGATTGGGAAGTACTTTTTGCCCGATTTTAGCCCAAAACAGGTGTTTTTGTGCGGTATTTACAGTTCGTAGTCGATTTTGTTAATTTCTTGCAGTATGTACTCTTTTGAGTACGTTGTATAGCCTCTGTCAACTCTTGAAGTCTTAACGTCGGCATCAAACTCGTGTCCTACCCATTTCATAACAAGTTCGGGGTTGCACCCACATTCTTTTGCTCTTGTAATGAAGCTGTAACGCAGTTCGTGAATATGCCTTTTAGGGAATATTCTTTTAAGTGCATCTCGAATTGTATAACGGCTGGCTGTTTTTGCTTGTTCCAAATCGATTAACGGCATAACTTTTTTCAGCATCGGCGATATAGGAATTTGCCTTATAACTTTTGCATAGCCCTTTCTCGTCTTTTCAGACTCGCAGTAAATAAAAGTATCGTCGTAGGTTATCGTTTCCAGTTCGCCTACACGCATACCCGTATAGAGAAGTGTAAGAATAGCGGAGTTGCCTGCGTAGTGCGAATTTTCCTTACAGAAGTCGATAATTATTTTTTCTTCGTCTTTGGTAAATGCTCTGCCTTTCTTAACTTCATAGTGCGAAAGTACGATTTTACTCATCGGTGTTTTGATGTTGTAGTCCTCGACGATTACGTCAAATATTGCGGATAAAAGTAATTTCAGCTTCTGTGCTGTGCGGTTCTTGCCGTTGTCCGTCAGCTCAAACAGAAAGTCCTGAATGTCCTTTCTCGTTATTTCGTTGACGTGGTAATGCCCGAACTTCGGCAGAATATTTTTCGTAAGCAAGTTGACGTAGCTTTTGTAAGTCGTTTCTTTTACGGTCTGTTTCTTGACTTTCAGCCAATCGTGTATGAAGTCGGAGAGTAGTGGAAAGTCTGCGTTTTGCTTTGCCCTTTCAGCGGCAAGCAGTTTTGCCAAGAATTTTTGTCTCATAATATCGAAGCTCTTGGACGCAACCTCGATATTGTAACCGTCCCTGCGGAACCGTGCCTGATACAAGCCGTTCACATAGCGGTAGGTTACGATTTTATCGTTAATAGTAAATAGTTTCTTTAAGTAGTCCGACATAGAATTTATCTCCTTTTTTGTAAATGTGATAAATCCGTTTGTGCCATTCTCATTAAAATCAGCTTTTGTTTCCCTTTTGGTTAGTTGTTTCAACCTGTCCAGAGTTATGCTTTCGGAAGCCGCTTTCAATATAATCTGCGTTACTTCGTCCCGCTCGTTCTCGGACGGTATGTACTTAATTGCATTTAATACTTTTTGTAATTCGTTGTTTGTCAAATATCCTTATTCGGACAAGCAGTTGTCTATCTTACCGTGCCCTTATAGCTTTGAATACTATGTTCTCTTTTCATTGCGTTTTCCTCCTTCTGAGTTATTTGTATTCAGTTGTTCTTTTAATGCAGTCCAGCCCGCATAAATGAGTTGGACTTTCGGTATGCGGTTGTCTTTGAGGAACTTGTTCAGTTCCTCAAAGTCTTCACGTTTCATTGAAGTTCCCCAAACCGCGTGCGCGGCTTTGCGTTCCTCTTTGTGTTTGTCTTCATAGCGTTTATCTATTTGCGACTTTGGTTGTTTCATACGACTTCCTCCGTATAAATTAATTCGTTTAAAATTTCTTCATCGATTGCGTGTTGCATAGCGGTCAGCCTACGGTAATCTTCCATAAACTCGCCCGTCCGCTTGTACAGCGGAGAGGTGGAGAGTTTTGCATAGAGGATGTTGTATATGTCCTCGGCTTGCTTGTCCACGCAGTGAAGATATTCGGGGAGGTTTTCAATCGTCCAATCTAACCCTTTGTCTTCTAGATATTTGCGCTTGAGCGTTCCGTACTTGCCGTAAACGTGCTTCTGCGGTTTAACAAGCTTTTGATATCTTTTAATCTCGTTTACTGTTAAACCCTCGTTTGTTTCAACTTTTGCCAATAATTCCTTGTCTGTCATCTTCTGCAAACACCTCCGACATAAAATGTTAATACGATTATAGCAATCCGGTTCAATTTGTCAAGGGTTCTTCCCAAATTATTTAGAAATTTCATAATGCGGTGCGCTTTTGCGGTACAACAAGTCCCTTTTTTAATCTTCATCCTCATCGGGCATATACAGTTGGTCATATTCGTCACCTTCATAACGATTGTAGCGGCGTTGTTGCGCATCGCAAGTGTACCAAGTGGGAGATAGACTTTCTCCACGCCTTACGTGATAGTTTTCTGAAACCTGCTGATAAAAGTCTTCTTGTAAAGAAGAGTATGCAGTTTCTCCGCCACGTTCTTTCCAGAATTGGTAGTGAGATAGGAAAGGCCTAGAAGAATAAACGGTTTCATAAATATAGTTGTCATTTAAATCTTTAGCTTGTAAGTAACCGCCGCTTGGACTACGTTCGTGACTGTAAATCTTTTTTTGTATATTGTGCGTTGCTGGTAAGTAATAAACCTCCAATACGTGCCTGTTTTCTCTATCCAATACATAGGCGAACATAATGTTTCTGTCTGTTCCGTTAAAACCTATATAGTTAATGGCAAATTCATAACACCACTTAAAGTACTGTAATCTGTTTTCATTGCTCATATCTTCCCAAAACTCACTGTTTCCCCCGAACGCTATACACTCATAGTAAATACTTCGCTTTGTCTTATGGAACTGTAAATCCATTTCTGTAAATACCTGTTGCCAGCTTTCCTCAAAGTTTAATGTTTTTGGCTTTAAAAACGTAACAGCATATTCAACATAATCGAGTTCAAAATACTCGTTCATTTTAGCGAAGTCCTGTCTATGGGTAATAATAGAAACAGTTGCATGCGGTGGACGGGGACGAAGCTGTATTCGCTTACCGTCCACATACATATAGTTCTTGGGTTCTTCTATAAGATACCCGTTAGCATCTCTCCAAATTTTATATCTTTTAATAAAAAACCTCCTTTATAATTTTTTATAGCTGCTTGACATTCAAACTTTCTTGTAGTATTATGATAATGAACACAATATCTATTAAATTTAACTCTCACATGAGAGTGATATTATTGTGATAATGAACATTTAAAACTATAAAAGAAAGCCGATGGTACTTGGCTACATTTGCATTATATCACGATAATGAACACTTGTCAAGAGGTTTAATCACATTTTTTTATGAAAAAAGAAAATAATAACGAAATTTTAGCGAATTTAAAGTTTGGACAGGAAACATTTTCTCGGAATATCGGTTTAAGCAAGCAAGTATACTTTGGCTTAACTTATGAAGATATAACACGATATACTGGTATTCCGCAACCGACTATGCTGTCTTACGATAAATACTGGGTGTCTCCTTATATCTCTGTTGCAAAACAAATTGCAGATTTATATTGTGTTGATTTGGATACACTTTGTCAAAAAGATATTGGCTTCTATATAGTTGAGCAATTTCAGATGCTTAAAAGGTTTATTGAAAGAGTAGGCGGAGAATATGTTGCTGTTAAAAACAGAATGAGCGATTGGATAGATGAGCAGTCACACGTTGAAGAGTTCGGAATTTATGAAGAGATATGCAACCAATTACAAATTGAGATTGGACGACTTAACAAAGAAGAACGAGCAGTTGAAATAAACAGAGATGAAAGCGTTGCAGAAAACTTCACAAGGAACTTTAACAACTTACATAAAAGCTTGGGCGTTAGTTATAGAAAGATAAGTTCGGCGTTGGACATTTCAATCGGCAACTTAACCCGACTTAAAAAAGGCGGGGAGCCTATGCTTGAAACGGTAATTAAACTATCTGTATTTTTCGGCGTCAATATTGAGGATATGATTGCAAGTAACCCTAATTTTAATTACGAACACTTGCAACAAGAAGTAGGCAAGTTTAACATTAGGTTCGGAGAATTCCCTCCTGAGGGTTTATATTTTTATGCTCACAAGAGGGCTAACCTATTAACCAAAGAGCAAGCAAAAAAGTTCGTTGACGAATTGCTTGCTTAAATAAAATAATTTTAAGGTGTGGTGCAAATCCACACCTTTTTTATTGCCCTAATTAGCTGTTGTAAAATGGGACGATTGAATATATCCTAAGCAGGATAAGGAAAATGCCACAAAGTGGTATTTTCGACCCGTTCGCTTCGCTCACTCAGAACAAGCGGGAAACCCGCTTTGATTTGTGCCCACAACAATAGTCATAAGTATAAAATTAATTTCGATGAAGTAGGTTTGCTTTGTTTTTGACGAGTTTCTATAACATAAAAATTGGACTTAAAAATTACAATTCACAGTCTTTGTATTTGACTTATTTGGTGAATTCTGATAATATTAAACAGCACTTAAATAGTTAAATGTTAAACTACAAAGTTCATCAATGGGTTAGTACAAATGATACGCTTAGCTACAGTATTTAGTGGAATAGGAGCTCCAGAAGAAGCTTTAAAACAACTGAATGAAGAATTTAATATTGTATTTGCTTGTGATAATGGTGAGAGAGAGTTATCTGCTACATACGAAGAAATAAAGGAGCAAATAGAAGAACTTCCATATGAAGAAGGGCTTGAGTTCGTTAATAATCTCTATTTGAAGACAGGGAAAGAGAATTATGTCAAGCAGTCTTACTTCGCGAATAATGCAATTGACGAAACACAATGGTTTGAAGATGTTAGATTTATAGATGGCACAAGATATAGGGGGGATGTTGATATATTAGTTGGCGGGAGTCCATGTCAGTCATTTTCTACCTATGGTAAAAAGCAGGGATTTGAAGATACGCGTGGTACTTTATTCTTTCACTATGCTTCTTTGATTCGGGATATTCATCCAAAGGTATTTATTTATGAAAATGTGGTTGGGTTGATGTCACACGATAAGGGAAATACATGGAAAAGAATTCAAGAGATATTTAAAGAGCTTGACTATGATATCTATCCAACTACATTAAATGCTAAAGATTATGGGTTGCCACAAATTAGACAACGAGTTTTTGTGGTAGGATTTGACAAAGCTCTAAATATAAAAGATTTTAAATTCCCCGAACCCATAACGTTAGAAAAAAAAGCAACGGATTATTTATCACGAGCGGTAGATCTTAAATATTATTTAGGGAAAAAGGGATTTGAGTGGGTAACCACTAAAGAAAAACATCAAGGACGCTCTAGGGTAAATAGAGATGTGATTTGTTGTCAAACAGCAAATCAACAGTTTAATTGGACTGGAGATTTTAGACTTGAAAAACCTACAGATGAAATCCGGGCAGATAAAAGAATTTATATAGGCACTTATGATGGAGAGGAGCGTGTGGCAAGAAAGTTAACTCCTGATGAATGCCTTAGGTTAATGGGCTTTGAGAATTTTAGAATAGTTGTTAATGATGTGAATGCATACAGGCAAAGCGGTAATTCAATAGCTGTTCCTGTTCTTAAGTTTATTTTCAATTCTATATTAGATAAAGTATGTTTTGAATAAGTATTGTAAATACAGGCAATTTTGTGCCTGTATTTTTGGTATATTTTTAGTATATTGCAATATTTTAAAAATAATTTTGAATTTTGTCGTACGAATTTTTAAAAATATATTGACAAATATGTTTAGTCGTGTTAACTTATATTTGCGATATATATAAAAGGATGTAAATAAAATGGAAACTAAGCGCGAAAAATTTGTTAGATTAGCAGAGGCTAGAACAAATAAGATAATCGATATGCTTCGATTGTTGGGGAATTGTGCAAATAAAGCCAATTACGATTATTCTGATGCAGATATTCAAAAAATTTTTGGAACACTGGATAAGGAATTAAAAATAGCAAAAATGAAATTTAATAGCACAGAAGTGGAAGAAGGAAAATTTAAACTTTAAGGAGGAAAACGGTGGGTACACTGAATTGGAGATTTCCGCGATTAGATGATGGAGAAGAACATGGCATTAACGATGGGGGTATTGCAACTTTCAAAGGTTCAGAACTCTATGATAATTTAGCGAGAGAGATATGTCAAAATTCTCTTGATGCTAAAGCACCGGGTGAAAGCACTGTCGTTGTTGAATTTAAAAGCAAGTCAATAAAAAAAGCGGATTATAGTGCTTTGGTTGGACTAGATGAGATTTTTAACGAATGCGAAGATTATTGGAGTCAAAAGACAGAACCTAAACTTCGCAATTTTCTTGATGAGGCAAAAAACAAGCTTGCTCAAGAATATATAGATTTTCTTGTAATTAGCGATTATAACACAAAAGGATTAAGTGGTGCAAAGGCTGATATTAGAGAAAAGTCGGTATGGCGAGCACTGACACATTCCAATGGTGTCACTCAAAAAGAACAGGGTAGTGGTGGCTCTTATGGAATTGGTAAAAATGCTCCATTTGCTTGCTCTTCTTTTAGAACTGTATTTTATAATACTTATGCGTTAGAGGACAAAGTTAAGGCTTTTCAAGGGGTTGCAAGGCTTGTTACACATTTTCAAAAAGGCGAAGCTACTCAAGGTGTAGGATTTTATAATAATACGAATGATAAAAAACCTATTTTTGAAGAAGACTTGTGCTTGCTTCGTGATCAGTTCGAACGTACAAAATATGGAACTGATGTAATTATAGCAGGTTTTAAGAAAACACCAACTTGGGCTGCAGATATTGAAAAGGCTATATTAAGTAACTTTTTTGTAGCAATTATTGAAAAAAAGCTTAAAGTCGAAATTGATGGGCAGGTAATTGATGATAAAACATTGGAGGGACGTTTAAAGTATTATTCGGATATTGAAAAAAGAGAAGAAAGTAAAGAGAAAAAAATATCAACTATTATGGAGTTTTATTCCGCTGTTGTTGCTGCGGAAGAAATCAGGCCTGGGACAATTATTGATCAGAACGATGTTGTTCTATATATAAAAAAAGATGACAAGTATAGCAAATCGATTGCAGAAATGCGTTCGATTGGTATGGTTGTCCGAACAAGGAAAAGCCATATTTTTACTCGCTATGCAGCGGTTATGATAGTTCAGGGACAAAGACTTAATGAGTTGCTGAAAAATATCGAACCGCCACAGCATAACAAATGGGATCCGGATTTAATCGAAAATGATCCCGAAGAGAATAAGAGAGTAAGGAAAATACGAAGCCAGCTTATTTCTTGGACGAACGACACGATTGTGGATTGTTGCAGAACTGAAACTCCTGAAGACCTTGATTTGGATGGCGTGAGTGCATATTTACCCTATGATGAAGATGACCAATCGCTTGGAACGGCGGATGAAGAAGATAAATCTCCGGATGCAGAGAATCGAATTGGAGATAGTCAAACAAATAGGATTAAGTCAAGAACGGTTACTTTAACAGCTAAGAAAGTTACAGGTAATAGGAAAGAAAATTATGATCCACACAATGAGGGACATGGCGGACATGGACACGGTAGTGGTGGAGAAGAAGATCCTGAGGGGCAAGATAAAGTTAAGGCACCGGTACCTGGAGAAAAGTCTGTTAGCGTTCCAAAAGTCTTAAAACAAAGGATTATGCAGGTTGCATCAACACCCACTTATCGAGTCGCATTGGTATTGGAAGAAGATTGCCCTGTCGCACATATTGCTATTAAAGCGATTGGCGATGATGGAACTAAAGAAAAGATAACAATCAAGGATTATAAATTTGAAAAGAAGCGTTATCAAGTAAATTCCTCACAATTATTATTGAAAGATTTAAAAGGGAACAAACTGTACGAATTTTTCTTAACACTTGAATACTACGAGAAGATGTTGCTTGAACTACTTGTTTACTGAGGAGAAAAATATGAATAAAACCAATATTAACTATCCACATCCAGTTTTATCATCTGGCAACGATGATTATATTAATTCGGAGTTTGATATTGAGCTGGTGAGAGAAGCTATTATAGAAGGGAGTAAGGCAATAATTGAAGTTTCTTATACGCTTAGATGTGAGGGGCTTCAAAAGTTGATTGAAGGCGGTAAAGCAAAAGTTGTAATTTATCTTGAAAGCGTAGTGGCAGAATATAGAGACATTAAGGCATTTAATCCCAAAGAGAACATATTAACAATAGAGATTGATAAAGAGCATATAAGTCGTTCGCTTGTCTTAAAA
>JAIDSQ010000099.1 GCA_029061155.1 Clostridia bacterium
GGCAGGGGAGACACGATTCGAACATGCAACCGACGGTTTTGGAGACCGCGACTCTACCGTTGAGCTACTCCCCTAAATTTTGAAAGCGAATAAATTATATAATAACATTTTGATTTAGTCAACTGTTTTCGGAGACATATTATGAAAAAACAATTTAAACTTGGTGTTGTCAGTTGTGATTTTTGGTCGCAATCTATTTTAAAGGGGGTAGTTCTTTCTGAATTTCTGCATGAAAAGAAAATTCTTGTAAGCGATAGTTCTGAAGATAAGCTTGAGGAAGTTAAGTATCTCGGCGTGCGTACTACAACAGACAATAGTCTTGTAGCTCAAAATTGTGAATTTGTGATTATTTCCGGCAATCCGCAAAATTTTGATAATATAGTTAAAAGTTTTAACGGTACCAAACCTGAAAAGCTTATTTCTGTTATTCCTAATCTTAAAAAGAATACTATCAAAAATTCTTTCGGAACAGGCGCGATAAAAGTTGCTCGCTGTTTGTTGAATTTACCTTGCGCGATAGGCAGCGGAACAATCGGTATCGATATGACAGATTTCAATAAAGTTACCGACGATACCGAATTTATAAGTAATATTTTTAATTGTATAGGCAGTGTATTAAGTGTCGACGAAAGTAAGATGGACGCCGTAAGCGGCTTGAGCGGTAACGGCGCTGCTTATGTGTTTATGTTTCTTGACGCGTTAATTGACGGCGGTGTTCAGAACGGATTAACAAAGAATGAGGCAAAAGTACTTGCCGTTCAGACTTTACTCGGTTCAGCTGAAATGGTAGAGCAAGGCGATCAAACTCTTTCAGAACTCACAATGCAGGCTTGTAAAGGCGGGGCAGTAATGGATGCGTTAAAGGTTTTAGAAGAATATAATTTCCGTAAGACCGTTACTGATGCCGTGACAGCGTGTGTAAAACGTACTAAAGAGCTTTCCGACAAATGAAAAGAGTAACATTATACACGGACGGTGCGTGTTCGGGTAACCCCGGAGTCGGAGGCTGGGGCGCTGTTCTTATGTACTTAGGTCACGAAAAAAGAATGTCGGGCGCTGTTGACGATACAACAAATAACCGTATGGAAATTACTGCGGTTATAGAAGGACTTAAATGCCTTAAAGAGAATTGTGAAGTGGACGTATATAGTGATTCGGCTTATACGGTAAATGCATTTGAGCGCGGTTGGATATTTGAATGGGAACGTTTAGGCTGGCGTAAGGCTGATAATAAACAATTGCTTAATGCCGATTTATGGCAGGAATTGTATTCACTTTCGCGTATTCACAAGCTTAACTTTATAAAGGTAAAGGGTCATGCCGACAACGAATATAATAATATTTGCGATAAGTTGGCAACGACTGCAATAAAAAATTTTAAATCTTCATTATAATTTACTTCTTTATTATATATAATATATTGTATAGAAGATGGCGAATTTTTATAAAGTGTTAAAACATATTGTAAATATTCTGGCAGCGGTGCTTTTCGGTGCTGTTGCCTTTGTTTTTACGGCATACGGTCTTGCATACAAAAGCTTACCATTCATAGCCGAAAACTTTATGGTTTTAATATCGGTATCGGCAGGCGTAATTGCGGGACTTGTTCTTGCCTATATTTTATTGTATTTTTTCGGAAAGCAGGCGCTTTATCGCCTTGTCATGTGTACACTTATATTTTTAGATATCCTTGGCGCGGTATTTTTTACAATATGCGCTACAGGAATAATAACTAAAATCAACAGTATACAAGCATTGCGGGAATATATATCACAGTTTGGAAATTGGGCAGTATTTTTATATATTACTTTTTGCTTTCTGCAAGTAGTAATATTGCCTGTACCGGGCTCAGTGACAGTTGCTGCGGGCGTAGCGCTTTTCGGGGCGTTCAGATGTTTTATATATTCTTTTATAGGAATAGTTTCAGGTTCGATAGTCGCTTTTGCTATCGGTCGTTGGATAGGTTATAAAGCCGTAATCTGGATAGTAGGAAAGGATGCTTTAAATAAATGGCTGGAAAAATTAAAGAATAAAGATTATTTGATACTTTCTATAATGTTTTTGTTGCCGATGTTCCCCGATGACGTACTTTGCTTTATTGCAGGGTTGTCATCAATGACGTGGATATATTTTATTATAATGATTTTAGTAACACGATTAATATCAGTTTTAACTACGGCTTATTCAATAGGCTTTATACCGTTTAATACTTGGTGGGGAATACTAATTTGGTTCGCAATAGCGGCACTGATTGCTGTTTCATTCTGGCTTGTCCTAAAATATTCAGATAAAATCGACGGTTTTATAA